>CAJXZK010000062.1:0-20000 GCA_913063055.1 uncultured bacterium
GTCTTGGAAAGCGTAAAAGACCCGGGTGAGTAAGTCGCGGGCTACATAAAAGAAGATCATCGGTGTCAAGATAAGCAAAACTGATGTCACCATCTCAGTGTCGTTGGCTGTCCAAGCGCCTTTTTCAAAAAGCAGTTTGATCACTGAGCGGCCTTCTACTAATAGCAGGGCCGATACTGGCAGAGCCAAGAACCAAAGTAAGGTTAGAGCGCGTTTTAATTCAGATTTGAGATCGCCAATTTTTCCGGCGGTTACATGTTTAGCAAAGATAGGGCCAATGGGAACAAGCATGGCTGTAACTAAAATTCCTAGGGGCAGCTGAACTAATCTATTGGCATTGCAGATGGCCGACCAACCACCTTGTACTAAGCCTGATGAAAAAGCTTGATCTACATAACCAATTAAAGTGCCAATGGAAGTACTGAAAGTCAGTGGTAGAAACATCACTAGATATTCTTTCATGCCCGGCTGTAGCTTAGTAAAAATATCAAAACTAAGGCAAGGACGGGATTTGAGCATGCCGGGTATCTGCACAGCTAACTGGCCAATACCACCAACCAATGTACCTAGGGCTAGGGCAACACCACCGTCAGTGTGGGGCAAGAGAACAAAAGTGATGATTGCTCCAGAGGCAAAGGCCGGTGCAATCGATGGCCAAAAATGTTCATTGTAAGTGTTTGATATGCCGCAGCCAATGCCAACTAGCCCGGCAATCATAATTAGAGGTGCCATGATGCGCACTTGTTTGATTACTTCTACCAAGCGCTGAGCGGTGCTATATCCATGATTAGCATCGACGGTACCAGGCACAATTGCCTGCACTATGATTGGTGCAAAAATATAAACTAACAGAGCAATGAGGCCCATGGCTATGGCTGTCCAAGCCATCATCTGCATTACTAGCTTGCCGTTGCCACCTTCTCTTTCTTTGGTCAATGTAGCGAATGTCGCCGTATGAAAGGGTCCACCTTGACCGCCAAACAGCACCAGAATGGTGCCAGTAATTGAATAGGCATAGTTGTAGGCATCGGCAACTATGCCAAGGCCAAAAGCGTGACCAACGACCATGTCGCGAGCTAGACCAGCAAACTTAGAGAGCAAAGTAAAGAAAGCGACCAGCGAAAACGTCTTAGCTAAGCTTTTTCCCGAGCTTGGTGGAGTGTCACTAGCGGGCTTAATGTCCGACACTTTCAGGCTCTTTGCTTATGCCGCCTAGTTCGGCTGCATATTTCACTGAGGGCGGAACAACTGGCTGAATTTTCTTGCCCTTATCACCAGGGACAGTGACATAGTCTGGTGAGATATTGAGGTAGCGAGCTGCTTCCATACCAACGGCATTGAAGACGGGCCCAGCCACAGTGTTACCCCAGCGACCATCGGTCTGGGGGCTATCAACCACCGCGATGCAGGTTAGTTGTGGGTTGCTGGCAGGCAAGAAGCCTACAAAAGAAGCAATTGTTTGACCAGCCATATAGCCTCGGCCATTGGCCGTTACTTTTTGGGCGGTACCTGTTTTACCAGCCACTCTATAGCCCGGAATCTGACCAGCTATTTGAGTACCTTCGTAGATGTTTTCAGCAAGAAGACGTGAAACTAGTTTGGCTACTTCTGGCGCTACGACTCGACGTTTCTTTGGTTCGATCCATTTTTCGGTGACACCATTGCTGGGGTCATACACTCTTCTGATTAGGTGAGGCTGAATCCAAACACCGTTGTTTGCAACTGCACTGACTGCAGCTACTAACTGTAGAGGAGTTACGGCAATGGCGCCTTGACCAAAGCCGGTGGTAGCAGAGTCGATAGGTGTCCAATATTTGGCAGGAGTTAAAAGGCCACGTGATTCGCCTGGCAGTTCAATACCAGTGCGTCGACCTAAGCCAAAGTCATAGAGTTTGTCGTGGAACACTTGGGGCTTCATCGCCATACCGATCATGGCTGAGGCGATGTTGGAAGAGTGGATGAAGAGACCCTTCAAATCGATGGTGCCATGGCCGCCATCGTGGTTGTGGATGGTGCGATTGCCAATCGTTAGTGAGCCACCATCGTAAAAAGTAGCGTTAGGTTTGATGGCTCCGGTTTCAAGACCAGAACAAACGGTAATGATTTTGAAGGTAGAACCAGGTTGATAGACATCAACCATAGACCAGTTTTTGAGAATCTCGTATGGATATTTGTTGTAGTGGTTGGGATCAAACGATGGGTAGTTGGCCCAGGCAAGGATCTCGCCAGTATTTGGATCAGCTAGAATTACCGCGCCTTTGAGGGCGTGTGAGTGTTTACACATGGCAAACAATTCTTTTTCAGCCAAGTGCTGCAGATAGTTATCTATAGTCAGCTCAACGTGGCGACCTAGCGGTGGTGTGATGTCCCACGATGGTTCGCGCTCCGGCACCAATATTGGATGGCCCTTGCCGTCCAACTGGGGCTTGGGAATGGTGCCAGTATTAGTGAGCATCTCGTGTTCGGCTTGTTCTACTCCACCCTGGCCGTGAAACTCAGCGTCAGTAAAACCAAGCAGGTGAGCGGCAAGGGCCCCTTCTGGGTACTGTCTAAAGGGGCGAGGTACGATATCAATGCCAGCCCAATTCAGCGCCTGTAGAGCGTCTGCTGTCTCTCTGTCAAGGTGCTTGGCTAAAGTTACGACAGGGTAACCCTGGTTGAGCAGCTTGGAAATTTTTGCCACTGGCTCTTTAACAATGGCTGCTAGTTTTACAGCTGCTTCTTCGCGCTCTGCTTTGAGTAGCTTAACGTGCACGTAGATGTCGTATCTAGTTGTATCTATCGCTAGAGGAAGGCCCCGGCGGTCAGTAATAGCGCCACGGTGCACCAGCATGTTGTGCTGTTGTCTCTGGGTTTGGGCTTTCTCTGTAAGTTTGCTGCCTTGATAGATCTGTAGATAGTAGAGTCTGGCAACCACCGATAGGGCGCACACGCCTAAGACAATTTGACAGAAGCGCAAGCACCAGAGGGGCGATTTGGGCTGACGCCGTTTTCGCCCGGTTCGGGACCTTGTTCTTACCGGTCTATCTATCAAATCTCTAGGCAAGTCCTTTCCACTCCGCCATCAACAAGACCCGATATATATCTATCGGATACTTTTTGATTTGTTACAAGAAATGGTTGTCAGAAGTAACAACCAATATTTTAGTAGCCTGGCATCAAAGGTAGTTGATGTTTGGCTGGCTTGAAAGGATTAAGTTTTGGAGCGGTCACTTCTTTGACTATCTTGACTTCTTCCGGCACTCGCAAACCGGTGCTACCGGTGACGCTGGCCTGGATGTCTTGATACGAGACCCTCTTGAGAAGGTCATAAGACTGTTCAGAATTTTGTTCGCTGAGGCGACGGACCTGGTCTTGAACCTTACCTACTTCACTTGACGAGGAAACATCAAAGCCATAACCCAAGATGGCTAAGCCACACAGAGCTATTAATGAAGCTTGTAGCGTTCTGTTTACACGTACTAGAAAAGGGGCTCTGCGGGTTTTGCGCTTAGGAGACTCAATCGGTACCAGGTGCGGACGAGCGGTCCGTGATGGCGCTGGTGTGGACCGTACTGGAGCGGCTTGATTTTGGCTGTAGCCGAAGGCAACTGGGTAAGTCGTAGCTGGTTGCATGTTTTCAACCAAGGCAACTCTGGCAACGGACACTCTTGCGGCCGAATCATTATGAGATCTTCCGTAAGCGAAGCTCACGGGTTGTTCTTCGTTAACGCGGCGGCGCGGGAGAGTGTTAACCATATATACTCCTAAATCAGCTTTTGAGCTGCACGTAGTTTAGCACTACGGCTCCGGGTGTTGGCAAGCAATTCTTCTTCAGAAGCTGTAACAGGTTTACGCGTAATTATCAGTACCTCGCACTGTTTTTGACAGGTACAAACCGGGGCTCGAGGGGGGCAAATGCATGACGCTGCGGCCATCTTGAAGAATTGTTTAACGATTCGATCTTCCAAGCTATGAAACGTAATAACTACTAATCTTGCCCCTGGCTTTAGAATAGTTAATGACTCTCGTAAGAAATCTTCAAGACTCTCAAGTTCCTCATTAACAGCCATTCTTATGGCTTGGAAGGTTCTGGTAGCCGGATGTATATAGCCACCACCAGCAGAGCCGAAACTTTTTTTGTAATTTTTTTTATCAGCTGCTCTAGGTATGCAACGAGCGACAATATCAGCCAGAGCAAGGGTAGATTCGATCGGCCTATTTGCCACTATGCGATTGGCTATCTTGCGGCTATGTCTTTCTTCGCCGTATTTGTAAATGATGTCTGCAAGTGCGCCTTCTGGCCATTGATTGACTATGTTGTAGGCCGAAACTGATTCGCTGCGATCCATTCGCATATCTAGTGGGCCTTCTTTCTGAAAGCTAAAGCCACGCTCTCCTTGATCTATTTGCATCGACGATACGCCTAGATCTGCCAATATGCCACCATCAATGGTATTGACACCATATTGCGCCAATGACTCTTTTAGATATCTAAAGTTCGAATGGATCATCGATACTTTGTCGCCGAAGCGCTCCTTGAGCCGCTCCAGGCTGCCAGCGTCGCGGTCAAAAGCATAAAGTTTGCTCTTGCCTTCGGTCAGTTCAGCAATACGTGCCAAGTGCCCGCCAGCGCCGGCGGTGGCATCTACATATGTGAGACCGGGCCGTACATCCAATGCCTCGATAACTTCGTTGAGGAGAACCGGTATATGTTCCAAAAATTAATCAGTCCGTATATTTAATTGCCCGAAGAAGGGCGGTCTGGCTGCGGGCTTTTGCTTGTTCTTTCTTTGCGCTTCGCCACTACATCGAAGTCTCCGCAGATTGAGTATATCAAGGCCAGGCCAACTAGCAGACCAGCGGCAGCAAAGAGAGCGGGGTACTCGGGTCTGCTGGCAATAAGATTAAGTGATAGAAGAATTTGTGAAAGGAGTACTGGGATAGCTAAGAAAATGGCTGGCACGAGCAATTGCCTGGCGCTGGCTGTTGTGCCGGCGCAGTGCCATCTCAAGCCGTCCCACCAGAAGGTCAGGGCGATCTTGAGGCCCATGCTATTGGCTGGGTAGAGCATTCTTCCCCCACGCAGGGCAACGAAGCTGCGCTCGCAGGAAGTACATTTCAGTGTTTCAGTGATACCAAAGGGCTCAATCATGCCAGAACTGCAGCGTGGGCACGGATACGACTGGTTGGCTGCGATTATTTGTTGCCGGATTGAAAGATTTTGGTAGGAAGAATGGAACATCTGAAAATTCCCCATGGACCGAGTAAAAATATAGGCACAGTCGAACTGCATCGACGTCATACCCCGTCGTTGCTTGTTCTTTTGGCAAGAGATCCAATCCCCTGTATATTCTTGATACCCGCTAGCAGGCCTCCCCTCTACAGGTCGGAGAGAAAATTGCTAGATTTAATCAAATTCGTTTTGTGGCTATGGTTTGGTCGTCCGATAAAGCCCGGATTTAAGAGAAATAGGGGTCTTTTCTGCTCGCACCAAGGGCTCCCACTGCCAGCATCAGCCGGAATGTCTCGCCGTAATCGGCGCCTTGAATTGTTATGGTTCTAGCGGAAAGTCGCTTGATTTGTGGTAACAGTTCAGCTGCATCAGCCATGGATGGGTCAAAGAAGGTGATTTCAATCTGGGCTGGTTCAGCTGCTTTGAATAATTGCCAGTGCTTTTTGTTGGTGGCCTGACGAGCTTTCTCTTTTAAGAGTTTGAGATTTTCTTGATGCGGGTGGAACACAGCGGCATAGCGCGAAACAGCAGTTTTTACCTGGGCTGTGACAATATCTCCCAGCAGCTCGCGGGCTTCGTCACAAACAGTGTCATCACCGCACAGCATCGCTATTGGTACGCCAAAGTAACCAGCCAATGCGGCATTGAGGCCAGTTTCGCCCACTGGTTGACCGTTCAGTTTCACTTCGAAAAAGATCTGGGCTCTGTAGGTGTGGCTTAAAACCCCGGTAGCATGACCGGCCCGGGCATGGTAGCCGACAAAAACGGCAAAATCGGCTGGGTCTATCCCGGAAACCATCGAGAACGGCTTCTGCCAGCCGCTGCGCACCGAAACCCCTTTATGTTGGTAGAGCTTCTCTATATGAAGATTGCGCATATCCCAGTGCGAATCGTTCACTAAAATATCGTCTACACCGCCGGCCAAAAGGCCTTCAATTACAGCATTGGTCTCTTCATGCATTAGCTCTAGGGCCCTAGCGTAGCCGGGCTCGTTGGGCTGGGTTTGGCTTGAATGCAAAATTCCGTTAACGCCTTCTAAGTCAACAGATATATACGCTCTCATTTTGTTAGTAACCTTCTACTGCTCAGATGCTGCTGCAAGACTAAAATTGGATGAGTATATAAGGGATTATCGCCAATTCCCTTTAAGTTTGTTACTTCCTGATCATGTCAAGCACAAGAAAGCTGGCAAGGGTTATAATCTCCCGAGATATATGGAAACCGACCCCAATCAGTTGTTACCGCATTCATTGCCATTTACCAAGATGCATGGTCTTGGCAACGACTTCGTCATGGTCAAAGATGTTGACCTCGATTTAGCCTTGCATGGCCTGTTAAAGGCCGCTGGGAAAAACATAGATATTGCGGCCACTCTTAGTCGGTTAGCTCAGTTAGTCTGTGATCGGCGTTTTGGCATTGGTGCCGATGGTCTAATTGTCGCGGTCAGTCCTGATGCCTCTGCTAGCTCTGTAGCTGAAAAAATTGTCAGCGCCTATCCTTCTTATAAGCAATGTGATTTGGCCTGGATTTACATCAATAGTGATGGCTCATCTTCTGATATGTGCGGTAATGGCTTGCGTTGTTTAGCTTATTTTGCTCGTGAAAATGCTAAATGTGAGAGCGAAGGACGTTGGCCTCAGTCTGATCGTTTCAAGGTTGCAACCCGGGCCTATCCTGTTAATGTCACTGTTCTCAACTCGCTTGCCGGCTCTGCCGGTGGTGCCGCTAATAATCCGCAACAGCGGTTTATTAGTACAGGTTTGGCTGCGCCCGAGGTCAAATTTGTTGGCGAAAAGCTAACTTTGGGCGATATCACCCTTAGTGCCACTGCTATTGATATGGGTAATCCCCACTGCGTCATCTTTGATTGCCCAGAGTTGGAATTGACTCAATATCAAGGCTGTATGCATGGTATATCGAGTGGTGCCTCTGCTACTTTTGTGGAAAAATTTCCTGCTCGATTGCTTGACCTGGCCCACCAGATTCAGGGCCTGTCTATCTTTCCTCAAGGAGTTAATGTTGAATTTGCTCTGCTCCAGGGGCGCGATCGGGCCGTCGTTTACGTCGTAGAACGAGGCTGTGGGCCAACTTTGGCCTGTGCGTCGGGTGCTGCGGCCGTGGTGGCAGCAGGGGTAATTGAAGAGCGCCTAAACCGCCAATGCTGTGTTATTCTTCCAGGTGGGGAACTTGAGGTCACCTGGTCTTCCTTGGATAATCTCATCGAGTTAAACGGACCAGCGCAAATAGCATTTTCCGGCGAATTTCCACTCGACGGTAGATTGTGTTCTTCTGATTTGCTAGCCAATCACTCTAGCTGCGAAAGCAGAGAGGAGTTGCCAGCATGACTATGATAATGGAAGCTGATCAGCGCCGCGAATGGATGAAGAGTCGTCGCAAGCAACGGAAAGCAACCCGTCGCGCTAGATCGCGTAGACAAACTTTGCGCTATGTACTTTTGATCGGCATGCTTGTTGCTGGAGCTGCTTGTTTTACCCACTTGCCCTGGACTCTTCATAATGAAAAAACTGAAGTGATTGTGCACGGTAATTCGGTGGCCACCAAAGATCAAGTTCTTAAGCTTGTGAAAAATGCAGTCAATGTGCCGATTTATCGCATTGATCCCAAGAAATTAGAAAATCAAATTGCTTCTCTTAAGGCTGTTCGTCATGCTTTTGTTCGGCGCTATGCCCTACCGAAGCCGCACTTAGTCGTAGAGATATTAGAAGAGTATCCCTGGGCTACCTATAGTCCAGATCCAAGCAAGCCAGCAGAGGCTGTTATTGCTCAATCGGGTCGATTTATTTCCATTGCTGAGTTTCCTGCGGTGGTTCGCCCTCACCTGGTTATTTACGGGCAGCACAGCTTGAAGCTCACTTCGCGCGAAGTGGCTCAGTGGGCTAGTTGGGCAAACTATATTAGTAGTCAGACCGGGCGACCTGTCGATTACATTGATATGCGTCAACCCTTTGACGTTAAAGTTGCTAACGGCGATTTGACCTTAAAAATTGGTTTGCCTGATGCTACCTTGACCAGGCGTCTCGGTCGCTTAGTTTCAATTCTTCCGACCGTAGAGCCAATAAAAGACAAAGTCGAGTTTATTGACCTTGGTCTCGATAATTCAATTCCACTAAAGATCTCCAAAAATCCTAAGCGGCCGACTGAAAAATCGGAAGCAGAAGACGCTCGCAATGAAGCTTTGAACAACATTCCAGAAAGCATTCAGGGTGCTCTTTCGAGCACACCGAGCAATGGCCAGTCTCAAGCTAATTCTGCGGCGGCGCCAACTGCGAGCGCTGGCTCTGTGTCAGGCCCTACGCCAAGTTCTCTGCCCAATACAAAACCAAATCCAGCTGTGGCTCAAACTTCAAATACACTATAAACTCTCTGTTAGAGCCGCTTTAGCGCCTTCCCACAGGTCGTTTAGTTGCTCAGCTGAATGTTCTTTGAGGGGGCGTTCGCTATGCCTCTCCATCCACTCAAAGCGGTTTTTAAATTTGTTGATGGTCATTAGCAAGCACTCTTCGGGGTCGAGGGCATGCCAGCGAGCCAGATTTACCATGCAGAACAAGGCATCGCCAAATTCAAGGGCCACTTCTTGTTTGGCTTTGTCACTGTCTTTCTTTTTGCTCGGGTCAATTGCCTGGCCGTTTTTGGGGCTGACTAAGTCAGGGTGTGAAATCGCTTCTTGGAGTTCGCTAATTTCTGAATGAAGTTTGGCCCAAACATCAGCTTCTTTTTCCCATTCAAAGCCCTGGTTGACAGCCTTTTCTGAAATTTTTAGGGCTTGAAGCAAGGCTGGCATGGTTTTGGGCACCCCTGCTAGGGCTGATTCTTTTGCCTCAGGCTGCTCTTGCCCTTGGTCGAGTTTCTCTTGCTTCTCTTTTGCTTTCAATTCCTGCCACTGGGTCACTACCCCTTCGGCCGTATCAACTTTTGAGTCGGCAAAAACGTGGGGATGACGTCTGATCATCTTGGCATTTATCGAGGCCGCGACATCTTCAATCGTAAAGTTTCCATCGTCTTTTGCTACTTGTGAATTGAGTACAATTTGTAGCAGTAAGTCACCCAGTTCTTCTTTGATTTTTTCAGGGTCGCCTTCGTGAATTGCTTCCATCACTTCATAGGCCTCTTCTAGCAAATAGCGGGCTAGACTTTTGTGAGTCTGCTCTCTATCCCAGGGGCAGCCTTCAGGAGATCTGAGCTTGGCTACGGTTGCAATGAACTGCTCTAAATGTGAACCTTCTAAATTTGAGCTTTCTAAATCTGAAGACATGGGGCTCCATAGGCTTTAAGCTATATGCATAACCAGAGGCTAGCATAGCTTCGCTTTCCTTTTCTTAGTTTGTGGGAATAAATCTCGTGGATATATGTGTTATTGGCGCCGGCTACGTAGGTCTAGTGACGAGCGCTTGTTTAGCGTATCTTGGCAATCATGTCACGGCTGTTGAAGCCAACCCGGAGCGCTTAGGTAGTTTGAAAAGTGGCTTAGTGCCATTTTTTGAGCCCGGATTGCAAGATTTTGTCAGAGAGACCAGTGAGTCTGGCTTCCTCAATTTTTCAGACAATTTAGAAGAGGCTGTTAAGCGGGCTCAAATCATATTCATTGCCGTAGGCACTCCTTCACTTCCTAACGGTGAGCCCGATCTCTCTCAGGTGATGGTTGTGGCCCGCAGCATAGGCAGCGCACTGGATGCTAAGCACCGTCGCATCATTGTCAATAAATCAACCGTTCCTGTGGGCTCTGGAAACTGGGTCGAAATGCTTGTTTCGCAAGGCGTACAGAATGCCCAACCGGTTCCGGCTCGTGCCGCCAGACCAGAGTCACCTAGTTTTGTTGTAGTTAGCAATCCTGAGTTCTTGCGCGAAGGTAGTGCCATTTCTGACTCGTTCTATCCTGACCGTATTGTGGTTGGCTCCACTGATGAGCAAGCTGTTGCAGTAATGAAGAGCCTCTACAAGCCAATTGTCGAGCAGAGTTTTGACGTGCCGACCTTTGCACCTCGGCCGAAAGACTTTTCGTCTGTACCTTTTGTTGTCACTGACCTGGCTTCTGCTGAGTTGATCAAGTATTCAGCCAACGCTTTTTTGGCGATGAAAATTAGCTTCGCTAACGAAATCGCTGGATTGTGCGAAAAAGTAGGAGCTGATGTTAGCCAAGTGACTCAAGGTATCGGCCTTGATTATCGCATTGGCAAAGCTTTCCTTCATGCTGGAGTGGGCTGGGGTGGTAGCTGTTTTGGCAAGGACGTCAGTGCTTTGATGCAGGTTGCTAAAGAATATTCCTATCCAACATCGTTGCTAGAAGCCACTGTTGCTGTCAATGATCGTCAGCGCCTAGTGGTAATTAAGAAGCTGCAAGATGAATTGAAGATATTGAAAGGTCGCACGATAGGCTTACTTGGCCTTTCTTTCAAGCCCAATACCGACGACTTGCGCGATGCACCAGCACTGACTATTGCCTACCAGCTCTTGAAGATGGGTGCCTCGGTAAAAGCTTACGACCCAGTCTCAAATGACCGATGCAAAGTTCTGCATGCTAGCCTCGACTTAGTTTATTGCCATAGTGCCGAAGAGTTGGCTGCTGATAGCGATGCTCTGGTGCTTGTCACTGAGTGGGAACAATTCAGAAAACTAGACTGGAAAAAATTGGCTAAGAGTATGCGTTGGCCCCTTGTGATTGACGGACGCAATGCCTTAAACGAAGAAGAGATAACCGCTGCCGGTATGACTTATCGAGGAGTAGGACGTTGAGAATATTAATTACTGGTGGTGCCGGTTTTATCGGTTCACATTTGACCGATCGCATGATGGCTGAAGGGCACCAAGTTGTAGTGATGGATAATCTCATCACTGGTAACTATCAGAATATTGCTCAGCACAAGTCTAATCCGCGCTTTGAATTTATCCATCACAATGTCTCTAACCATATTCATATTGTTGGAGACTTAGATTGGGTCATACATTTCGCCTCTCCAGCATCACCTGTCGATTATCTGTTGCTTCCTATTGAAACCCTGAAGGTCAACTCACTAGGCACGCACAACACGCTTGGCCTGGCTCTTTCGAAAGGTGCACGTTATTTTCTTGCTAGTACTTCTGAGGTCTATGGTGACCCCGAAATACATCCGCAGCCAGAAACCTACTGGGGCAATGTTAATCCTATCGGACCTCGTGGTGTCTATGACGAAGCAAAGCGTTTCGCTGAAGCAATTACCATGGCCTACCACCATAAGCATGGCTTAGATACTCGCATTATTCGCATCTTTAACTGCTACGGTCCGCGTCTCAGGCTCGATGACGGCCGTGTTGTCTCCAATTTCATCGGCCAAGCTTTGGCCAATGAGCCCCTGACTGTTTATGGTGAAGGTCAGCAAACTAGAAGCTTCCAGTATGTCTCTGACCTAGTTGAGGGCATTGTGCGATTAATGGAAGTTGACCATCACTTGCCAGTGAATCTTGGTAATCCAGAAGAAAAAACTGTGCTTGAGTTGGCCACTATCATTAAAGAGTTGGTGGGCAGCAGTAGTGAGATTGTGAAAAAGCCCCTGCCTGTGGATGATCCAAGGCGTCGTCTGCCCGATACTACAAAGGCGAAGCAACTGATTAACTGGGCGCCAAGCAAAGATTTGGTGGATGGGCTGAAAGAGACCATTGAGTGGTACCGCCAGGCTCAAGCTCGCGAGTTGGACGCCGTTAAATAGTCAAGATAAGACTGTGGGCCAGAAGATTCTCGAAAGGCTCTATATAAGTACGGTAAACCCCAGGGTTCTAGATCTTGGGGTTTTCGCTCGGCTGGGGACCTAGTCTGGGTACATAAGAGATAGGAGCGAGGAACGCGGCAAGAATTAGCTTGACAACAAAATGTCAGGAAGCTTAGAATCCTCTAACCCCCCCCGTATACTACATATTTATTTGAGGCCACTAGCATGGGCGACGGCAAACACGCGAATAGAGATAGCGGCGATAAACCAAAGGCTTCTTCTGAGCCAGAAAGTGGTTTTTCCTTTCATGGCATCATGGGACACCTGAAAACAGCTAAAGATGTAGTTGTTGAAAAGGGCGGCAAGGCAATACATGGTGGCGCCGAGCTAATCAAAGAAAATGCCCCGAAGGTTAAAGACGCTGTAGTTGAGAACGCTCCGAAAGTTAAACAGGCAGCGGTTGATGCCGCCAATAGTAAAGCTGGCAAGGCCGTCATTGCCGCCGGCACAGAGGCTTATCAGGACGAGAAGCGTCATGCAATTGGACTTGGTGATGCGGCTAAGAAAGGTGATGTTAAAACATTAGTCCGTGAAGGCGCTCCACTATTGGCTGGTCCTCAAGGTTATGTGGCCGAGCGCGTCTTAGGGCAAGTGGCCAAGCAAGGGGTCAAGGCCCTGCCTGCTGAACATCAGGGCACAGCCCAGGGTGTTCTAGAGATTGGCAAGGTAGCTAACGGTGGTATTCCTGATGCAAAACATGTGATTACCGGCGTTGTACTTGATGATGATAAGCGTGGCAAGGCTATGGATGCTGCTAAAGGAGCTGGTAGCAAAGTTTTGGGTTGGTTTGGAGTGGGCGACCACGATAAGAAAGCTGATGTAAAAGCCGCTGGCAAAGCAGATAAGAGCGGCTACCCAGACGAGGAACGACAACAAGATCTACCTAAACGACCAGCTACCAAGAAATAGTTGCCTCGCTTGATGTCTGATGTAATTGATCATTTGCTGTAGTTTAAGCAGTCAATGTAATTATTGATTGGCTGATGGCCTAGCTTTTCGATATATCTCTGCCTTTGGTGGGAATGAATATCTGCAGGTAAACAATTACTGTTGGATTAGGCACTTGCGGGCATTGAATTTAGTCTGTGCGAAGGGTGCAAAAAGGTAATTTTTGCTACGCTATATCCGTACCGTTTACTAAGGCAGGGGTATTTCATGATCGGCAGCAGATTGTTATTGCGCTTGGCTGTTTTTGTCGTAATGGCGACCAGTTGTTCTTTGCTTTCTGCTTGCGGTGGGGCTTACAAACCCACTGGCTTAGCTCTACCAGAGAAGTTTCCCATAGCCTGTTATCCGGGCACTGAATGTACCAAGTCGGATAGCACGCCTATTGGGCAGAACAAATATCGACAGGTTGTGATCTTAAAGAGCAGTGATGAATTTGATAAGATTTTGAACTTCTATAAGAATGAAGTGGCAATGAAAGCCTATAGGCTACTTTCTGACAACAATCTCAAAGGAACAATCACTCTTGAGTGCACATCCGATTGGGCCAAGTTAGACATTATTTTGGTGCCGGTTGGCGAACAAACAGTCATTTGTATTACTTACGATCCGAAGCTAGATCCGGCGCAAAAATAGGCATGAATTCAGTATTACTGGTGGTGCCGCCCAAGACTTGTTTGGCTTTTTGCGTTGCTCTATTTCTCTTCCAGGTGCCTCAAGCATTAGCTCAGGTACCTGCTTTGACTGGGTCTTCGACAAATATTCCAGCACCTGTGCCGGAAGGCTCGCCGGTTTCGCCTGCCACTTCTAAACCTCATTCTACTTCTGCTTTGTCTTCGTCGTCGTCTGCTACTACTACGTCTTCTTCTTCTTCTTCTTCTTCGCCTCCGGCCCTACCCAACTTTAAACCGACAGCTATCGGTGCTTTCGCTAATCGATTGGCCTTTGAAGGATGGACCGGCCTAGACCTTTATATCTGGCAGCCTGTGGCTGGCGCTCTTCTACCCCAGCTGCCCGAAAGCGACGGTCTAAAGGCGGCTATTCTTCAAGAATATGGTTTGCAATCTTTTACGCGCAAATCGCTGCAGCGTGGTCAACGATATATACATATTGATGTTTACGAATTTGCCAACAATGATGGTGCTTTTGCCGCTTATGCTTTCTTGCGTCGCGGGGCAACTACCGTTGTGCTGCGTGGTGACGCCACTTCAGAAGACGATGACAGCATTTCATTTGTTCAGGGTAAGACTTTTATATCTATATATGGAACGTCTGTGGATGATGACGAAAGCAAGGATGTCATTAGGCGCGTCGCCACTAAGGTAGCAAAGGCGATTGTTGAAACTGGCGCACCGCCTTACATTCTCTCAACAATGCCGCAGTTGGAATTTCTCCATGGCAGCGAGAAAATAGTAATGGGTCCAGTCTCAGCGCGACGTTTTTGCCCGGCCCCCTATCTCAATTCGCTAGACTTTAAGCAGTCTAGATTGGCCTGTGTAGCCGACTATCAGATGCGGGAGCCGGTGAAAGAGCGCGTTAAGTTGTTGCTTGTGGATTATGGTGGCAATGCCAAAGCTGCAGCAGCAAGCTATCAATCGTATATCTCAGCGCTCTGTCAAAGTCGTGATGAGAACCCCGACTTGCGCCTGGCCCAGGATAGTAACCAGTTTCGCAACGGTGCGACTTTTACTGAGATTCAACTGCATGGCTCTCGTATTTTTATGGTCACCGGGGCTCGTAAAAAGTACAGCGCCGAACTTTTGCTGCGTCAGATTCGCTAAGTAGATTCAGAATGGTGCCTTTTTGCTCGGTAGTCAAGAGCTGGGCTGCTTCTGGGTTTAGTCTCAAGACGCTGAACTCGTCCGATTCTATTTGTTTGGTGCCGATCAAGTGTTGCGAGGCGTAACAAGCGTTCCCACGGTTTGAGATGTGGCGTTTTTCTCATGATTGTACTAACCGATTCTTGAAAGAGGCCCCAGCTGCTAATCTCGCTCATAAGAAAGTGTTAGGCAATTGTGTATATTTCTGGATGCTTTTGTAAGAAGCCTATGGATAGTCACTTTTGTATTGTTTGACACGTCCTATTTAGCTTGGTATGATTTCTCTCGTCGTCTGAATCACATTCGCCTTTGAGCGGATCACTCCGACGCCAACTTGAACCCTGATAACTGAATAGCCTTATGTACAAGGCGCCTGTCAAGAATTTTGAGTAGGCAAACTAAATCGTTTTAAACGCACTTAGCTAACGCTAAGTGACAACGGAGAGTTTGATCCTGGCTCAGGACGAACGCTGGCGGTGTGCTTCACACATGCAAGTCGAACGAGGTAGCAATACCTAGTGGCGGACGGGTGAGTAACGCGTGGGAATCTGCCTTTAGATGGGGGATAACGGGTCGAAAGACTCGCTAATACCGCATATGACGAAAGTTGAAAGGAGTAATCCGTCTAAAGATGAGCCCGCGTCCGATTAGCTAGTTGGTAGAGTAAAAGCCTACCAAGGCGACGATCGGTAGCTGGTCTGAGAGGATGATCAGCCACAATGGGACTGAGACACGGCCCATACTCCTACGGGAGGCAGCAGTGGGGAATTTTACGCAATGGGCGAAAGCCTGACGTAGCGACACCGCGTGAGCGAAGAAGCCCCTTGGGGTGTAAAGCTCTGTCAGCTGGAACGAAAAAAATGACGGTACCAGCAGAGGAAGCATCGGCTAACTACGTGCCAGCAGCCGCGGTAAGACGTAGGATGCAAGCGTTGTCCGGATTTATTGGGCGTAAAGAGTTCGTAGGTGGTTTGTTAAGTTTGGTGTTAAAGATTGGGGCTCAACCCTGAAACTGCACTGAATACTGGCAGACTCGAGTGTGGTAGAGGCTAGTGGAATTCCCAGTGTAGCGGTGAAATGCGTAGATATTGGGAAGAACACCGGTGGCGTAGGCGACTAGCTGGGCCATAACTGACACTGAGGAACGAAAGCCAGGGGAGCGAATGGGATTAGATACCCCAGTAGTCCTGGCCGTAAACGATGGATACTAGGCGTATCGGGTATCGACCCCTGATGTGCCGCAGCTAACGCGATAAGTATCCCGCCTGAGTAGTACGGCCGCAAGGTTGAAACTCAAAGGAATTGACGGGGGCCCGCACAAGCGGTGGAACATGTGGTTTAATTCGAAGCAACGCGAAGAACCTTACCAGGGCTTGACATGGTAGGAACCTTTAGGAAACTAGAGGGTGCCCGCAAGGGAGCCTACACACAGGTGGTGCATGGCTGTCGTCAGCTCGTGTCGTGAGATGTTGGGTTAAGTCCCGCAACGAGCGCAACCCCCGTTGTTAGTTGCCATCAAGTAATGTTGGGCACTCTAGCGAGACTGCCGGTGACAAACCGGAGGAAGGTGGGGACGACGTCAAGTCATCATGCCCCTTATGCCCTGGGCTACACACGTGTTACAATGGTTGGGACAATGTGATGCAATCCCGCGAGGGGGAGCGAACCACCAAACCCAATCTCAGTTCGGATCGCAGGCTGCAACTCGCCTGCGTGAAGTCGGAATCGCTAGTAACCGCAGATCAGCACGCTGCGGTGAATACGTTCCCGGGCCTTGTACACACCGCCCGTCACGTCATGGGAGTTGGTCACGCCCAAAGTCGGTGCGCTAACCGTAAGGAAGCAGCCGCCTAAGGCAGGGCCGATGACTGGGACGAAGTCGTAACAAGGTAGCCGTACCGGAAGGTGCGGCTGGATCACCTCCTTTCTAGGGAGTAATCGGATACATCATCTCGGTGATTGATGGAACCTCCGACACTCCAATCTGCGAGCCGAAAGGCTAAGACCAGATTGGTACTTCTCCTAGGTCGATGTCTATGAAACTTAAGAAGTTGGAACACCAGTTCTACTCAAATACTTCTTAAGCGGAGACGACAAGGCGTCTTATCTTAAGGCTATTCAGTTATCAGGGTTCAACCTGCAAGAGCAAAAGCTCAGTATGTTGAATCAATGAAGAAATCAAATTAGGGAGTCAGTAATGGCTCCCTTTTTGTTTGGCTATTTTTGTCAGAAAAATCGCAGTATTTTCTGACATTTATGGCGCTGGTATTATCAGTGGTATCAATCGGTAGTAGATTTCTCTTTTGCCATTTCTATAAATCTTGGCTTACTTCAGGTGCATTCGGCCTAGCTCACATACTTCGACTCAAGTTCTTCAATGGTAGGCCTATTTGCGTACTCCTTATCGTTGTTGAAACAAATAAATGACAGACCAGCTATCCCAAGTGCCAGCAATATAACAGCCAATAGAAATTCGCTTCCTGTCTCCTTGCGCAAGCCAGTTGAGAGGCATGAGTGTGATGGCGACTTGGGATCAAACCAAATTGTCACCGGTGTTCCTTCGGTGTATTTGCTTTGAAATGATTTTGACTCTTGCAGGTTGTCGAAAGTGGGATTGGGGAAGCCTATTACGTCCCCTCTGTAGTGATGGCCCTTGTAGCTATAACTGTAGGAGACATGCGGTGTGTATGTGTCGATCTTTCTTGTCCGGCTGTATCTGCCTGTTCCTTCCGTCACTGTCCTATAAGATTTCTCCACTGTTACGACTTGCATTTTTCCTGTGACGCAGTACCAGTCTTTTGAGTTGATAGCCATGGTTCTGTGAGAATACCAATCGTTACCAAACCAGGCGCTTCCTAGTATGCAGAGAATACAGATCACTAAAGTGTTGAAGTTCATGGTTGCGGCAAAGTGTTTGGGGAGTTCGATTTAGCTATTTTGCCACGGCCTATTGGCAACCGCTTCTAAGTTTAGATTGCTGTAATAAGTGCCAGATTTCCTTTTTCAATCAAGCAAGAAGAAACTCCACCGGTGCAATGGCCGCTAGCCTATTCATCTGAAGATTTCCAGGTGATGGTGGTGCTTTCACCAGTGACTAGCAGATTGCTCGCATCTATATTGAATGCAATCAAGTCAGGCCGTAGCTATGAATACGTACATTCGTTTTCTCGAGAAGTATTTTTTGATTAGTGCACTCATAGCACTCGTCCTTATGTGCATTCAGCATGTTGTTTTCTCGTTTCTATGGAAAGAGTTTCGAATTAGTATTCTTGTTCCGTATTTCATCGACTTGGTTCTGCTGGTAGTCCTCAGGAAGTTGATGGAGCAAAAAGTTTTGCCAGAGCAAAGTCAATTGTGGCAGTATCTTTGCGGCACGTTTCCTTGGCTTTGGGTCCTACGCAGTGCTGGCCAGCTAGTTCTCTGCGTTTCGCTCTTATACGGAAGCGTTTTCGTCTCTGGATTAGTTTGGCGATATGGGGGAATCGATATTGCTTACTTTGCCAGTGCGTGTCGGCAGATGGAACTGGCTGAACGCATATTTCAGGTAACAAATGGCACAGGTGAACGTAGTTTTGCTGTCGAATCAGGTATTGGATATCAACCACGGCCAGGCCAAACTCAGTTGAACTTTGAGTCCGAGAATATCGAATTGGATACTATAGTCGCAAGAGTTTATGGTTCTCAAAGTCGAACCATGGCCAATAGATACTTATGTCACGCATACCGGGCTGAGGGTGCGTTTGAAAACTATAAATTGGCCGCGAGTTATTTTAAGAGTGCTCTGGCAATTTATCGAAAGCACGATGATCCTGAGAAGTGTCTTGAGATTCTTCAGTTTCTTGCCTATGCTCAGGGGGAGAATGGCGAGTTTGCTGAGTTACGGGAAAATTTAAAGACGAGTTTGAAGATGCTTTTTCAAGCTAACCTAAGCCTTTCGGCAAAACGTAATTTCTCAACAGTAACCTACTACGCCGATGAATTCGGTATTGACGTTTCTCGTGAGAACTTGCTGCTTACTAGGCTGCCACTCTCTGGAACAGCGCATGCTAAAGAGACTGACTTGTCTTTTCTGGATTGCACCATTTTTTGCACACTTCTTTTTATTCCCTTTATTCGACCGCTGAGAAGTCGCTTGTTTAAACAAGCCCGATTCAAATGGGAATATGCTTTGAAGCAAAGCGATTCAATGTTGAACTCTATTGAACAGCTAGACAGACTTATTGTGCTTGAGTTGTTCCTCGGCAATCTCACAAAGGCCGATGAATGCAGCCGCAAGTCTTTAGAGCTGGCAACGTCCTGGAAGACTTGACCTTGCCATTAATTGATTGATTGATTGATTGATTGAGATTTAGTTGCCTAGAGAGTTTGGGTGTCCGAAGAGAATTGAGCCGTCTACATCGATAGTAATTTGTATGCCTTCTGCAATTTCTGTCACCAGGCCGTTTCCGTTGTTGGATGTTGAATTTGAGATAGCGAAGATATTAGTAAATTGCATGAAATCGCTTGGTGTTTTTTTCGCTTTTACTGACACCGCTGCCTGCATTTGGGCAAATACTTCGTTGAACACAGTGCTTGAATGTTGCTCTGCTGCTCGCGAGATTTCGGTGTGGCGTTCGAGTGACATAAAGCGTTCCTCTCAGTCCGGGGGGGTGATGAGGATATTAGGTTCCAGTCGTTGCCGAGTTGTTAATTTTGAAAGGCCGCCGTCAGGGGCGGGTTCCGATCGCATTTAATTGATTTGGCTTGGAAAGCCGGCCCTTTTTCTCTACCTGCTCCTATTCCATTGTTACCGATTAGAAATTATCGTTTACAGATTATCGATAATCGATTATAGTGAAAACAGTTCAAAAGCGAGAAGTAAAAGCAAGCACCTCCAAGGGTGGTTACTGCTGTTCTTCATTCGCTTATCCTAAATTTAGAGGTATTTGAAATGTCAGACCAAGATTATGTCTACGGAGTCTTTGCCGACCAAAGCAATGTGGCGGCGATGGTGACGCAAATGCACGAGGCTGGCTTGCGCACTTCCGAAATTTGCGTGCTCGGCAATAAGAGCGAGCAGTTCAGCCAGCTGGCCGGCAAAATTGAAGATCCCACTAGCAAGCACTTCATTGCTTTTGGAGTTGGTGGCGCTATTGCTGGATTGATTGCCGGCTTGGTTGTGTCTCTTCATATACCAGGCGTAAACGGATTTCAACTAATTGTACCTCTGATGGGCACCGTCGCTGGTGGCGCCTGTTTCCCATATTTCATTTGCCAACT
>CAJXZK010000062.1:22500-25169 GCA_913063055.1 uncultured bacterium
CGTACCGGAAGGTGCGGCTGGATCACCTCCTTTCTAGGGAGTAATCGGATACATCATCTCGGTGATTGATGGAACCTCCGACACTCCAATCTGCGAGCCGAAAGGCTAAGACCAGATTGGTACTTCTCCTAGGTCGATGTCTATGAAACTTAAGAAGTTGGAACACCAGTTCTACTCAAATACTTCTTAAGCGGAGACGACAAGGCGTCTTATCTTAAGGCTATTCAGTTATCAGGGTTCAACCTGCAAGAGCAAAAGCTCAGTATGTTGAATCAATGAAGAAATCAAATTAGGGAGTCAGTGATGGCTCCCTTTTTGTTTGGCTATTTTTGTCAGAAAAATCGCAGTATTTTCTGACATCTCAACTTGCTTCACCATTTACCAGGCTTCCAAGGAGAGACGTTTGTATTCAATTGGCGTAATCTTTATATGCTTTGGATTCCCGGCATTAGCTAGCAGTTAAGGAGTGGTTTATGAGTGGTGCAAACTTTGGTCGCCTTGCAGTTTCTCTTTCTCTTGGTCTTGCCTCGCTGAGCATGGCCTGCAGTCAGAGTTTTGCTCTTCCAAGCGGTGGAGTTTATACTCCCATCAACATTGAAGAAGTGCGCGCTGCTGCTAAGTCTGAGTTGAAGAATGCCAGAGCGGCTGGCCGTCTAACTGCCGAAGAAACCAAGAAGATGGAAGTTAGCCTAACTGATGCCAATAGCTTAGAGGCTATCGAGAGCACTTGGGCACAGATGGAAGCTCGCGCTCAAGAAGTTAAGTCTAATCACCTCAGCATCGATCACCTGATCAAGCAGTTTTCAGCTGATATCGATAAGCTCGTTAAAGACAAAACTCTTACTGTTGCTGACGCCAAGTTCTATCGTGATCGCATTGACGGCATCAAGCGTCTACAAAAACAATTCACTGCCAATGGTCATCGTCTAGATTTCTGGCAGTTCAATGTTTTGGCTCTCGATCTTTCCAGTGTTCAAGAGAGACTGACCCGCGCTCTTGCCCGTCAGGGGATGAGCACTGAAAGTATTGATGATTTGATTTTGCGCAGTGATTTGTATATGGCACGCAACGCTGTTTGCGCCCGTCAGCTCAACACTTATAAGAGCTACATTGTTGAGCCAGAGCTCTTATTGCGAGCAAAGAATGAGCTCTATTCAGTCTTGAAAGATCGCGCTCATAGCAAAGTCGCCACTCCAGAAGTTAAGGCGCAATTGCAGAAGAGACTGTTGGCTACTCATTATGAAGCCGGTAAGATCCAACCAAGCCAAGAAGAAATTGACTATGCAATTTCAGAAGTGCAGCGACTAATTGATAGTGGCATTAAGAATGGCAATCTCGGCCATACCGATGCAACCCGCTTGCAGCAAGAGCTTGAGCTTGTGAAGGCAATCAATAAGAGCTATCCAGGTCCAAATCCTGGAGTCGATCCATTTGAAAAAGAGTTGCGTCACGAAGAAGTTCGTTTCATGGCCAGCGACATCAGATTCTTGCAAGATTGGCTTGCTCGCTTGTTGCGCAAAGATGGTGATACAGATCAGAGCCGTGAGCAGATCCTCACCATCGTTCGTCGCGCCGATCTTGCATTCTTCACTCACCGCATCGCCGAAGCCGATGTCGTCGCTATTCTCAATCTTGTTTCTCAAGCTTTGCGTGCTGAAAACAAGGTCGAGCGTCTGGCTATTTTGAAAGAAGGTCAGGGCAAGCTCGATATGATGATCGCTGATTATTCCTGGAAGCCAGTTGATGTAGCTGCACGCGTACAAGAGCTAAACAAGATGATTGCTAAGCTCAAGAATGCCCAGGGCGAAGCCAGTGCTGAACGTGATCGCATCGAGGGAATTTTGCGTAGTTTGCCGCAATCAAGCAGCCCTGAGAAAGTAGGCGCTAATATCGTCGCTGGCTCAGAGTTAGAGTTGCTGCGCAGCAAAGTTGCCTCACTGCTAAAAGAAGAGCAGAAGACATCAAACGAAACCAATCAGTAAGCTTAGAGAGCGGCTTTGTCTAGAATGTTGTTTAGTTTTTTGATGGCGTTGCCAGCTTGATCAAAGGTAATGACTTCAACAGATATTTGCTCTTCTAGGCGGCCGCTCGTCTTGGTTTCTTTGCGCACCATTAACTGCGAGATTCGGTCGTAGATGTGAGTCTCTTCCAAGAATCTATCAGTCGGTGGATGATAGAGGCGCTTGAAATACTTTAACAAGGCACCTTCTTCTGAAAAATGGAAGTGCTCGGTTACGCCGCGCTGGCCATCAGTCAGCCATTGAATTTGCTCGCGATGATTCATTTTGCCTGTTTTGGCATCGAACCAATGGTTGACTGAAAAGAGTGCTTTCCCGTCTGGCCCAAACTCAGTCTGGCCCTGAAAAGAATTGACCTGTCCCTGGGTTTCGCGCACGACCGTGCGAACGAGAATACCTTTGGGATTCATCACAAGCACAGACTCGATGGCCTGATCTTCGCTCAGGTAGCGCTTATCTTTGGTTAGAATATTGCCGTCGGGCAGTGTATATGATTCGAAGATACTGTCTATGTCGCCGGTTTCTGGATGAAACCGAGTTTCTGAGCGGCCGTCGGCTGAACGCTTCACCATTTTTACGAGCTTATCTTCGCTGGTGTAGACCTTCTCTAGGTCTGTCTCTTATACACATCTCCGAGCCCACGAGACCGTA
>CAJXZK010000063.1 GCA_913063055.1 uncultured bacterium
GTATTGGTAATATTTTAGAACAGCAAACAGGTGAAATTTCAAAACAAATAGAAAAAATTTCTTTTCTAGAAAGAGAAATTAATCGCATGAGTAATGTAAAAGGTTCAGAAGACATGTTGGGGCTAGCTATAGAGATGGCTAGGTCTGGTGAGAGTAGAGATAATATAAAAAGTAAAACTGGCCTTAGAGATGATGAAATAGAGGCTGTTTACACTTACTATAGAAAATAAAAGGCTTAAAAATTAATCAGTTTATTCTTTCTGATCAAGTAATATTACCTTACCACTTTCAATCATTCTTGTGGAATCTTCATTCGTAACGTCAATTTGGATTCCTGCTGGAAATCTTACCCCGTTTACCTCTGCAGTCTCTTTAATTTGAACTCTAACCCAGTCTGATTCAATTGTATCTGTAGGCTTCCCATCCAATATATTTTCAATGATATTCCCTGATTTTTTGGTTCCATTCTTTGTAACGTTCTGATTGTCTTCGTTTGAGTCATTTAAAATTAAGTTTATTCTTCTATTAAGTGTAAGTACCCTGGCAGCTAAATTTCCTAATATCGCAGCTCAATTGCACCCAACTAAGAATGGTTCCATCTGTGGTGAATCGTTGACTGCTGCGTCTAGTAAAAAAGTTTGGTGGCTCTGCCCTCAAGACAATCATGAATGGCAGGCCACTGTGGCCAATCGCACCAGCAAGAAGTCTGGTTGCCCACATTGCCTGTTGAGCAGGCGCAGCTCCAGTGCCGTCGGGTAGCCTCCCGTCACTCGTGGCAGAAATGCTGGATGACCTTAAGGGCAGAGCATTTGAATACTTTCGCAATGAGTGGAATCCGACCAATGGTCTAATTTCTGACAAGAATCAAAAGGACTCTCCAGCCAGTATTGCGGTTCTCGGCATGGGCCTAACGGCTTATACAATTGCTTCTGAGTGTGGTCTGATGTTGCGTTCTGAAGCTGTTGCACGAACCCTAGTAGCCCTCAAATTTCTGAAGTCGAGCCAACAGGGCTCTGAGGCGGATGCAACCGGATATAAGGGCTTCTACTATCACTTTTTAGACATGGAGAGCGGTAAACGAGCCTGGCAATCTGAAATTTCAACAATCGACACTGCCATACTGATGGCCGGTGTGCTCTGCGTGCAAAACTATTTCACTCAAGACTGTGAGGAAGAAAGAGAGATTAGAGAAACAGCTGATTTTCTCTATCAGCGCGTAGAATGGCCTTGGGCATTAAATGGTGCCGCAACCTTTTCGCATGGTTGGACGCCCGAGAAGAAGTTCAGCAGGCATCGTTGGAATCGAAATTATAGCGAAGCAATCATTCTCTACGCCCTGGCTTTGGGGTCGCCAAGCCATTCAGTAGAGCCTTTAGGCTACATTCAGTGGACTGCTACATTTGAGACCACAGATATCTACGACATTGAGAGTCTGCATGCCGGTCCGCTGTTCATTCATCAAATGGCTCATCAGTGGATTGATTTTCGTGGCATCCAAGATCGGTTCAATAGAGAAACAGGTTTTGACTATTTCGAGAATAGCAAAAGGGCTACCTATATTCAAAGACAGTATGCAGTGGAAAATCCAAAGCAATTTGCCGATTATGGTAAGTATTGCTGGGGGCTAACCGCCAGCAACGGCCCAGGACCAGCTCGTCGAACTATCAGCGGAGTAAAGCGAGTATTTTATAATTACAAAGCCCGCGGTGTACCACAAGGACCAGACGATGGCACAATCTCACCATGGGCTGTGGTGGCATCATTGCCCTTTGCACCAGATATAGTGCTTGAGACTGTTCAACATATGATCCAAGAAATTGGGGCAGCGGGCCTAGGCAAATATGGATTTGAGTCGAGTCAAAACAAGACCTGCAATGGTTGGGTCTCACCTTGGAAATTTGGATTAAATAAAGGTGCCGGGCTGATAATGATTGAAAACCATCAGTCGGAACTGGTCTGGAAATTGATGAAAGATTGTCTGTATCTGCAAAATGGACTTCGTGCAGCCGGTTTCACTGGCGGATGGCTGCAAGAAGAATGCGATTGAGTAGCCCAACATTGCACGCAACAATTAACGTGCAACCAATGAGACAGTTCCGCAATTTCTACCCAAGTCGCTCAGGCTCTTCAAAATCAGGAGTATCGGGAAACATTCGCACCCACTCCTGATTCCAGTGCACGTCATAGAATCGCAACCAGCAAGTATTTGGTAAGTTGGCTCTTTGACACACTTCGCGCAAGACACCAATGGCTCTATCAATATTCGTCAAGCAGAGGTCGAAGTAATAGCTGTCAGGGTTGCCACGTCCACTTCCGACCATACAACCAGCCGCAGCAGCAGCTAAGGAGTTAATAATGTCATCTTCAAAGCAGTCTCGAACTTCTTGAGAAAACTCAGGAATTATGTCTATTAGTTGTAGATAGGCAAAACGTTGCCCTTTTTTCAAAAATCGTTCAGAAAAGAACGATCTGCTCGCTGCCATACCCAGAAGCAACTCTGGCCAGAATGTCAATATTGTAAATCGTCTTCTGTAGCGAGAGGTGTCGGCAAGCTCTTCGTCAGTCGCGACGGTTAACATGGAGAGATCGCGCTGGCAGTCCCAAAGAGCGTACGGCTGATCTGGTAGTTTACTTAGGATAGCGTTTTTTTTGTTAGCAAAGGCTGTTTGAAAGGCCTCAGCCATGGCATTAAAGTCGAAATCAGCTTCTGTAATAGACTCATCGAACAGGGTTTCGCTCTGGCCGACCCACCTATCCGCGACCTGCTCACCCAAGAGAAGTTCACCAAGGCCAAAACTGATTATTTGGTCATCCTCTGAATTCTCAACGACAAACTTGCTAGAGAAGAAGTTGATAGCAATGTGGTTTGATTGAGTTTCTACTAGTTCGAATCTAAAAGGTGGAAGCTTCTTCTGAAATCTGGTCTCAAAAGTGCTACAAACATCCATCCTCGAAACGTCCAGCGGGACTCGTCCAGCACTGATTGTCCAACCATCAATAACACCGGCTCGCTCAGCAAATGTTTCAGTCAATCGCAATTGAGACAAGTCAACACTGCGGGAAATAGAAAGCTGTGAATTTTCATTTTCATCAAAGCCTAGCTCCCACTCTAGCAATGGCTCAGCAATCGGAAAATGCTCAAGCATCCATGGAGAAACGATATTTTCTTTCAGAGCCAGTCTAGCTTTCAGCTGGCAAAGCTTACTAGCTTTGAACTCGTTCCAAAACCGGTCAATCTGATTTATTGCCTTGGCCTTTCGTTCTGCTTCCGGCCCGCTCTCACCGTCTAAGAAATGCCAGCGATCAACGCATTCAATTTTTTCAAAACCTTTGCGGTTTGCTGCGGACATCTAGTGAACCTCAATTTTGAAAATGGTCATTTGTCGCAACTTGTTTTGCTTGCTTTCAACCGCGCTTCTTCACTTTTCGCTTCAGCTCGCTATTCACCTTCATCGCGCGTTGGCACGCAGTATAAAAATCGTTGGTGGCACCAGGGAATTGTTTAGCAACAGCGATTGCCTTTTGGTATTCGGCGTCAGAAAGATCGTATTGACCTCGCCGCGAATAACAATTTGCTAGAGCACAGTGCATAGATGGCCAACACCAATGAAGGCCTGGATACTTTGATGTTTGCAGTAAGATCTCCTTAGCTAACTGCTCACTCTCAGCCCAGCGCTTCTGGCTATCACAAATACCCAACAGCATGATGCGATCTGAAGTTAGTCGACCCACAGCTGACGAACTTTCAGCATCTTTTTGTCGTTCAATTGCGAGCTTAATATAGCGCTCGGCCTCTGGTAATTCGTTATATCTGATTGAATGCGCAGCGAGCTGACGATATGACTCATTAACATTGGGGTGCTTTGGGTCGATTTTCTTACGCAGTTCGAGGGCACGGAGAAGAAGTGGTTTTCCTTCTCTGTTACCTCTTGCCTGAGCCACATAAGACTCGGCCAGGTCGTCCATATCTATCATCAATTCTGGGTCTTTCCGAATTTGCTCTGGTGTGAGCTTCATCGCAGAATCGTATACAGAATCGGCCGCTCTAATATCACCTTGTGCCACCGAGAGGCGAGCCATGCGAACTTGGCTGCGCCATACGAACGTGTCACCTGGTTTGCTCTGACGTTCTTTTAAAATTTGGCTGTAAGTTTGCTTGGCTTTTAATATCTGTCCGTGGGTCTCATAGGAGCCAGCCTGGCGAAACAAATCTTGGTTCGATAGAGCAAAAGCCGATTGAGGCAATGTCAAGACAGCGAGAAAAAATAATGCAACAGGGCTGCGACCGATAATTTTTGCCAAGTAAGTGTCACCATAAAAGCAGAAGGCACTATTTTAAATGGCTCCTCAGCAAAAGACTAGTAGTAAACGTCTTCCGTGCACTTTAATAACCTATGTTAGTACTGATCATTACCACTGAAAAGACTCATACTTAGTGGGAATTCTCCCATTGCCAGATTTTTTATTGAACACTAGCATTCCGCGCCTTGCCCAACGTTGTAGAAGGTGAATGCTTATGGATTTATGGACTGGCGTGCTACTCATAACTGTTTTGACCGGCATCATGGGTTGGTCAATTGTGCCATTTACGACTGCAGTCACCTGGTATTGCGATTGGCAAGATGGTGCCGAAATCAACTGGGGATTGGATACAGCATTTACTGTGGCTGTGCCATTTGCTTGGATCTTTTCTATCTTTGAGATTATGGTTCTCTATGCTCAGTAGAAACCGGTTAGGAAGAGCTGCGGCTCCCCATTTGCGTGACTACGGCTCTTGCTCTGTTGAATCAGTGGCGTACTTGCTGAAAATATCAAATAGAAGGCGCTTTTGTGTTGACCATTTGATGTTTCGCTTCGAAAGCACTCTTTGAATAATGGTGCCTAAGATGATTACCCTGATCAGATCAATAACCTCTGGATCTTCTATTTTAAGCTGTTTTGACAGTCTAGCCTTGGTTGAATTGGAGGTAAAGATACTATTGAAGGTAGACAGCATTTGGCCGTCAGCCTCACGATAGGCATCGACGTGCATCATAAGTATCTTGGCCCACATCTCTTCTCCTAGCTCACAACCAGTTATTAACTCGTCTAAGCCTTCTTCGAATGATGTTGCTTTTGGATCCGCAGCAATCTGTTGAATAGCTCCACCGACAGCGTGATACTTCAAGATCGCTTCAAAGAGACCAAGTTTATTGGGAAAATAATAGTACAAAGTAGCAGGCGAGATTCTTAGTGCTCTGGCTAGATCGCGCATGCTCAGAGCCGCATAGCCTCTGCGAGCCATTAATTCAAAACTCTGTTCTATTAGTTTTTTTCTGTACTCATCATGATCAACTATCTTTGGCATAAAGATTACCTACAGTAGAGTGCACGCATGCGACTGCGATCATTGGCACTGAGTTTTGAAGTGCGCTGTCCTGAGGTATTAGTGCCTTTTTGTGTTTTAACTTTGCGCTCATAGCTAACTTCAGCGGCGAGAGCCGGTGAGGCCAAGATGCTCGCTGTCAGACTTGCTAGAATGCTGCGGAATGATTTACTTGGCACGTATTCTGCTTTCAAACGGGAAACGGCAATTATAGGCGATTAGTTGTCATCGTATTGGTCTGGCTCGATCATTTTGTCGCACTCCGGATCCCGTGGCTGCTCGGTCTTCAAGCCGGACATTACTGGACCGATTCCACCAACGAGGGTTACACAGGCCGGACCTAACATTGGCATTATGCTAGTAACCATGCAAGCAAGGCCAGCATTGATCATTGCTAGCCAGCCAAATTTAATTCTTATTTGATTCAGCCCGCGTATAGAAGAACACTGTTGTGTAAGAACAGTGCCATCTCGTCTTCGATAAAAGGTCACACACAATTCTCCCTCGTTTTCGCTTATCAGGGAAACTGCATCAGCTTTTGATAGTTTGGAGATGTTATACACGTTTTTCTGGCAGGAGCCACACTTACGAACTCTGTCATTGCCTTTCATCTTCGACCATTTGTATGGGCATTCATATTGGAGTGAAATTGCAAATAACTTGTCGTCAGAAAGCTCAACCGGTTTTGACATTTGGTTGCTCCAATTAAGTGGCAATATTGACGCCTTATTAGAAAATTCCCTCGACCAGAATCGAACTAACCGAAGCGCCAGAAAGAGTCACAAAGTCTGACAATTTTGGCAAGTCCATGTAAAAATTCAGAATTAAGATTAGTATTTGCCAGAGACTCTTTACAACTCGCAAAATAAGCTATACATTCTTTCTTGGCATTTTATTGATTTCGCTTTTCAGCTTTAACGTCCTAACTTACTAATTGCTTCCCACGGCACTTCATCTAAATCTCCAAGGGAGAAAACTATGCTTTCTTATCTCAGCGTCAAGCTAAGAGAATTGGCTTCTTTCAATCGTTCTCAGCAAAAGGCAATAACCTACAAACGGGCAATCAATTACTTTCCCAGTCAATCACTGTCTCCAAAAGCCAAAAATCCTCTTACTATTTCGCAGAGAATGCCCCTCCTCCCTCAACTAATCAATATTGAGGCGCAAAAGCTCTCTGGCTGCGTTAAGACAGAATCAAGCCGCTTCAAGTCACGCTCTGCCATGCTGTTATACAAAGGCCAAGTAATTGCCAGTGTTTACGGCAGCAAGAAGAATCCACAACAACTATTCGGTCCAGAAGCCTATACCATGATTCTCAACGAACTTGGTTCAGTCCATGTAGACCTCTCCAGCTATATTCTGCAAGATGAAGTGGTATTGTCCGCAGCGTCAATGTTCCATGGGCAGGTGTTCAATCCCAAAGAGAGTGGTAGTGCCGTAGCCGCCCTTTCTGAGTGTTTAGATTATATCGATAGTTTTGCCGGGCCAGCTTCTATTGCCGTAGTAGATAAGGATGGCAATGCAGTTTGCTTGCTCTACGTCTTCGGCCACGGCGTCTTGGGAATTAATTCCCTCAACTCATTGGTTAGCGAAAAAGACATTAACTCGCTCTGGCAGTATCTGAAAAAGCATCCAGAGTCGCAGATCATGGCAAATTCAATCATTGCCGACAATGTCTCTGTTCTGGGTCTGACATTTAGTTTAATGGGCCATAATCGCAAACACTCAGCACCAGCAAGCGTATGCGACCCTGAAGTTGCCAATCTAGTGGCTAAATATTCGTTCAAACCTACTGACAGAGCCCCTGGAGTTCAAGTCGATCGCTTTATCAGCACAACTGACAAAATCGCCAAGAAACCCAAAGTCGCTCTTGGTTATGCCACTTCCTACGAGATTCACCATACTTGCTAGGGTTTAGCTTGCGCTTAAGTTTTCGATCTTCGAGCGTTGATGGCAGCTCCAAGGTAACTGCCTCCTAAGGTAAAGCTTAGGGTGAGCACTATTGCGAGCAAAGTAAACAGGGCTTTATCAGGACCATAGTGCAACCAGCTATTAGCTGGCGGAACCAAAATGCCGAAATAGCTATCATTTAAATGCTCCACACCTGAACTGAAGGCTCTGACCAATGACGCCAGGGCCGTAAATCCAAGTCCGAGCAGCAGGGGAGCCTGAACACACGTCGACAGAAGAGCTGTAGCGGCTCGGGAGCTGGTTCGACTGGCAATCGATAAAGCGAGGCATTGTCCAAAAATTGTATAAAAGAGTATCCCCGCGGCAAAAACAGCTGACTCTATGGTGGGGGTGGAGAATGATGGAGAGGAGTGGTACTTCCCTGAAAAAACAGTCATAAGCATGAAGCCGTTTATGAGTGCTGGTATGAAGAGAATTCCGAGGGTTGACTTAGCCATACTAGCTGCATTAAAAGTCTTCGGTAGCGCCTCACGGCACCAACGGCCAAGGGCTGAGACAAATAGAGTTAAACCACCTGCGAGAGCGCTTACCAGCAATGCTGCTGCTGGGCCAAGGTAATCGTAGCCAGTGAGCAAAACAAATAGTGTTGTAGCTGTGACCGAAGCACTAACAAGAAAACGACGAAGATGACGCTGTTGAATTAAGAGAGAGTACCAGAAGGCAAAGCCTGAGCCAATTGCAACGATAACGCCAGTCATGTGGCTCTCGATCAGGCTCCTCATAAATATGTTGGGGTCGACACCGTTGATCAAGAAAGCCGCATAAGACGAAAACAGAGTGGCGGCCATGATATTGAACATTAGCACTAGAAGAGCTGCGCTTGCTCCTGTGAATGTATGGAGAAAGCTAGTAGCTCGACTAAGCAACGATTTTTGAGCAACAAGAGACTTGTCACCCGCAGCGACGCAAGCGTTCATCCATACCGATTCTTTAGTATGAGGGTTGGCCACTAACTGTGCCAGCGGCCTCAGGTCTTTAGGCAAGTGCTTGAGATGCAAGACCTGATGCTCATCCGAACAACGCACGGTGACTGCCGGCTCTGGTTCGCAATGAACCGATGGGGCAACCTCAATTTTTATTTTGTTGCACTGTTCTTGGTACATTGATTACACATTCGCTCGTGTATTCATTATGCCCAATGGCGAGATCTTCTGCCAATCTCTAGCCATGGCGAACAGTTATTACTCGTAACCAAATTCGCTGAACAACCAACTTCTATATTCTTTGTTTTGTGCCTCAAGGTCTTCGCGGGTGAGCAAGCCCCGCATAAAGGCTTCGAAAATCAGCCTGGTGCGAGGATTGTAAATCTCGACGCCAGTGCTTTCTTTTAGGTATGAATCTTCGCCTTTGAGAAGTTTGTTGAGCAAGTTAGAAAGTCGGTTCTGCGCACCGCGGTATGAGATGTGCTCCTTTTGGGCGATGGCCTTGTCGGTGAGTCCAATGGCAATGTCCATAAGAGTTTCGAACTCAAGATCGCTAATAGCGCTAGACTTGTCTCTTAGCCGATGACGCACTTCTTCTACCTTGGAAGTGACGTAAGGTAAATCATCGACGATTACCTGTTCAAAAGCTTTAGCCAATGTGGTGTCGTTTTCACTTTTTAGAATATAGCCGTGAATGGCTTCATCAGGCACAATCTTTCCCAGCTCACGAATATAGGCTTCATGATCAAACTGTGACCAGAACAGTATTTTCAGCGTCGGCAAATCTTTCCACATTTCTGCAGCGGCCTTAATTCCGTTCATCTTGGGCATAGCAATGTCCATAAGAACAAAATCTGGTTTAAGAGTGTCCGTTTTTAGGAGAGCTTCTTCGCCATCAGCCGCTTCTTCTAGTTGAATAAGAGGAATCTGCTGAGCGTTTAGCACCTGCCTTAACACCTCACCACCATGCTGGCGGAGGCTCACCAGATCTTCTGCCACTAAAACTTTGATACCTGTATTTTGCAGCTCAGTTTTGCTCATGGTCTTTACCTGCTAAAGCCTCGGCCGAATTTAGCGCTCCATTGACTTCAATTTTTACTACTGTTCCCTTCGAGGCGACATCTTGAACCTTACTGAGGTTGTCACTCCAGGTAATTGTTGCTCCGATTAGATCAGCTCGCAGTCGCATGTATCTTAAGCCTCGAGATTCGCCGCGTTCCTTCAGTGAAAAGCCTACGCCATCATCTATTATGCTTAATGTCAGTCGCTCATCATTTCCTTCTAAATTGACACGAATTGTCTTCGCCTTAGCATGCTTAGCAGCGTTGTTGAGTGCCTCTTGCGTCAGGCGAAAGAGAAGCAACTCCTCGGTTTTGGTTAGACTCTGCAACTGCCGGTCTTCGATGGCTTTGAGAAAGCGACCTTGTATGCCATTCTTATGGCAGGTGTCTCTTGTTAGTTGATCTAAAGCAGAGCATAAACCAAGATTTTCAAGGACAGAAGGAAAGAGACTCTCCATAACCTCTCGAATGTGCTTGCCAGCAGTGTCTAAAGATTGCTCAATTGAACCAAGATTGTCTTTGTGAATGGGTTGAGAATCAGGCAAGGCTAAGACTTTCGACTTGATCAATTTGATTTCGTTGAGCACTTGATCATGCAAATCAGAGGCTAAAACTCGTCTATCTGCTTCGTCTTGCTTTAGCAGTAAAAGTCTAGTTTCATTGAGTTCAGCATTTTTCATTGCCAGTTCAAAGTATCGACTTGTTTGCCTTTCTTCTGCTTGCTTAAAAGACCTAGCCATGAGCCCTAAAGCAAAGCTAACGGTGCCAGCTATGAGGCTGGCAACTAGACTTGCTGTTCCCGTAATTTGTGCAGTTAGCCAGGCAAGAAGAATGCCTAGTGCCGACAGTTGCAGGAAGACGAAAAGTAGATATTTCGATTTTACTCTCAGAGCTGCTTCAAATGCGAGCAAACTCATAGCCACCGCTGACGGTACTAGATACCAGATAGTGGCAGCTTCTACTGTTTGTTTTAAGCCAAATACAACTGCTAGTTCCTTGTCTAAACTAGCTAAATCACGACCGGCAAATATGGCTAGAATGGCGGCTAAAGCCGGTAATACTAATCGCGAAAGATTAGTTAGTGAGCTGGCAGGTGGCTGCCTGACACTCATTTTTTAACTGTTTTAACCGAATCTGTTTTAGCCGAGTCTGTTTTAACAGAATTTATTTTATCGAGATAAAACTTGGCTAGCCAATATTCGACTGAATTAACAACACCATGTTTGCTAACAAACATAAATTTGTCACGAGCAACTGCCACATCACCACGGCTATAGGCATCTAGCCCGAGAAAGGCCTGGCATTGCGCTAGATCATAAGTACTGTTTTCAGCATGCTCTAGTAGTTTTTCTTGGTCTTCTTTGCCAACAAAGTACTTAAATACTGAATACGGCCAGAGCAGGCGATTCAACTTCTTCAAACTTAGTTCACTGAGGGATTTTGCTTGAATTGGTTGTTTTGAAAATTTGTAAGCAAGTACGGTTAGGCATGCGGCATGACCAGAGAAATCTGACTTCCATTGACTCCGGTCCAGCCAGTCAATTGTGTTTTTGGCGAATGCACCAGGATTATCTAGCATTAAGTAGGCACCGGCCCGATTTACCAGGGCATACTTGTCGTCTTTACTCAAAGCTAAAGCCTGATCGAAATCAGCTATTGCTTGTTTTGGTCTAAAACTACGGAAATAGACGACACCACGAACTGTGTAGGCCAGTGGATTTTTACCGTCTATTTTTATGGCTTGATTGAGGTCATTTATAGCAGCATCATATTTCTTGAGCTCACTATAGGCGGTGCCTCGATCAACCAGAGCGATAGCAGAATTTGATGCCTTAAGGGCTTGGGTAAACTCGTCAACTGCTAATTTGTATTGCTCTCGGTTGAGAAAGTCTTTGCCCACGGCGTAGTGTCTGTCATACTCGGCAGAAGCTTGGGCCGCTGGCATAAAACTTGTGATGCAGACGGCTATCGACAAAACACTTTTGAGAATATTCATGGTTTTTCCCTGGACGCCACTTGCCAATTCTAGACCTCCCAGAGCAAAACAAGCCTTATTGTGAATCTTATCTTTAAAGCCATATGTTACTGCTGCTTTACAAGCTCCGCGTGGTTATCGGCCACCTGCTTCATAACCGTGGTTATGGGTATGAAATTTATGGCGTTTATTATTATTCTTGGGGGCTGATGTGCAGGGTGGTTGGTCTAATGCAGATAGTGATTGGCAGCTAAAGCGGCTCCAACATGATTCGGTCAAAACTGTAGACAAAGCTGTGCAGACTATGCGTGGAGTTCTGCAGGAAGACATTATCGCCCATGGCCAAGAATACGAGAAGATGTTTGGCAAGTCTTCGGCGCAGTACAACGAGTATCTCAACATGGTTATGGAGAAACTCGAACAGCTGGGTGTTGCACCCAAACAAGTTATTGAATGGCTGAATCAAACAGCATCTGATGGCGCAGTACCAGTAAGTCAATATGGAACAGATAGAGATTCTCAGTCTGAAACCATACCGCAGATACGTGCTGAGCCAATTCCGTATGACCAGCAATTACAACCACAGGTTGATTTTGATAGTTTCGCCCGGCTCGAGGCCGCAGCCTCGCAAGCTTTGGCCGTTGGTACAAATCCGACACCGGCGTCCGCTTTACCATTCTCGGCTTTTCCGGCGGCTCAGGTGCCAGCACCGTTGCCAACGCCAACCTCTTTTCCTTCTGCACAGCCTGATTCAAGTCAGTCTCCAGGCCATTCGGGCGTGCAGGCGCCTGCTCCTGCTGCCCAACCGACATTTCAATCTTCATTACTGAGTAATTCTGCCGCTTGGGGTTCGCCAACTCCGGGTCAGACTCCGACAAAGCCAGCAGCTGTAGCTGAGGCTTGGGGTTTGAGCGATCCGGTTGAGAATGAGCCCACTAAGCAATCTCCCGCTTCTGCATGGGGTGCCGCGCAGCCCGAGTCTCCAGCTACTGCCCCGAAAGTCAACTCTAGTTGGGGAACCCCAGAACCTAACAATTCCAATAGCCTCAAATCAGCTCTGGGTATGGCGGCTTCGCCGGTTGTCCAGTCTGTCAGTCCAAAACCACCGGAACCGGCGGAAGAAGAGTTTAACTACGAGACGACTTGGCAAGCCGTTCCCGTTGCATCAGCGCCAATTGCGCCAGCAAGTACGACTAATCTAGTGCCGCAAGAACCAGCTTGGAATGCCGCTCCAGCTGCTAGCGCTCCGGCCGCGCCACAAGTACCAGCTTGGAATGCCGCTCCTGCTGCAAGTACCCCTGCAGCGCCACAAGCATCAGCTTGGAATGCTGCTCCGGTTCCTCCTGCTTCAAGTCCAGCGGCTCCAGTCTCGCCAATTGCGCCAGCAAGCAATTCGGTCAACCCGATCGCTAGTCCCGCTCAAAGCAATGCGCCGAGCACTAGCTCCAGTCAAGCCTTCACACAGTGGGGGGCGCCCACAAGCGTAGCTCCTCCATCGCAGCCGGCAGCACCAGCTGAGTCTCCCTGGGTGTCTGCAGCAGCTCCAACGTCGCCAACGCCGGCCACGGCAATGAACCCAATAAGTTCGACTGCTCCTGGATGGGCCTCAAGTGCGCCCACTACTCCCGCCGCTGTGTCCTCGAATCAGGCACAGCCAGTCGCGCCCATTTCAGCTTCGGGTTGGGCTTCTCCGGTAATTCAATCTGCCCCAGCCGCATCTTCTCCGGCACAGAATCAGCAAACGCCAGGTTGGCAGACCGCCCCAGCAGCACCAGTCGCGGCACAAGTACCAAATCCTGCTCCAATTCCTGCTCCAATTCCAATTCCAGCTCCAGCACCTGCTGCTGTTCAGGCTCCTGCTGCACCAGCAGCGCCAATGGCCGAATCAAATTGGAACACTCCAGCGCCAGGAGCGCAGCAGGTCGCGCCTGAACCAATAGTGGTAGCACCAGAACCAGAGTCGCCATGGACTGCTGCTGCTCACTCGCTTGCTGCCGAATCTCAGTGGGCCGCACCGCCATTCCCGATACCATCACCGACCCTTGGACCCGCACTAACACCTGCATTGATGGCGGGGCCGATGATGGCGCCGATTTCACAAGCGGCACCATTGCCACCCGCTCCCGCTCCTATAGCTGCCCCAGTTCCAATACCCGCTCCAGTTCCGGCACCAGTTCCGGCACCAGTTCCAGCTCCAGTTCCAGCTCCGTCTCCTATTTCGGCTCCAGCACCAGCGACAACACAAGCGCCAGTATTTGCTGCACCGCAGGTGTCGCCAGTGGCTGTGCCACCATCACCGTGGGGAGCGGTTCCGGCTCCAGCTCCCGCCCCAGCTCCCGCAGCGGCACCAGTGCCTATGCAAGCTGTAGCGCCAGTGGTTTCGGTTGCACCAGTCATACCTGTAGCCACTCAAATGCCAGCCAATGACCAGTCTCCAACCAGTCCAACCACGCGGCCGAGTTTTGGCGGTTGGCCAGCTGGACCAGTGCCAAATCCTTATGCTACCCAAGATGCAATGCAAAGACCGCCTCAACAACAACAACAACAACAAGTGCAACAGCCTGTGCAGCAACAACAGCAAGTGCAGCAGCCGGCGTCACCTCCTACATATGGCTGGGCACAGCCTCAGCAACAACATCAACAGATGCAAAATAACCCAATTGCTGCTCCGCATTATCAGAATCCTGGTAATGGCAATGGTGGCAATGGCCATCATGTGCAGAGGCCAGAAGAAAGAGAAGAGCCGAGTTATGATCCTGCCACGGCTTGGGACTAGCAGGTAAGCCTTGTTTCTACGGCAGCAGCATTGCCATCTGTTCCACAAATTGTTCTGGTGGTACGTAGCCGGAAATGCTGGTCACTACTTTGCCCTGAGCATCTATCACTAACACCGTTGGATAGCCGCTAACTTTGTATGGTTTCAATTCGGCTGCGTTGATGCGGGCATGAAGCTTGAGCCAAATAAAACGATCACCCAACTCAGCCACCAAGCCTGGGTTTTGGAAGGTCTCATGCTCTAGGCGGCTACACCAGTGACAATTGTCAGTATACACATCAACGATGATGAGCTTATGTTTCTGCCTGGCAGAAATCTTGCAGTTATTTAGACTCGACTGCCACTGCAATTGGCGTTTTGCTGCATCAACTTTACGCTGTGGATGTGCTAAACAATTGACGTGGCAAGTGCTGATAAAAGCAAGGAGCAGCGACAATATCAGGGTGGGTCGCATCTAGTCAGCCGCTTGATTTTCGCTAGAGTGTCTAACCACTTTGGCACCATCGCTAATTGATTGAAAATCTGGATGGGCCGATATTGAACAGTGGTTTTCGCTCTCTACCCAAGCTTTAAGGCTATCGAGGCGGCGACGAATATCCTTGAGAATTGATGAGCCTGCTACTTCTTTAGCAAACGGCAGCCAGACTTTTGGCTCACTATAGGTGTTCAACTTAACTTCAGTTCGCTCGCCATTGCCAAGCGGGGTCAATATCCATGAGCCTTCAAAGGCCTTCAATTTCTCTGAGGAGAGTAAGGCGAAATCTATGCGCTTGTAGGGCGTTTCTACTTCTTTGTAGGTACAGTGCGCATTACCTATCACTGGAAGTTCACTAAAGTGTTCATCCATAACCGCTACACCGTCATGGTGTGAAACTACTTTTCTTCTGTGTGGCTCTTGAACACGTGAATGTTGAATTGCTTCAAAAACCGCTTTGGGAGAGGCATCTATTACTACGCTTGACTCTACTCCACGATGTCCTCTTGGGGCAGCTAAGGCGGCACTACTGCTAGAGGCAGCTATTAGTACCAAGGCGAGAAGCAATTTATTTAGTCTTGTTGTCATCACGTTTGTTCTGAAAGGATTTTCAAAGGTTTCCAAAAGGATTTCACTGGCCATTAATGGCCAAACCAAGCTGTCAATTCGCAACTATTATTGCTCATTGCTAATGATAACTGTGCGTTGACAATATTTAGGAGTTTTTAAAATAATAGATGTCAGCATATAGCTATTTGATGGTGGAACATTATTCACGAAAAAGCTCTCAAGCTTTTGCTTGTTTACCTAAGCTAACAAGCGAGTGAGTAATACTATAATGGTGACGATATTTCTGAATTGAGCGTTGAGGATAAACCATGAACCGGCACTTTATACTTTCAAGAGCAAACTCTTTGAAAGGCCTGGCTATTGCTGCTTGGTCATGGGTTATCGGTTATGCCTTACCTGTACTGGCTCAGAAGCAACCAGCTGGAACGGTTATTGCAGCTGAAGTAAAAGGGTTACCTACCCATGAGAATAGTGGATTTCTTGACGGCCTATTCACGACAATCAACTATGTAACTGGCTTCGCTCTAGCCGGAGCCCTGATTTTTGGATTGATTTGGCTTTTACAGCGTCGCAATGTGGCAGAAGATGTAGAGCAAGAGGCTACCCCAGCTTCTGAAAATAGCGACTCTACAGCTGGTGCTCCAGAGTCAGATGCTAGCAAAGAAGAAACGTCTGCAGCAGATTCTAAGAGTACTGAAGAATCAGCCGAAAACAGCGAAGATAAAGCAGCTAACTAATTTTCACTAAGATTCGATAGCTTAGCTTGGGCGATAGCACCAGCTGAATTAGGGTCTGTGAATCGCATTGAAATTGCCACCATCTCACCATTATCGGTTGGTATCGTGGTAATTCTAAGTTCTACTTCGTCTTCTTCAACTCGCGTCGTAAACTTCTTGTCTTGTGGTTTCACCAGTTCTTGAGGGTTTAAGCCAGCAATGACTTTATACGAACCAACTAGCGCTCCATGTATCTCTAAGGGCAACATACAATCAGCTAAAAGTTCTCCATGGAGGAAGTAGCGCAGTGAGACACCGCTAACATCAGGCTCTAGGTGAATATCAGAGCAGCGTTTCTGAGTAGCCTTTCCAATTATTTCGTGAGCCAATAGCATCACAGAAGCATTCTGTGCTTCTTTCATGCGATTGATATCAGTCTCTTCTTCACTACCACCGAGTTCTGACTCAACAACATCCTCAAGAAGCTTCCGACTAGCATTAGCGTTCATAGCACCGAGACTAGATTCGATTAGATGGCTAGTTACGTTGGCGACGGCAGTTTGCATTGCATTTTCAGCCAGAGCAACCTGGTCTCTTGCTGCCGCTGCAGCTATATCTGTTGAAACTTGAAGAGGATCGGCAACAGGTTTAGTCTCTGTCACTATCGGCGGTGCAACTTCTGCTGCGGTAGCTGGCTCCGCGACTGGTGCGACTGGTGCAACTTCTGCTGCGGTAGTTGGCTCTGCTATTGGTGCGACTGATGCAACTTCTGCTGCCGTAACTGGTCCTGCTACTGGTGTAATTTCTGGTTCTGGAATAGCTGGTGCTGAACTCGCTGGCTCCGGCATTGGTGCTACAACGACTTCAGGAATTGGTTCCACAAGTGACGCAGCAATTACATCGGCAATTACTGATGCTTCGGCTGAAACCTCTATGATTAATGGCTGTGCCTGTTCAGTTGCGGCGACCGGTGCCACAGGGCTATCCATATCGTCATCATCATCGTCACCAAAAAGTGATTGAAGATGTTTCTTTGCTGGTACGCGAGGAGATACTTTTTTCTCCAAGGCATCGGCTTGAGCAATTACACTGGCCGGAAGAGTAAACTCTTCGCTTAAGGTACTAGCAGTGTGACTAAGTTCAACAGTATGACCCAATTCCCCAGTATGAGTAAGTTCAGTATTCTGATTAAGCTCGGCAGCTTCAGGCGCTTCTACTGGCAGTGCAGTAGGAACTTCATACAATTGCTTCATACAGAATTCAAATTCGTCAGCTGTGCAAACTAGTTGCTTAAGATGGCCGCTTCGCAACTCAACACGCAAAGTATCTAAGGCAATTAGGTCATCGGGGTTGACCATGGCTACAGTAAAATGTGTGCCTGAACTTGCCACTGGTATAAGTTTGAACTTGTATTTAGTTTCCATAGAAACTAAATCGGCAATCTCGCGCTCCGGAACGTTTTGAGAAAGGGAGATGAAATTGACGCCGAATTGCAGTTCAAGAGAATCTTTCAGCTGGTGATAGGTAACCAATCCCAACCGATCCAAAATTAATGTCAGCCTATCGCCGGACCTGGATTGCTCCTCCATGGCACTGGCGAGCTCTTCAGCGGTAATTATGCCGATGTCGACCAGAAGGTCGCCAATCTCGTTACCACTGACGGACATCGAATCTCCTGGCGAAATTGTAGTGGGGTTCATCTGTGCGGGAATCCGATTGAATTGATACGGTTGACCATAAATGATCAAACAGGTCTTATTATTTGTTTTCCCGATGGAAAATGCTGCTAAACCTGAGCTTTATTGTATTTGCTCAAAAACTTACGGCTTTACGAGCACCCTGGGCACAATTTCAATCAACGGTTTTGCTGACGTCTGGTCGGCGACAATATCAGCCACTGAATAATGACAATGCTCATGGGCCCCTACAAAGTCGATATTGACGTCACCCATGCCAGCGGCTAGAGCACGATAGGCCTCTTTGGCGGCTGGGGCATCAAAGCGACTCAAAATAGCTGTGGCATAGAGCCTACCAGCAGGGCTACCATTGGCAATGATCCATTCTAGGTCAGGGCGAGCTGGAGCACCAAGCTTAATTGCTGCGTTAAGAGCGGGGCCAATTTTGCTGCTCTTCAAGCTGGCTTCTTCCAACTGTTTCGCCGTAGCGATAGCGATTAGAGCAGGGTTCATCTGGCGACTGGGCTGCTCATCTTTGACCTCAGAGCTAGATTGCCCTGCGTTCGGCAAGGATGAACCTGTCAAAGATGGACCAATTTGAGCCGAAGCTGCAGGCATAAAGCAAAGCGACAAAGCTATAAGGCTTGATGCAATAAAAGATTTGCTTTCAAGATTCATGCTTTGTCGCTCTGTATTTGCTTAGGGCTGCTCTAATGTTTCGGCAGACTACTTGACGCCCAATAGTTCGACTTCGAAGACCAGTGTGGCATTCGGAGGAATAACACCGCCAGCGCCTCTGGCACCATAACCAAGGTTTGGTGGAATGGTCAACTTGCGCTTGCCGCCGATTTTCATAGTGGCCACGCCTTCGTCCCAACCCTTGATCACTTGGCCGTTTCCGAGCAAGAATTCAAAAGGCTGATTACGGTCTACTGAACTATCGAACTTAGTGCCGTTTGTAAGCCAGCCAGTGTAGTGCACTACAACTGTTTGACCATTTTTAGGCATAGCGCCTTGGCCCACGACGATGTCTTCAATTACGAGACCGGTGGGTGTTGTGGTTCCGGTTTGTGTCATGGAATTTGCTCCGCTTGTATTAACGTTGTTTGACTGTTCGCCACTGCTAGTAGTGGCGACATTGCTAGCTCCAGCGCTAGCATCCACCGGAGTGGAGGCATTTGAGCAGGAGGTTGTTGACAGGCTTGTTAGGCCCATCAGAGTTAGAGCTAGAAAAGTAGAAGTTGGCGCTAGTTTACGCATTTAAGTCCTCAAATTGAGACCACGCCAAAGTTATAGCAGAACCGAGCGAGATTGCCATTAACGCAGATTTTCGTAGTCACCCCATTTACGGCGAAGCAACATAGATGGATGATCTCAAGAGTTAATTCTAGAGATCATAGAAAAGGTCTGATGCCCAAATTTAGCGACAACTCTGAGCCAGATAGGTCTAAAGCCGCGACAGCTGATGTTAGCGAAGTGCTGCTGGCCTCTTTAGCCGTGAGCAAAGAGAAATCAAGCGTCCCTGACAAGCCCGTCGGATTTATCACCAAAGCCGAGGTGATTGCCGAAGGCACCCTGAAAGGCATGGTCAACCATGGCCTTTCTGAAGCCATTAACAATCCAGGCCGCTTCGGCACAGAAATAGTGGGCGCCGCTGCTCTTACCCTGGCCATGAAAGGTCCGAGCTGGGTGAGAATGCCAGCCCTTGGTGTTGCCACTGTGGGTACGGTTGTTTTTGCCGCCCATGCCGCCGATGCCACCAGTAAGGCCGCCGGTATTGCCGATAGGATGACGAGCAGCAATCTCGACCAGAGCAAGGCGGCAATTAGCGAAACTCTTGGCCCTCTAGCCTTTGACGCAGCCATGATGGTGGGTGCCGGTCATCTAGGCTCACGGATGGCAGCCAACCTGCCCAAGACATTCCCGACTCACATAGTTGACTCGGTTATTCCTCGTCTATCCTTCGAAATGGGCCCACAGCTTGCTCTTGAAGGTGTTTCAATGAGCGGAATGGCTTCCACTGGTCCGCGCTTGCGTTTTAATGCTCCCCATGAGGCCCCAGGCCTAAAGACTAAGCCAGAAAACGTCATGGCAATGACGAATCATGGCGAAGCTGGAGGAGGTGGAGGTGCAGGAGCCAATCGTGAAATATTAAAAGACGGCTACAAGATTCTTAATTTCCGGGGCACCCGAGGTGAAGATGTTCAGCTTGTAGATAAATTGCCAGCGATGAAACCTGTTGAGCTGCTCCATGGTGACCACTCTATTTCAAGAATCGGCGCCAGCGGCAAAGTGGTGATTGCCTTCCCTAGCGGAGAGGCCCGCATGCTTGACCTGGGAATGCCAATAAAACGTGTCACAGTGAGCGAGTATGCCGGTGGGCAAAAGCAGTATCGCCTCAACGAGACCGTGCTGGCCAATATGGAAGTGAACAACGTCAATCACGAAGTCAAAGCCCTGCTCGGCAACGGCGATCATCTACATATGGTCGATAACATTCCCAACGGTTTTATTAACTTCACCCATAAAGATGGTGTTCAGACCTGGATTGAACATTCAGGTCGCATGGTGTTTAAGCTCCCCAACGGCAGTATGAGCGAAGCCACTATTCCTAGCCAATTGGCGCACATCCGCTTGACTGAACGGCCAGATGGCAGCAAGCAATTTCAATTCTTAAACCCTGAAGGCACTCTTCTGCCACACAAAGTTGAATTGCCAGCCTATACAGCCAAGGCTAAAACTATGGATGAAATTCCTCAGTGGAGGCAGCTCAATAATTATCTGGCTGGTCGCCCAGAGAATACTGGTGCGCCTTTTGAAATGCATAGGGTTGAACCGGATGCCGGTGGTGTCGCCCACGGTCAACCAAGCCATAAAGAGAACTTCCCGATTTGGAATCCTCGATTCAGACCGACAACTGTTGGTCGCGTTTTTGACGAGCAAATCGCTGGAGTAGATCGAAGAGTAATGCGCGGCAATGATCTAGACAGCCCAGCTGACATGGCTTTGGCCCAACAAAATCATGGCTGGATGGTGAAGCGCTATCTCAGTGGCCTTGATCGTCAGGATGATTTCTTTGGCAATTAGCCAACGGCATCTTTTAAGGCACTGTGAGCAGCGAGATACTTGGTAGTAACGTTCAAGACTTTGGCCTCGTGAGTCAGCCGGTCATGGGTATCTTGCAGTTCCAAAAGAGCTTGCTGGTCTTCTGGCACACCATACATGGTGCCTGCTACCCAATAAGAAAGGTTGAGCGGATCTGATGGCAAATCTTTTGGTACTTCTACACTCTTGTCTGTGAGCTTGCTGCTCAGGCGAAGAATGTCTTTGATTGAGTCAAGCACTTGCTTCGCTACTGGCTCTAGATCTTGGTCTGCTGGTTCATCCTCCAGCCACTCAACTTCACCTTGCAGGTAGGGCAAATCTTCTATGGTGCGTAGAACTTTAAACCGTCTGCGGCCTTCGGTCATAATGTTGATTCGACCATCGGGTAATTTTTCGCACTCAATAATTTCAGCGGAGGAGCCAATAGTCGCTGCCTGAGAGCTGTGAGGGTCATAGAGCAAAACTCCGAAGAGCTTGTCACCTTCCATGATGGTGGAAACCATTTGTCTGTAGCGCGGCTCAAAAATATGCAATGGCAAGGGAGAGCCAGGAAAAAGCACCACATCGGGAAGGGGGAATAAAGGCAATATTTGCTTCTTATTAGGCACTAAATTCTCCAATTCCAATTTTATAAATGCTGCCGACCGAATGAATTTTAGGTGCCTTGCGGTCTCTGAGCGCCAGCATGGGCTGGTCTGGTAGGTGTGTAAGCGCAGCAGCCAGGTGCACAGACGTCGGGCGCAGGCCCGAAGCAACCAATGGCTTTTTTCTCAGCCACGTTATTTGATTCTAGCCGTTCTTGCACCAGATCGGCCATCATTCTTGCAAACTTAGGATTGGTACCAGCGGTACTCGTGCGAACAAACTGCATCTGAAGCTCGTGCGCAAGCTCTTTTGCTTCAGTATCGAGGTCGTAAAGAATCTCCATATGGTCGGAGATAAAACCGATAGGATGAAGCAAAACATTTCTGACCCCAGCCCCATGCAAATCGCGCATGTGATCGAGCACATCGGGTTCTAACCACGGTTGAGTGGGTGGGCCACTACGACTTTGATAGACAAGCTTGTAGTTGTTCAGGCCAAGGGCTTTGGAGGTTAGTTCACAGGTCTCAGTCAGCTGTTTCACGTAATCGCAGTTGTCTGCCATGGTCATGGGAATGCTATGAGCAGTGAAGGCCACATGCAGGTCTTTTCGATCAGCTTCGCTAAACTGTTCTAGGCCAGCCTTCACGGCTTCAATATTTGCTTCTAAGAACAGCGGATGATTGTAGAACACTCTCAATTTGTCAAACTGAATATCGGCAGAATCAGCTTCAATTTGTGCCTTCTCTATATCTTCTCGATACTGGCGACAACCGGAGTATGAGCTGTAAGCCGAGGTAATGAAAACAAGCGCTTTTTTGACTCCATCGGCTTTCATCTGCTTGAGGGTGTCGGCCAGCATTGGATGCCAATTGCGGTTGCCCCAATAAACAGGCAGCTTAATTGAGCGTTTTTCTAACTCTTGCTTAAGCGCTTCAATTAAGCGGCGGTTCTGACCGTTGATTGGGCTCACACCCTCGAAGCGCTCATAATGATGAGCGACTTCGAGCATGCGAGCATGAGGCACGTTCTTGCCTCTGAGCACATTTTCAAGAAAGGGCATAACATCGGCCATTCCCTCCGGCCCACCGAAGGAAAGAAAGAGAATGGCATCGTAATTAGTCATATAACACCCTTTTTGACTTGAAAAGACTTCTAGTGCTCAGGTCACGAACCGGCTTGATAAGAGGTCTAACACCTCTCCTTCGGCAGGAAAGCGCCCTAACTTGGCCTTCGAGAAAATCAGCTCACCGTTTACTTCTACTTCAAAGACTCCGCCGCTAGATTGATGAATCTTAGTGGGGTAATCAAGTATTCTTGCGATATCGGCTGCCAAACTGACAGCCCTAGATTTGTATCCTCAAGAACCGCAGAATGTTATGGATACTGCTGGTTTATTTTCAGTCATATTGGTCTCCTACTAGACTAATTGTTGGTTGTCTGGCGATTTAAAATCGTTCTTCATTCTCGCTTTATGGGATAAATGGTAGATTCAAAAAAGCCGTTTTGCCCCATAATTTTAGCTCAGAAAAATCACATAAATTATGAATAGAGTACTAAGCCGCACCTGCACAGCCTTGATTGCCACTTCCGCCCTGGCTTGGACGCTCTCTCTGGCCGCACCGGTGAGCAATGCGGCTTTCGCCGCTGAGGCAGAGTCAAGCAGCCCCAAGAGGCTACCGCTTTGTAAAGTTAAACCCCTAGCGGCGGATATGGATAAGTTGCCAATGCTCAATAGCAACTGTCCTGAAGTTGTGTCTGGTGAGGGCTTACTTGTCTCGACCATGAGCGGAGTGGGTAAGGATGTGCCCGAAAACCACTTGAGCTATCGCTTCAAAGGCGACTTCGCCATCTTTTTGCATCACATCAATAAACAGACCGAAGCCGAGGCCAAGAAGACCCTGTATGTAAGTTGGGTTGCTTTCAACCCAACTAATCAGCCAGTCACTCTAAGAGTAGATGAACAAGCTTCCTATCTAAGCCAGCCTGATGCACCATTCGTCGAGCGTGCCCCCCTTGCCGTAGACGATGAGAACAAACTCTTTTCTGGCCCAGGCGACCGTTTAACCGCCGACTATATTCACGGCAAAGCCAAGATTGAGCCACCTTTTCTCATCACTGTTCAACCGGGCAAACTTGCTGTTGTTAGACATGTAGATGTGCCAGTGGCAGACCTGAAATTTCACCATAACGGCCGTTCATTTTTCGCCCGCGGCAACATAGACGGCACCCTGCAAATGGCCACTATCGCAACATTTTCAGAAAGCGGGCCACCCGAGCTAAACAAGCTAGAGACAATGTTGAAAGATTCTCTTATGGCTAGACCGAGGGAATATGAGAAGCTTCGACCGACTCCAAATGATGCCACAGGTCGTTTCATTTATGGCCGCGTTGCCGGAGTGCAGCAAGGGGTGCATCTTGATGCCACTCACAACCTACTGTTGAACAAGAGTTCCGACAGTATTAAATGCTATCCCATTAGCTCCCTTGCCAGAGGAACATTTGGTACAGGCGAAATTCAAAGTGCGAAGCTGCTGCGCCGTTATGACGACACCGCCTACAGTGCCCATGGGAATTACTGCGTAGACTACAAAATCACCTGCAACGTTCGCAATAGCGATTATATAAAGCGAAAAGTCTATGTCTACCTCGACTGCCCGCTGAAGACCGACAAGAATGAAATAAAATATGCAGAACAGCCTGAGAAGGCGGTTTTCTACCGTGGTTCAGTGAAAGTCTCCACCGCCAACTACGAGCGCTTTTATCATCTTGTCTTGCACAAAGGTCAAAACCTGGAAGCACTAGACGCCTTTGAAGTAGAGCCCGGCGAAAAGATGAACTTTACTGTTGAGCTGCTCTATCCACCAGATGCGACACCACCACAGTTGCTTACAATCTACAGCCCCAAATCTGAAGAATTGAAAGTAGATATGCGGCCGGTTTTTGAGACGAAGTAGATTCGGAAGTTAAGAAGAGAACATGAAGATAAACCGGGCGGCATTTATTGTGTTAGCAGTGACAAGTGCACAGCTTGTAAATCTGACGACTGTCCCGGCCTATGCTACAGACAATACTGAGGTCGACTCAAGGGAGACACCTAATTTGAAGGGAAAGAAAGATTCTCCACTCAGTGCAGTCTGTAAGGTACTGGAACCATCCGATATCTTTGCCTTGAACAACAAAATTGACTGGAACACTGCTAGAGCTAGGCTCACAAAAGGCGAAGATTTTACAACCTACACTTTTGCCGTGCCGCAAGTTGTCCAGTCCCAACTGTATACATGCCTTTTCGATGACAGAAGAGTCGATTTTCCGATAGGCGGGTATCTGTTCTTCGAAACTGCACCGACGGTGGCTGGCTCAAAGACGTTTTCACCGGACGGTTCCATCAATAGGTTCAAAGGTGGCGACTTCGCCTTTCCCAATGCCAATCCTGGTCAGGTAATTGGTGTCTGTATTCCTGTACCGCCCTTGAAGCCAAGGACAAAGCCAGCTGGCGGAGTGCATATGTACAAATCTGCGCGCTCTCCCTGCGTTTTAAAATATTTTGGCAGTGACATTTCTCATGGTTTCTTAAATGAATCAGATGGAGATTTTGGGGTCAATATCACTGTTAATGATGCCTATCCTCAAGACGACATATTACAAATTGGAGAATTGAGCAAAGTTCACAAGGATGTGACTTGCAACGTAGTCGTTCTTACAAAAAGTGGCGTAGCAAAACTAAAGGCACCCTAAGACTTCGCTATACACTTATTCCATCCGAGGCAAAAGATGACCAGTGAAGAGAAGCTAGCAGGTGCTGCTGCGTCCAAGCTAATCAGCGAGAAGATTGCTGAACTGAGTGATTGGCGTGGAGAAACACTAGCTGCAGTGCGGGCCCTAATTAGAGAAGCCGAACCAGAAGTTCTGGAGGAGGTAAAGTGGAGGGG
>CAJXZK010000064.1 GCA_913063055.1 uncultured bacterium
CCACCGAGATCTACACCTCTCTATTCGTCGGCAGCGTCAGATGTGTATAAGAGACAGGCCTTACCCATGACCTGATCCCCAAATTAAGTATGAACTGTCAAGTTTTATACACCAAATGACATCAATCCCCAGGCAAATAATAGCCTTATCTTCATGGTGTTGCCCCAGCAAAGGTAATTAGCTCTTGGCAAACTTGCAAAATCTGCTTCCACAATTAAGCGAAGAAGGGCCGCCCAAGAGCCTTTCAGAGTTTAATCTGGCATTTTTGCGAAAATTAGCTAAAAAGCTGGCCAATAAATCACCGAAGCAAAGCGACGAAAGCCTTCATTTAGCCGTCAAAATAATCGCCCACATTAATCTGGCCGAGCGCAATCTCTTTCCCGGGCCATTTAATAAATCAGAGCTGAGCACCGCTCTGTTCAATTATTTCAGAGCAAACTACTTCAGCGACCAGAAACCAGAATCACAGATAAAAGGAAGTCAAAAAGACAGCACCGCCTTCGCCGAAACCTTGACTTCCCCGCTTGCCATCGACACCTTAGACTGGCCTGGCTCGCCAGAGGAACTGACAAAGTGGGTAGGTCAGACGCTAAGCGAGCGCATCAAAAAGAAGAGCGGTCCGGAAGGGTCGAACAAAGGCACCACTAAAACGAATACGCCCTGGCGGCATGAAATAAGAGCAATCGGTCAGAGCACCTTATCGACAGGATGGGCTCAAGAACTATTTGGCCAGAGCACTCAGGTCTTTACCCCCGAAAACATCGCCCAACACCTGGCAGCCGAAGTTTTTGAATCACAAAACAGTGCACCGGCTAGACTTTTGGACCCCGCCTGTGGAGCCGGGCACTTGCTCATTCCAGCGGCGGAGCTGTGGTTATCGCGAGCACGCACAGACTCAGACTCAGACTCAAACTTAGACTCAGGCATAGAGCGGCTAAACAAGCTGTTTACTGAAGTAATCACCGGCCTGGATGTAGACCACAAATTACTGCAGCTATGCGGATTTGCTTTCTATCTTCTTGCCCGAGATCACCTAGCGGGGCTGCGGCAATCGCCCAGTAAAACCGCAGGCCAATCGCTGGATGAATTAACAGATAAACCACTAGAGCAATCGCTAAAGCAATCACTAGAACAATCAAAGTGCGAACTACCTTTGCCTCGCCTCTTTCTCAGCAAATCTTCAGCCGGAAGCCTCAACCTTGGCTTACGCAGAAATAGCAATCACGCCAAGGCAAAAGACACAGCTGAACAAGAAGAACAAAAAGAACAAAAAGAACAAGAAGAACAAGAAGAACCAAAAGACTGGTTTGACCTTCAAGGCAAAGCCGCTCCCAAGCTGAGCAATACTACTTACAATAAAATCGTAATGAATCCGCCCTATCTCAGCACTCGCATCATGGGCGATACCATGGCTACTTTCCTCAAGCGTCATTATCCTGATAGCGCTGGCGACCTGTACACCGCTTTCATAGAGCTGGCAACAAGAGTGCTTGCTCCGGGCGGCAAGCTGTCAATGATTGTGCAGCAGAGCTTTCTCTCGGTTCAACGCTACCGGGCCTTCCGCCTCAAACTAATAGAAGACTGTCATATCAGCTCATGCCTGACACTAGGCTTAGGAAGCTTCAGCGCCTGCCCGGGAGAAAAAGTTAACAGCGCCATTCTAACTTTAGAGCGCGAAGTAAGTGAGCAAGATTCGCCCTCGCGCACCATCCGTGTCGGCCGCATGGAAAACAAAAGTCTCAGCACGAGCCTAATTTTAGAACATACAGCTCTCGCCACAATGGCAGCAATTAGCGGCAACCCCTTTGCTTTCGACTGCCCCGCAGCTCTAGCAAATTGCTTCAAAGAACTTCCAGCTCTGTGTGATATTGACGGCATTGCCATCGTCAACGGACTATTCACCTGTAACAACAAGAAATTTGTCAAACTAGATTCGCAGCTGAGCGAAAGCGAAAAGCAGCTCTACGTGCCTTACGATAAAGGCGGCGGACAAAAGTGGTATCACCAAACCAGCTACCGTCTATTTTGGCCAGACAACGGCGATAGCATTCGCCAATATCGCAAAGAAAGAGGCCAATCGCGGGCCTTGCCTGGCGAAGAATACTATTTCAAGCCCGGACTTACCTATTCTTATATTGGTACCACCGGCTTCAAAGCGCGCCTGCTGAGCGAAAACTCAATATTCGATATCGCTAGCTCAGCAATCTTCTCAAATAACATTGACCATCATTACTTGCTCGGCTTCCTCAACTCATCCTTAGCCATCTACCTGCTAGGAGTGCTAAATCCAACAATCAATTTTCAAATTGGCGATTTGCGCCGCTTACCGTTCAACGCACCAACAGCAGAAACCTGCGCCCACGTAGCCAATTTAGTCAAAGAAGCAGTATCCCTAATGCGCCACTGGCACGACAACGGGGAAGGCCTGGATAGCAGAGAAATAGTTGAAACTGAAAGGAAAATACAGCTAGAAATTGATACCATCATCTACCAACTCTACAAAATAGATAAAGCCACCGCAGCCATAATTAGAGACAACGAATGGGTGGTGGGCAGCCGCAAGAAGTTAGTCAAATAAGAAGCTAGTCAATTAAGAAGCTAGTCACATAACCGCTAAGTCAACAGGAACCATTCGCAATTGAAATCTGCCGAGACTAAACCGCTCAACTTATACTTAGTGAAAGTACCCCTCTTCCGCCAACTCTTAGGTCTAACACTCTGCACCACACTCGGATTGGTATGCAGCTTAGGCCTAGCTTTAGTCACAAACCTACCGTCTTGGGCGGCTCCTACTACTAAAGAAACAAAAAAAGAAGATTGCTATAAAGGCTGGATGGTACTTCAAGAATCAAGCAGCGGCGGCCCAATAAACTGCACCATCACCGACCAAGCCATACGCATTGATATTCAATCTTGCTATTTCTCGGTCCTTGCCAAAGCGCCAGACTGGAACATATGCGTTTTCAGACCTGATACAAAAGAAATGGGTTTCGTCAAACTCTCACAATGGCGACAATTCAACACCTCCACCGTGGGCGCAACAGATGAATGCACTCTGGAAAAACCAATCGAAAAGAAAGCAATCAAGCTAAGGGGAGTGAATGTGCCCTCGTTTCAATATACTTTTCCTGGTGAAAAAATTACGACGGCAATATTCCAAACAGAGAAGCCGAGAGAAGTGAGCAACTACTTCGTAGACTCATACCAGTTATCGAAGGCACCACAGGTAACAGCAATTCAATGCCAGTTATTCAATTGCGTAAAACTTGATGGACTCTTAATCAACTGCATTGGAAAAATCAAAGAAACAAACGAACCACATTGGTTTATACGAACAAAGAAAGTAGTACGAAACGAATCGATACCAGCATCGACATTTGAATTACCGAAAAACTACAAAGCACTGAAAACAATCGATAGCAGCTTTAAATTCAAAGGTATGTCAGGCTCTATCGATGAATTCGGCGAAATGCTAAACATCGGCAAAGAGAGACCGGCCAAGCCCAAGCAGCCAAAGCTATAAATGCCACCCTGAGCTAGGGCTTCAAAACAAGCTATGCTACTGTTTATATTGAACAAATAAAGGCAAAGAAAATGGGCTTATCGTTAGTAGTTTGTATCGGCTGGATTTTCGCTTTGTGCATCCACGAGTTTTGCCATGCAGCGGTGGCATACGCTGGCGGCGACAAATCAGTCAAAGACAAAGGCTACTTAACTCTCAACCCCATCAAATATACTGACCCTGGCCTGACACTGGTGATTCCAATAATCATGCTAATGCTGGGCGGCATCGCTCTGCCTGGGGCGGCCGTGTACATAGACCGGAGCAAGTTGCGTAATAAATTTTGGCACTCAGCAGTATCAGCAGCAGGTCCGTTTGGCAGCGCAGTAATGATTTTTGTCTATGCCTCACCTTTTATGCTCGGCTTCGTCAAACCAAGTTCCGACTACGGCCTCTGGCCAGCTCTAGCACTGCTGGTGCTTTTACAAATCGTCTGCCTGATTCTCAACTCACTGCCCATTCCGCCCCTCGACGGCTACGGCGTGATCGAGCCCTGGCTGCCCCGCGGCGCGCAAGAAGCCATGAATCGCTTTGGCCAGTATGGTATCTGGATAGTATTTGGACTGCTGTGGTTCGTTGAGCCACTAAATGCCGCGCTCTGGATAACAGCCATGTTAATAGCTCATCTATTGAGCGTGCCCGGTGCCATGATTCAAACAGGCTATCAATTATTCTCAGAGCAAAAATATTATTTGATTGGTGTACTGTTCATCATCATGATGCTGAGCAAAAAGGGTAAGACAAGCCCACCGCAAATAGTAGCGAAAGATTGAAGGGTGAAAAGTGAATAAGGCGCATAGAGCAAAGACTTACCACTTGTGCGACAGTGCCCGTGCTCTGGGGCGCGACCTAATAGTCTTAGCCCAAGCCTCAAGTTTGATCAGCTTCTGTTGGCTTGGTGTGGCTCAGATACCAGCGCACGCCTCTGAAAATAAGAAGGCGCTTGAGCTTATAGACAACCAACTAAATAAAGGCCCTGTTGACGAAACTCGCCTCAATGCCTTCAAAGAAGAGCTGGATCGAGTGATCAAAAAACGACCAGATGCCTACGCTCTTGCTCTGCGAGCCACAGTACGTTTCAATTTAAAAGACGCTGCTGGTGCTCTTTTGGATTGCAATGAAGCAATCAAACTCGATGGAAAACTCGAACGAGCTTACGCGCTTCGAGGCATGCATTATTGCGTGACGCGACAACCAGAAAATGCCTTAAAAGACCTGACAAAAGCCGTTGAGCTGAAGCAAGACGACAGCAGCTCCTATCTATTCAAAGCCTTAGCTGAGCTACAACTGGCAAACTCTGCAGCTGCCATAGTCGATTTTACTCACACTATCGAATTAGAGAAAGATACAACCCTGGCACTGCTCGCCCTGGGCATGCGCGGCCAAGCCTATCTTGCTGCCAGGCAATATGATTTGGCCATTGCCGATGCCGACAAGATTCTTCAATACAAAGGCGAGCACCTACCGGAGGGCGCCGCCAGAGACGCCCATAGAATCAAAGGCACAGCACTATTTGCCCAGAAGAAGATGAAAGAAGCCGTGATGGAGCTGAGACTTTCAGCGGTAGGCGCGCCTTCCGGTCGAACTGTCATTGCCATTCCGGGCTCAGGCCCCACGCCTGATTCAAAAGCTGCGGAAAAAGCCGTTGGCTCTGACGCGACAAAACTAGAGACAGCAACGACACTAGGTTTCCGCCCAATTGGCAGCCCGCCACCAGATCGAATTGTGCAGGACCGCAGAGATCATCTTGACGCCATACTGGCACCATATGTGGAGGCTGCTCGCAAAACCCTTCCAGCAGTCAAAGCACGCTATCTTAAAGGATTACCTGCTGGTCATTCACTGTCGGTAACCACGCGGCTTCATGACACTGAAGGCAAAAAGATGGAACAAGTCTTTGTCACAGTGGTTAGCTGGCACGATGATCAAATCGAAGGCACTTTAAACAGCGAAGTGAAACTGAATAATTACAAACGGGGCGAACCCCTACTTGTGCTAGAAAAAGATGTGCTCGATTGGACGATCCTGCGTCCAGACGGCAGCGAAGAAGGCAACGTCGTCGGGAAGTTTTTGGATACTCAGCATTAGTGTTCAAACGGATTGCTTAGACAAAATGAGACAAGGAACGCCTATTGAACCTACCAGCTAAAACAGCCTATACACTGAAATACCGGGCCACAAACCCGGCTGAGGTTTGGGAAGGCGGGGTCTATTTCAGCAGCAGGCGACCGTTGCTTATTTTTAACACGATCGTCTGCGTGCTCGTTGCACTTATCCTCGCTGTCAAGGTGAGCTTCGTAGCCTCTCTCGCGGCCTCTGTAGCGACATTTTTTGGCATTTTTGCCGCTACGGCTATATTTCTCTTTTTCACTACTCTCTACCTTGCTTTTGTTCACACTGCAGCCGTTCTGTTTTTAAGCAAGTTCTATGGCCCATGTACGACAATTATTGATGAGGATGGTATTAGAGACTCACTCGGACGAATAAAGTTCAACTACAAATGGCACCAGATCCGTGAAGTCAAAATGAAAAACGGCTGCATCTATGTGCTTGCCTTGGTCAACGGCATACAGGTACCATACTGCGCTTTTAACAGCAGAGAAGAAGCCGAAGAGGTTTTTGCTCTTGCAAAAAAATACAAAGCGGCAGCTCAGCAAAAGAGAAATCAAATCGTAGCCGGCAGTGATGCACACGGCCAAGATCCGGAGCTGTTGCTCAAGTCACTACAAGACGAAGAAGAGGCCAAATGGCTTGAAATTGAAAACAAGCACAAAGAGCAAAACCGCGAATAGCGCTGCTTGCCACTTATAAGCTTCGTCGTATACCACAGCTCACTTTTGTTTCTTTCTTACAGCTCCAGCGCTGTTCGACCCAGCTATGTGCGACCTAGTTTTATGCAAACTAGGTTTGTGCGAACTGGCTTTTTCCGGTTTTGCACTCGGAAGACTGTTGAGAAAATCAATTATGTTTTGCATTTCTGCACTGGATAAGTGCAGTGTGCGAATCATCTCAGGTTCGTCGTAGCCGCTTCTCAAGGCTTCCTCTAACTCCGGTCGGGTGCGCCGCGTCGAAATTCCATCAAGCCTCGGACCAAACCTGCTTGGCCCACCATCCACTGTGTGGCAAGCAGCGCAACCACGGCTGAGAAACAAAGCGCGGCCCTTACTTATAGAACTAGCATCATTGGCAGTGGCAGGCTTTGCAACTACTTTTACTGCCGAACGCTCTTTGCTGGGCGCACCTATTTTAGGATGTGCATTGACAAGGAAACCGTTCTGCGGCTCTGGCAAAGTAAGTAGATAAGCGGTAATCAGCTTAGCCTCATTCAACCTGATGCCTAAATGCGGCATTATATTTGATCTACCGCCAAACAATTCAGGAAACTCAATCATCTGTTTCTCAGGATCTAAAATATGAGCGGTAATGAACTGCTCTCCGCGGGCACCGCCAATGCCATCAAGAGGTGGGCCCAAGGTACCGCCTATGTTCTCCGTCTGGTGACAGCTGCCACAATTGCGCTTAACGTATAGAAGCTTGCCAGCTCGACTGTCATTAGACGGAGGCGGTGGAGTATAGCCAGTTGCAGGTAGGCGATAATGCTGAACAGTGCCAGCGCACTGATTCATGTTCTCATCCAGGTCTGGCACCGGTGTCGTGGGCCCTGGCAATTCTTTACCGCTATGCAAACCTGTTACTGACGGAGCAGTAAATTTTACAACACCGCTGTATTTTGGCCGCTCGGCTAAGGCAGCACCGCCAGAAAACATGACGGCGCAAACCGTGAACACCAAAAGACGCTTCTTGTATAGCAATGGAGATGACTTAGAAATATTCGGCTGCTCCAGCAAATTGTACAAAGGCAAGGTCGAGCTGCTGAGATTCTCTCTTTCCTCAAGCCACTAATCAATTTAACCACAGTTACCGAAAAGAGCTAGCGATAATCTTTGACGTAATCGCTCACATTGACGCGCGCAGCGACCTGCGAATATGGGTTCTCGGCTCGGCGTTCTTGAAAATAAGTGGCCTGCTGCTGCTCGACCGAAGGACCGATGTTGGCAGCTCTGTTATAACCACCCCGGCGACCGCCGCGACCACGACCTAGACGAATCTGACCACCGAGAGCGCTTCTCCCTCCCAGACCAGTCATTCCCAAGCCGCGCATTCCGCCGCCCATACGCATCCCGCCCATGCGACCTCGTCCTCTAGCCTCAGCTTCAGAGAAAGATAGCGTAGCGAGAGTCAACAGTAGAAGCGCAACAGAAGTGGTTTTAATAAACAAGCGCGCGACCTCTACCTACAGACACAGCTTAAGCCTAATCCGTGAATATTTCGTGAGGCTTGCAAAGTAGAAAAGATCTGATAAAGGGTGGCGATGGTGTGAATTACTTGAGGTCAACAGCGCTGGGTGGCTTCGGTGCGGACATTGCATCTACGGTCGCTTGCAATTCATTAGCGCGCTCAAGGTCCGAATGATTGTCTTTCACATACTTCTTTACCAGCTCCAGAGCTCGCTTACCGAGAGCTAAGTCATTGTTCTTTGCGGCCAACTCTCCTACAGTCAAAGCTACAATCTCCGCTTCTAACGGGCGAAGAATTCCGAACAGGCTTGACTCCAAATCAGTAAATGATGCATGTTGAGAACTTTCAAGATAGCTCATGGCTTTATACAAATCAGCGGTATCACTCCCGCCTTGACCTTTCAAATCACGAATTCGAAATCGCAGAACATAAGCAGCGGCTAAAGTAACTGGGTCTTTTTCTCGCCTGCTCGCAATAATCTGTTGGCCGAGAGCCAGTGCATCAGAGTTTCGCCCATTAACCCCCCAAAGGCAGCTTGCGGCAATGAGTCTAGCTTGATTGGCGAAGAGTGTATCCGGATAACTCAATGCTTCCAGACGAACCTGTAGCTCTCTCCGCTTATCATCTTGACTCTGAAAAACCTGCCTCGCCAACAGTTTAATGCCATCACCGCCGGCCATAGTGGTTACTGCCATTGTCGCAAACACCACAAATGAAACCACAATTGTTTGAATTTTTAGCGAAAGCTTTAAGCTCTGCCTAACCGTCCTCTTACAGGTAGAAAAGTCCAAAAATAAGCGAGTTAGAGCAAAGACTAAATTGAAGAGTACAAACATTGAAGCCAGAAACATGGAACTAGAAATCGTTGTTGCCGAGGCAATATCTAATCCGCAAGCACTAATCAAAACCAATAAGAACACATTCGCTGCGACCGTAAGACATAGCAAGACAAGGAGGGAATGCATCATTGTCAGACCTACCTTCTGAATAATATTTTCATGCTTGCTATAGAAGCCTGATTCGCAAGTCATTACTAGACTAGAGACTGTTGAGACGCACTTCGAATAAGCTGCAACAACCTTTGGCTGAAGTATCAAGAAGAGACTCAATGCCGCCATGAACGGTGTTACCAGCAAATTTATATAGGCAATATGTGTTAACGCCAAGCAGTTGATTATTACTCCAGCGATAGTAGCGAAGAATAGATTTAACTCCAAAATCTTGTAGTTGATTGACCGACCAGCATTGTCTCGATTAACAGCAACAACATAAAGCCAGAGAAGCAGCACCACAGCGGAACCAATAAACGGTTGGGCGAAACCTCTAGTAGCAGGATAAACGTCGGAACAACCCAGAATCAAAATTATCGCTACCGCCAGCATGCTGTGAATCAGAGCAGTAGGCTGTCCGTTGACGAAGAGATCTGAACCCAACAAGGCTATTCGCGCAAGTAAGCTATCTACGCTTGGAAGGCGCGACTCAGGCTCTTTTGTCAGACAAGAGTAGACTAGGTATTGCAATCGTTGAGGAATTCCAGATAAATCAGGCGTCTCACTAATGTGCTGCAAAATAAGCTTGACTGGGTTCTCGTCAGTGAATGGCGGAGCACCAGTCAGCATCTCATAAAAGACGCATCCAAGAGAATAGATATCAGACTGGCCAGTGACGTTGTTTCCGAGAAACTGCTCAGGGCTCATATAGCGCGGGCTACCGAAGATGTCTACAGCTTTGGTGAGCGCCTGGGTCTTGGTCACTTCGTCGTAGATACAACGAGCAATGCCAAAGTCAACGATATGCACCATATCGCCACCAGACTCAGTTTTGGAAATTATGATGTTGCTCGGCTTGATATCACGGTGGATAATTCCCTTCATGTGCGAGTGCGAAAGTGCCTCACAAATTTGAGTGAAGATATCGAGCGCACGCTCTTCGGAAAGCTTTCCTTCCCGAGCCAAAATGTCGGCGAGACTCTCGCCATCGACGTATCCCATGATGATGAATGGGCGCCCCTGGCTGTCAGTGCCGGGGCCAAAGATGGCGGCAATATTGGCGTGAGTCAAATCAGAGGCTAGGTTCGCTTCTTTCTCGAAACGTTTAACAGCAGTAGCATCGGCAAGCAGCTCAGGCTTTAGCACCTTGACCGCAAAGGTTCCCTCTAGCTGTTTGTCATAGACCTTCCAAACTGAGCCCATGCCCCCGCTACCAATGAACTCTATGACCTCATAACGATCGCCCAGTTCAGGCGGGGTTTCCGGAAATTTTGACTTCTGAATCGCTGCTGTTACACCTAGGTCAGCAGCAGGTTCATTAGGTGGAAGCGCAACAGGTACCTGAGGTTTCGCAATAGAACTCGCACATTCGTCGGCAATAGAGGGCGTGACCATGTCGGTCAGTGGCTCTGCAATTGGCAACGGAGCAGGTTCAGCTTCTTCCACAATAGCTGTCGTGAGCAACTCATCCCCTGCAATAACTTCCGTTATCTTCGGTTGCGCGAGTTTCTCAGCTGCCTTCCATTTAAACATCTATTATGTGTCCACATCTTGCATGTCTATACCCTTAAGGCACCTAGCCAAAACCGCTTAAGGCGATCAGTACTAACCAAACCTAGATACCTATTCTAAGTGGAAAATATTCTAGGAGCAGTATAATCAATTCAACCCATGAGCCGAGGCTCCAGATGCAAAAGAATTCAGTCACAGTTCTTCTCGCGCTCTTAGCCATGCTTGCGTGCCCAGCGGCGCTCGCCGACGGCTTAATATCCCAAGGCCACGTCAATGGACCTCATACACTCTTGACGCTTACAAAAGAGCAGATATCAAGTCTGGCTCACGGGAAAGACAAAATTACGCTAACCGATAGCCAAAGGAAGAGCTTGGCCCGCTTGAAGAATGCTGCCACGGTTAAAGAGCTAGAGGTACTTCCGGTCACTACTGAAACATGCACATGCGAACTGTTCAATGTCGCAGTGCGGACAAGCAAAGGGTCAATTGAAGTAGCAAATGACCTTTTTGGACGAGATTTCACAAAGGAACACAATGACTTTCTTCTCGCAAGGAGACAAAGAGAAGAACAAGAGAGAGCGGAACAGGCGAAACCAGATTACATCCTTAAAAGTGTCGAAGAGCGATTCAGAAAGCTATCCGACAGAGTGGGACGGCAACTAAAGCCGGTCGAACAAGAGAGGCGCTGACAGGGAGAGCACCGGAGCACCCCAGAGCGGTCAATAATTTACGTCGAGATAAACCTCTGATGCCTTCCCATTGTCGTTCAGATTGATCATCAAGTCGCACTGACTCTCTCCATCACAGGCATTGTATCCAGTTACTCTAATTTGTGGGCCTACATCATGAATGGCGCCAAACGCATCAGGCGTGCCCATATACTCCACTATTTCCTTTTGAGTTAAACCAATCAGCACCTTACTCAAAACTATTTCGTTTGCCAGACTGCTCTTTTTTCTCCATTCAATAAATCCCACCCGTATTCTCAGGGAGAAATTTACACTCTGTCAGCAATGAATTTGCGAGCTGTTGAACCGGATCATCGTCGCTCAGGATCTGGCGTTGCAGAACGCGATATACCCCATGGTCCCACCCTTCCACTACCCAAAGGGTGCCATCTTTAATACACCAATCGCCAGTTGGGCTACTGAAGTGGCGGCCGTTGAAATCGAACTCGAAGAGAGGAGGGCGGGTGTATTGATCGTATTGGTCAAGCCAAAAGAAGTTGACCTGTTTAAATGCTTTCTTGAAGGCAGCAGCTTTCTCATCAGACAATTGAATTTTAGGGGCTTTCAATATCTGGCGACGAGATGAATCAGACTTGCCTGCCCTAGGTTCAAATATGATCTGCTTTCCAGTGATAAGGCTCTCACCGTCATCAGGAAAGTATGCAGTCACACAAAGCGGCTTGTAAAAAGACGGGAGCGCGATAAAGCGATAGGCTACTCCCTTTCTCCCAACTTCATTCAAGGGCCGCTCGTGCAGCTCCTTTAGAGCACTAACGAAATAAACTCTGTCTTTCAGGTCAACCCCAGAATCTCTAGCGAAGTAGTCTGATACATCAAGCTCTTCCAGCGAGAGCTTGGCTGTGTCCTTACCTGATGAAGGTGAGGCAGGAGCGCAAGAAGTAAGTGGCACAAGCGCCAGCACCAGAAGAGCTGCGGCCTTTAGCGTCGTTTGTTTATGCCTAGAACTAATCATCGCGCTCAAAACGGCAACTCCCTTTGGGGCTCAACCATTCCTCAGCCTCTCGTACTCCTCTTTTGCGAGATTAGCTTTAGCCAGCTTTAACAACTCACGTGCTTTGTTCTTTCGTCCAGCTCGTGAAGCGGCAACGAGCAACATAGCGTAGGTCTCGAGAGTACTGTTGACCAAGAGAACTCGCTTTGCAATCTCATCGGCTTGCAAATCTTTCTTCACGCCCAGAGCCAATTCAAATACTTTGGCACCCTCTACGGCAATATGACCCTTCCAGAAATCAGACATCGATTCATCCGCAATTTTGCGCTCACGCTTATCAGGAAAGAGCACTTCGTTATCATAATGGAAGATCTGAAACATAAACTTATGCCCAAACTCATCAAGATATTCGGCTAACACTTCATAGCGCTGCTCTTCGAGCAATCGCTCAAAGTTCGATTCAACAATGCGCTCCTTCACAGAATCATCTAAGATTCCCTTTGCCTCCAAATCCTTTAGTAGCTCCAGCTCGCGATCCTTTTCATTCAAATATCGATTGAGGCAAAGCCACTCAGAAAGAACATCAAAGTCTGTCTCGCCGTCACGCAGAAGCTGTTCTCTGGCCTCACGCCGAGATTGTAATGCTAACTTAGCTGGTGGGTATTTCTCGCCCAGTAGCGCTATTTCACTAGGTATGTACGACAGACGCACTCCACCCCAGCCGTAAACATACTTGCCATTATCAAAAGCAAATAGATAAGCTTCCAATGCACCAGCATGATCATCAGTCGCAGCCAACTCACGCGCTTGCTTCAGCTTCAGCTCTGCTTTGTTAGATAACTGCAGTCTATTCTCGTCGCAGCTGCTATGAGGCATGGCACGTTAAAACCTATCTTTGAAAATCTATTTTTGAAAATCCATCTGTGTCCACACTCTATAATAGCTTGTATGAAAGATGAACTGCCAGAAGAACTAAAGGAGCAAGTAGCTCCCCAAGCGAGACTCAACGCCGAAAAGCAAATCGACGAAGAATTCACGATTGCTCAGACTTTACTGGACGAAAAGCGCTACAAAGAGGCTCTGAAGAAATTCAAGTGGGTATTCGCTAACGATGCTAGCTATGATCTCTTTCTGCCGAGCAACAAGATCACTAAGCTATGCAAAAATTATCCGCCCGCAGCTACTGTGATAAAGCGCTGGCGAAACGACAAAGAGAAATTGCTGATTCAGCATAACGGTGACTCAAAATTGATAGGCCAATGGGATACACTAAACTCTTGCCTTGGCGAAAAGAATAGAACTCTAGACGTATTCATGCAACTAGAGGCAAGTGGGGCCCAAAAGAAACTTAGACATTCAATTCTTTATCGTATTTGGCAGCGAATTGCCCGCGCAAAAAAGTACGAAATATTGAGAGATTATTTGCCGACACTCGGCTTTCATCTGCTTCTCAATGTCGTTGAATACGATAGTCTAGTTCTATTTCCAGGTCATCGAAAGCTAGGTAAAAACGACCGCAGTTATGAACTTGCCAGGCACGTTCGCTATGCGCTAGGCGACGGCACGATGTGCTGTGAAGTTGCTTTTGCCCTTGGAGACAAGCGAGTGGCCTCAGCTTTTGCCTCCAAGATTCTCAGTATTGAATGCAGCGATCGCGTCTACGCTGGCCTAATTAAAGGAGCCATCCGCGCGCGTGCTTATGCAGAGGCAATAGCACTCTTGAATGATGCTAGAGATAAATTCACGCCGAGACGACTTAGACAATCGAATAAAGCAATTAAGGCACTGCCAAAGAGACAACTTGCGCTACTTAATGAATAGCGATGCATGACTGCCCGGTAAGCGCAACAGGTAAAGGCGCTTAAGAGCCCCGCTCAATGTACTCAATAACCCCATCCTGCAAAGCCATACCAAATCCATGGTAACCAAAGGTACCGGCTAGCTTGCGTCTTTCAATGAACCAAGTAACGAACCTTGCATAACCTTCGTTTTCGAGAGATTTACGAACCAAGGCCAATTGTTCTGCTGAAATTGCATCGACACTCATAGACCACATCCTGGGTTTCAAAAAGCGCTCAACCGAGGTCTCCACTTCGGGTTCCTGATCCTCAGACTCTCTTGGTCTGCCCTTTGGTATGGAAATATCCCGACAGCTATAGTGGGCCTGAATTATATAATTAGGGCCTCTTTTTTTGCCAATCCCCTTCCAGACTTTAGCCATTCGACGCTCGCTCATTGAGTAGGTTGAATACCTGACTACAACCTCGTCCCGCTGCGGCACAGCCGCAAGCTTTTCCCTCAAGATGGCAGGAGTTACGGGATACACTTTCCCTTTATAGAGCTGGTCTTTGTGAAGAGTTTCAAAATCCATTGAAGTATCAAAGCCTGTTGGGATGTTTAAGGCTCGCACATGAGGACACGCAAATGATTCTGCAGCAAGCCCTGTCTATATTTCTAATGCCATAAGGGCTGAGTTATTTTACAGTCCATTTGAACGTTCGAATAGGGACGTTTTCAACTAAAACTGTCGATGAGTAATCACCTGGCGAAACTCCCCGTACGATATCTCGAGCTACAAACAGATAACCATACTTCGGCGTCCGTTTTACGGCAAAGGCATTGGCTTGTCCGCTTCTTGAACTTGTTTCTTGAACCAGAATAACTTCTCTAGATGTTCTAACTTTCATGCGCCAGCCAAATAGACCGCTTTGTTTACCAACAGTATTGCTCGGTTTGAAATGACGCGGATCGGCAGGATCATCCACAAACTCACCTTGCTCTGCCGATTCGATGACCAAATCAGGAGCAACTACCTTTAGCGGAGTTATGTCCTTGGCTGAGGCTAAACCATTGACGCTCAAAACACCTGCAACCGACACCGCAAGCCCAAAGCGAATTATGGTGCCATTCATTGCAGCCTCCTTTTAACCGAGTATAGCGCAAGGATCGGGTGCAATAAGGTGCGTTTGCGGGTGGACAATCGGGTGAAATCGGGTGATAATACAGGTGAGGTCAATCAGATGCTGAGAACTGACACCATCCAGATAACGCCAGAATTGCTGACGTTGCTGACCGAAATTGATGAATTCAAAGGTGCCTGGCGCGCCCTGGGTACCCTTGCGCCCGATCGGCTTCTAGCTCTCCGACGCGTTGCCACCATCGAAAGCATCGGCTCCTCCACCCGCATCGAGGGCAGCAAGCTTACAGACCGCGAGGTAGAGCGGTTGCTTGCAGACCTGGAAATCAAGAAATTCGAGAGCCGCGACGAGCAAGAAGTTGCTAGCTACGCTGGAGTCATGGAAACGGTCTTTGGCTCCTGGCAGCACATACCCATCAACGAAAACCATATCAAACAGCTTCACCGCGACCTTCTGCGCTACAGCGAAAAGGACGAGCGGCACCGTGGCGAATACAAGAAAGTGTCCAACAGCGTTGCCGCCTTCGATGAGGAAGGTAAGCAGATCGGTATCGTGTTCGATACAGCGACGCCTTTCGACACGCCGCGCCGCATGGCTGAGCTAGTCGCTTGGCTTACAGAAGCCCGCGATCTACGCAGCTTACATCCCTTGCTCATTGTTGCCGTGTTCATTGTGGTGTTCTTGGAAATTCATCCTTTTCAAGACGGCAACGGGCGCTTGAGCCGCATTCTTACCACCTTGCTTTTACTACAGGCAGACTACGCCTATGTGCCATACAGTTCGCTTGAGAGTGTCATCGAGAACAACAAAGAGAGTTACTATTTAGCATTGCGCCAGACACAAGGCACCATTGACAGCGACGCACCAAACTGGCAGCCCTGGCTAACATTTTTCATGCGCGCTTTGCACCAGCAAATGCGGCGGTTGGCCGTTAAAGTCGAGCGCGAAAAAATCGTACTCGCCGACTTGCCAGAATTGGCTGTGAAAATTATAGACTACGCCCGAGATCAAGGCCGCGTGACCATGCGCGACATGGTGCGCACAACTGGTGCAAGCGGCAACACGCTCAAAGAGCATTTCCGCAGGTTAGTCAAGAACAAGCTATTAGTGCAACGCGGTGCCGGTCGCGCAACCTGGTACGGGCTGCCTTAATGACTGTGAGCAACCATGATATTCGCCGGATGAAACGCCCAGCACAATGTCGCGGGCTATAGACAAAGACACAATGCGGAACTTTGACGAAGCTTGCCTTATGCTACCGCCAGAGCCAGATCCCAAGCTAGAAGCTGAACAAATAGAGCCACACGATACAAATAACGCATAATTCCTACAATGACCGTAAGAAAATCACTCACGAAATATCAAGCCTCTTCCATCAAAATCTATCTCAAAAGATCCTGGCCTCTGGCCATTCAAACCATCGTAAGCTGCGTGTCTCAATAACCAATTTCGCAATCGCACCAGACCACCAGGAACAAGATGGGCCTTTATGGATTGCAGTTCAGCTTTGCGCACTGGGTGGATCCAAATTCCCCAGCCTTTCCCGCCAAAGTACGCCCTCAAAATTCTGGTATCACCGGGCTGAGACAACCCTAGCTTCCTTCGATGACCTTTATCAACACGATGGTCAAAACCAGTATCAGAAAACCATGACATAAACGAAACATCAATTGTCTGCTGCGGAGTCAAACTCAAGTATTCTTCAAGAGTACTCTTCTTAATTGGAAAGGCCACGAATTCGGGGATCGCACATTTATATACGGTTGTCAGCTCAGCCATTAGATATTGCTCCGACTCCACTTCAATTCGATTCTGATTTTTTAATAGCCTCAAGGGCGTCATGAGTATATGAAGTTGGGCTTATGACATAAGCACGCGATCTATCAAAGCGCTGACGATCGTACCCGGCGGTCAGCAATTCCTCATAGAACCGCTCAGATGGCTCAAAAGCAGCAGTCATAACGCAATCCCAACCACCGTATTTTTCTAGGACTTTGTTTAGCCTGAAATCTACACCCGGAATGAACGATGGCTCCACTTTCAGCGTGCCTGTCATGCTCAGTGGCGTGCGCGGCTTGGCACCACTAGTTACATGCGCAACATCCACAGCAAGGCCATTTAAGCCTAACCAGAAAATGTCGCAGGTACGCAGAAATTGCTGGATCTTCATCACAAACTACTGCACCTTCATAATCAGTCTGCCAGCTACTTCACCTTTCAGAACACATACCCAAGTTTACTCAAAACGCGGTGGCAATAGATCAGAGTCGCCGCTTCTAGCATAATCCCTCGATCTATCAAACCATTGTCGACTATATCCAATAGCCATCAACTCTTCATAAAGCTTCTCCGGCGGGGAAAACCATGGCGCCATAACTTCATCAAAACCACCGTATTTATTGGCTAGTTTCCAGAGCTTGTAATCAACACCTGGAATGACAGATAGTGCAGCCTTGATCGTTGGGATGCCACCCGGGGTAAGGTGCTCACCATCAGGCTGAAGATCAACTCGCAAGCCATTCAACGTCATGAGCCAGACGTCGCAGGACTGCAGTAGTCTATAAAAATAGTTCATCTGCTCCCCGTTTCGCACTGGACCTAAACAAACTACTCCTTACTTTTTACCCGCTGAACGAATCAATGGAGCGACTGCCTTAATCCATTTGTTCTCTGGACTGCGCTTCAACCAAACGCGGCCACGGCGCAAGGCCAATTTGTTTTTTCCATCTGCCATAAGCACAGCGTAAATCATCTGTGGTTCTAATTCTTCATGTTCTTTCAAGCGTTTTAAAGCGGCCTCTGCTTCGGCAATAGTTTCAGCATCAGGCGCTCGCAGCAAAAGTCTTATCAAAATCCACGGTGTCCTGTTCCTCGCGTATGCTTCCTTTGCCCAGCCAATGCTCTCATCGTCAGTATGCGCGCCGAGTAAGGCGCCGACCAAACGCTGCTTACGGGCAGTCGAGGTTTCCGCTCGCAGCAAAAGCTGCGCTTCTTTCACCGAGTACTCATCTGGCTTAGCGTTGTACCAGTATCCACGATCTAAAATGTCAGAAATTACATACCAGGCGTCGTCACTGGTCCGGTGCTCTTGGTACCACTGTTTCGCTCGGAGAATATCCAACTTAGAACCTGAAGCAGAAAGTACCGAAGCATAAACTCGGCCAGCGGCCTCATGGTCTGGATTTTTCTTCAACCAGGCTCTGGCAACCTTCAAAACGCCAGGCAGAATAGATCTATGATATTTTGCAGCGGCTGGGACCAAATAGCTGAGCGAACTAGTCAAATCATCGCCAGTACGGCCACCTCTGCACACCCAGCCAAAGACAGCTTCAATAATCTCGGGCGACTTGGCCAACAAAATATGACAGGATACATACGCTTCTGGATTGCGGTCATTCAATCTCAACCACTTCAAGACTAGACTCTGTGAGCACTTGCTTCTTTGCTTGGAGGTAGTCATAAGAGCAAGAGACCAGGCACTGTCAGCTGGATTTCGCACTATGAGGTCTTCAATCTTTTTATACAAGCCCTTATGCGGCGGACTTTCAACAATTGCTCGAATAATTGGTCGCAAGTAGCTAACATCGTCCGAAGTTTTGAGGTATGTTCCGGCCAATCGAACTATCTTCGGAGATGGATCAGCTTTCAGCAGTTCACCAACAAGCTCTGGCGCTGAGTCATGATTCATATTTTGGCTCAGCCACGTCAGACCTTCAGCAACAAGGCCGGCAGCCGGCTTCACAGCCAAAAGCATAGCGATAGCATTTCCGGCAGATTCATCGGATCTATTTTGCTTCAGCCAGACCCGGCCTTGCCGTAGGAAATCCTTATCATCGGAGGCCTCATTGGCCAGATGCAACCATTCTTTCTCCTTACTAGTCTGCTCTCGGTTCCGGCAAGAACAATCGGCATGTTCGTCATCACTGTTTCCAGTTTCATCAGTCTCACAACCCGCAGCACGCTCAGCTGCTATCTCCTCCAGTTTCTCAACGCACAAATGCACGCACTCTAAGCAGATATAGACACCATCACCCGAAATCAGTTTCTGGTCTGAACTTGACGAACAGTACCAACAGAATGAACACTTAGCTCGCTTTGGCTTCCACTCCTCAGGTGCTTTTCGAGAAAACTCTTGCAAGCAAAATGTCACACATTGGTTGCAGATGTTAGCTACCAGCCCCGCAATCAGCGTTTCAACTTCTTCAGTATCCTTGCCGCACCAATCACATTTTTGTTTGGACATCGGCTCGAATCACCTAAACAAAAATCTCCACTCTTACAACCATAGCATTTGCCTAGAGTGCTGCGCGACAAACCAACACCCTACAGAGCATTCAACTCTTCAGCCAGTCGCAGGTGTTGTTTGACAACCGGAAGGGTTGCTTTCGAAAATTTCTGCAGGTCGATGTCGCCCTTTCCCGACTGAATCTCGAATGAAGCCAAGATCTTGCGCTGGTGCGCGACTATCTGATTGGCATAAACTCTATCGAACCCTGTCGGGTGTAGCCCGACAAATTTGTCGACTACAACTTGATGCTCAGCATCAAAAGTTGTTGGCACCTCCACGCCCTTTTTCTCGGCGATGGCCTTAAGCTTGGCATTTATTGTGCGATGGTCCGTGATCATGGTTTCTGCAAATCCGCGAGTAGCGTCTGACTTTGCCTTCTGCTTTGCAATCAAACCGAGTTTTACTTCGGTCATTCCAGCTTGAGCTGTATTGATGATGAAGTTCTTGTCGTCAGCGCTCAAGGTGGAAGCGGCAACAACCTTTGCGCTGCCCATTGTCAGAGCGGTCACCACAGACATCGCCAGCGCCGACACTGATAGCTTCACTTGCCTACACCCCTGTTAGATCGATCGAGCCTAAATTAACTACTCAACGATACGAGCGCGAATCTGAGCCGCCTTCTTGTCTTTGCCCATTGCCTCAACGCACACAGCCCAGAGATTCAATACCATAGAAGTGGTACTGTCATCCGCTCCTAACAGCTTTTTGGATAAATCAGTGGCATACTCAGCCAACTTTTCGCCTTTCTCAAAATCGCTGAGCTGCAGGTAGCATGTAATCAAACCTATAAACGCTGAAATTGACTCGGGCTCTGCTTCATCACGTTGTCGTTTAAATATTGGAATGGCCAGCTCAAAAGCCCCCTTAGCTTCAAGGGTTTTATCTAGTTCAATATATAAACGTCCAAGGGCAGCATTAGCAAAAGCATACTGGGTCTTGTCCTCTAAAAACTTATCCGAGAAAGCGACTGCCTTTTTGAATGTCTGCTCTGCTTTATCGTATTGCTCAGCTAGGCGATAGGCATCGCCAAGAGCAATCAATGAGTTCGATAAAGGCTCTGTTAGCTCCAGTTTTTCGGCTATGGCACAAGCGGTCTCAAGCGACCGGGCAGCTTTGGCAAAGTTACCTTTCTCAAGGGAGGCTATTCCGGCACCGAAGTTCTCTGCCCATTTGTACTCTTCTGCACGAGTATCGACAGTCATCTATAGACCTCACAAATTACCGGCGGAACACCGGGCAGCCATCTCAACTGTGATGGTCTCGTATTGAAATCTTGTTCGTCAAGTCGTTTTAGGGCAATAGCCTTTTTGCAGGCATGTTTAATTTGAATTGCCATCCTTCCGACTATATAGCAGTCAGGCAAACTAGCTGAGAGGTCCCTCTGAGCACTTTAAATACCCAATTTAACTCGCCGACTGAGAATGTCCTTCACATCAGCGTTCATCACAAATTTGCACTCGTCTGCATACGCCCTTTCGATCTTCACAATCACTCGATCGTCGGTCTTCGGCAAGAATGAACAAACCAAATTACCTGGAAGATATATAGCCTCAATTCGCTGCGTAAAGAACGGGCCGAAGTTTCTCGAATGATAAATTGCTTGCGGGTACTGACCATGATCCCAGCCATCGTCGCCAAGACAATAGATATCATTCTTTATTTGCACTTCAGAATATCCTTCTCTCGCGGGCCCTATCGACTCCATAACACCTGGACCGGGAAAGAAATCACTACTCTTCACCGAGTACCAAAAGCAAACCAAAATGATAGATGCAATCGAACAAGGAACAAGAATAATCAGGCCCCAAGTGCGAAAGAAGCTTCTTGGTCCCCAGAGCAAAATCAGAACGGCAAGGGTCGGTATGCAGAATCTAACAAGCAACATAATCGTTGCTAACAAAGCATATCGAGGACTCAAGTTAAAAAGAGCCAAGCCAAAATTTGTACAAGCAACAAAAATTAGCAAGCAAACCAAAATTTGCATAACACTATGACGATTGCTTGCAGCCCTTAACTCATTAAAGTCCACTGCTACATTAGTTCCCAGACGAATAATCCACACTAAGACTATCACTATGACACCGGCATTGCGATAAAACAAAAAATTGCGCCAAAAACTAGCGTCCTTAGTACCCCCGCCAAAATACTGTCACGATCTTTTCACCCCCTGGCTCCTAGCATGGATATATTCAGTCACAAGGATATCTACGGCCCATGGCAATCGCAAAGGCAGATACAGCTCACGACACAACCGTGGCCCGCGACAAAAGCCCAGCGGCTGGCGATAGAGACTTATCCACAGCCACGGCCGACCGTTTTCGCGATGAGCTGGGGTCTGTTTTTGGCAAACCAGGTCAAGATTCAACCAGGCTCGCTAAAGCCGAAACCGGCAACAGAACTGATGCCGGTGACAGAACACCGGAGCGAGTGAGCGATAAAACTTTTCGCGACTGCGCCACAGCTAACGGTTTAGACACAAGAAATACACCCGATGGCAAACTTGAGTTCAGCCTGAAAAACAATGGCGAAAAGCTCACCATCGGTACCGTCGACAAAACCAGAGAAGGCTTCAGAGAAATTGACCGAACTCTAAAAGAAATGACAAGCCTGAAGCAATTAGAGATAGAGAATAAGTATGGAGTAAAGTTCGCACAACCAGGAGACCCGAAGCCTCGCCAGCAGGTAGAGAACGATACCTCTGGTAAGCAAGGCAAAGAGCTAGACGTCCGCAATCCAAAGCTAAGAGAATTACTAGGAGTTGAAGCAGCCTTAGCAAAAGCAAACCCATCACACACCACTGGTGATGGCGGCAAGCCACTGAAATTCTACTTCCTAAAAGATCAGTCATTCTCGCCAAATGCTGGCGGAGCAGCGGCCTTTGAACCAAACGTGCACGGCAGTCCAGCGGTAATTGTCGACCCCGGCTCAATGGACAGGTCACCAATAACCGAGCGCGATCGCACCGACAAAAGAACCGACGATCACCGCAGCATTGAAAGTCTAATGATTCATGAACTTGGCCACCACACAGAAGAAAAAGCCTTTAAGAACCCGGCCGAAAAGGCAGAGTTTTACAAAGGTATGGGATGGTCACCAATTCCGGGCTCAAAGCCAGAAGACAATCAGTGGATGATCAACGGCCGAGATGGCCGCGGCTATGCACCAGGAGGCATCAACCCTAATTCAAATTGGCAACGAATTGATAATCGAGGCCAAGTCACCGGTGCAGTGAACCCCGATAGGGTAGAGAGACTGGCTCCGGTGAAGCCAGCCACCAACTACTTTGAAGGCCCCCACGAGATGCTGGCGGAAGGCTTAACCATGCTACGCCTCGGCGATGGACACCGAAGCCATCTGATGCAGCGAGACAACAAACTGTATGGCATGATCAAAGGTCTCGATCAAAAAGAAATAGACATGGCCCACGGGCCAGGCCGGTTTATGCGCTCGTATGACGGTAGACTGCAAGCACGAAGCCCTGAAGCAGAAAGAGCATTGCTGGAAAGAGAGGAAGCCGCGAGAGCGAGAAGGCCAGTCAACCGTTAAGCCTCAATTCAGAATGTTCTGAAAAAAAGTCGCCTAACACTTGAGCGAGAACTCCCTGAGCTCCTCACTTCCAGCTAGTGAAGCAATGGCTTAGCTACCTATGCCGCCTATATTATTGATTGAGTAGATCCCGCTGAGATAAACCGCCAGCGGAAACAACACCAGCAAGAAAAGCTCTGTCACAAGCCTCTTCCCACTAACTTTTCGAGATCTAAACCAGCCAATGAGGCAAGCAAGCAACACTGAAACACCAGTGGCCATGCGCACTATGTCTCGAGCACTATCATAGTCACGCCCAGCCCAAATACCTACGCCATAGCTCTGCTGCCCATGCGGATTCACAGGCGCGCCAACCAGACCTTGAGCACCGACAGAAACAGCAGCGCAGCAGCAAATGGTGAGCAACAGCAGAACAAGTCCAACTCGCATCAGTTTAAAAGAAAACATAAGAACACCTCTCAAAAGAAAAATCAGCCCTAAAACTAGGCTGGATTGGCAAGTTTAAGAGGAGTTAATGAACCAGAGAATAGGGAGATCATCACTTAGGTTGAAACCAAGTGCACTTTCAATGAATATTTAGAAGCAAGTGCTCATCCATTTGTTAGACCAGATGAACGCACAGGCACAACCCCAGCCACAGATAGGGCTATATCGAAGGGCAAGCCCGCAGCAATTTTCTCTTTGTCCATGTCCACATAGGTAAACTCAAGAGCGCGCACCGCCACTTGCACCCCTTTTTGCCGGGCCAACTTCAGAGCCTGACCATAAAGCGGGTCGATATCATCAGCGGTGCTAAAAGATTGTGCATCACTGCGACCAACTAAGTAAAATTGACAGGCCTCAAAGCCATCAGCGACAGCCTTGCTCAACGTGGCGAGGTGCTTGCGGCCGCGCTCTGTGCGGGCATCAGGAAAGAGAGCACAGCCATCTTGCCACATGGTGGCAGACTTTACTTCAACGAAACACGACTTGATACCACTAGTTGTGTGACTGAGCAGAAAATCGAAGCGGCTGTCTGAAAATACTTGTTCGCCAAGTATTTGATCAAAGCGACCAAACTCAGGCAAACCGCCCTGTTCAAAAGCCTCTTTGAATAGTTTATTAGCTAACATTGTGTCGACCACAACCAGCGAACTGGGGCACTCAACCAATTTGAGCGTCCATGGCAACTTGCGCTTAGGGTCGGCGCTGTGACTTAGATAAGCGTTCATTCCCTCATCGCACATGCCTAGCATGCTGCCTGGGTTAGGGCAATGAGCGGTGATAACACTGCCATCCTTCAATTCGACATCAGCAAGAAAACGCTTGTAGCGCTTGACCAATTTGGCCTGAACTAAATTAGAGAGAATCATTTTTTAGAGATACAAGTTACTAATCAGAAATAGAAGCTGCAGCACCGGCTGAGAGACCAGGAGAGCGAACCGCTGCAATTGGCATAACTATGCTGCTTGACCCAGTGCGCGAACCGCCAGCAGAAGCAAGAGCGCTGCCACTAGAGCTGCCCATATCTTCACTGCTGCGACCTTTCATCCAGGCCAACAATGCATCGAACCCAACTTTTTGTTGACGAGCTTTGATGCGCGATTTGAGGCGTTCAAGAAGATCACTGTTTGAGACAGACAAGCTAACAATCTTCTGCGCACCACTTTGGTCAGCCACGCGCCAAGCGAGAAGCTCTTCTTTCTTGCCCAACAAAAGTTTGGTGCGCACTACGATATCGCCACCTTGGGCAGTCTCATCTTGAAAGGTAACCTTACCTTTGCCAAATATCTTGCGCCACCGCGGGTAGTAGCGTTGTTCAACCAAGCCTTTGAGAGAAGCAATGAATTGAGTGCGCTGGGTAGCGCTCAAGCTATCCCAATCTTTTTTGCCAAGGCAACGCACCGACATTTCTTGATAGTCAATTAAGCTAGATGGCCCACTGCCAACTTTAGCAACAGCCTTCGAACCCTTAGCA
>CAJXZK010000065.1 GCA_913063055.1 uncultured bacterium
GCTAGAAGGATTCACCCTGGCTACCGACAAACCTGACTCGCCAAAGAAAGCTGAAAACAGAGCCTCATTCGAAGCAAAAGAGAAGCCACAATACGAGGGCACTAGCCCGTGGGCAGCTCTAGAAAATTACACTCTTGCCACCGGCAAAGCCGACTCGCCAAAGAAAGCTGAAAATAGAGCCTCATTCAACGAGAAAGAGAAACCAAGATACGAGGGCGCTGGCAATTGGTGAGAATTCAACCAGCTTTCCTGAAGGTCAAGTTATAGCGGTAGGGCCCAGTCAGTTCGTGCAGACTATCTTTCAATGGCAGAATGCCATGGTAGTTCAGCCGTGACGAACCGCCCCAGACAGCGACATCCCCATGGGTGAGCTGAACTTTTCTGGTCGGGCTAGTGCGCTCCAAACCACCAAAAAGAAAGACTGCGGGCAAACCCAGCGAGACCGAAACAATTGGCTGCATAAAGTCAATTTCGTTTTTGTCTTGATGCAGGGTCAACCTTGAGCCGACTTCGTAGCGATTAATCAAGCAAGCATCTGGCACAAAGTTTTCAAAGCCGCCAACCTGGGCGGCGCGCTTCGCTAATTCCAGAAAAGACTGGGGCATGCTCGGCCAGGGGCTGCCGGTTACGGGGTCGAGGGCCTGGTAGCGGTAACCGGCCTGGTCAGTCACCCAGCCCAGGGCGCCGCAATTACTCATAGCCACAGACATCTCAAAGCCGCCAGGAGTAACCATGTGGCGCAATGGTGAAATCTCGACCAGCGCGGCCAAATCTCGCAGCAGGGCAGCCGCGTTGGCTTTGGCCCGCTCCTCCTGCTGGCAAAACTTGCGCAACAAAATAGCCCCCGGGCCCAGGGGCTCTTGAAAGGCAAAATTCTCAGTCGCCGCAAATAAATCCAATTTCAAATCTCTGCTTTGGCATTTTAGATGGCATGGGCGGCGATAAGTAATCGTCCGAAGATTCTTTAATACGGAAATTAAAGGCGCCGTAGACTCTCACGAGAATTTCACGTCTTTGCCAGTAATTTATCAATGTTACCGAGCGCCACTTACTACTTTTCAACCAGCGCGCCATGCTTGCCTCTTTGGAGGGCCATTTGATGTCAATGCTTTCACTTACTAAAGGTAGCCGCCGCGCTCTTCTTACTATTTGTGCCTGCTTTATGTCATCAGGCGCAGCCCTGGCCCAAGTCGCCGACTTCGACATGAGCACCGTTGCCCCAGCCCAGGGTGACAATAGCGGCACACCGCACCCACAGTCAGACTTTCAACCTAACTATGTGCCAAGCCCTTCCCAATTTACAAGCAACCAGCGTCTTGATTCCCTGGCTTACGCAACTAGAACAATATTGAGCCAACGTAGTCAGAGACTTCCCAGAACCACTCTCGATAGCTTTGTCTACCAAGCCGGCGGCATGGCCGAACAAATCTACGGCGACGAAGGCTCAATGGGCCTACCACCTATAAATGGCTTGGGCGGCGGCAATGTCATCAACGCTGGTATCCACAGCGGCCAATTGACCACCAATCACCGCAGCGACCTGCCTAGCGTGATGTTGACCTACTACTAAGTCTCTGGGACAAGAGAAAACAAATTCGCCCGTTGGTATGCTCAAGCCGAACCGGGCGAATTTTTTTGGTTGTCTTTCCGACTCTGATCGCGCCACTCAAGTAGCTGCGCAGCAATGCTGACTGCGATTTCCTGGGGATCATTATTGCCAATCGGCAGACCAATCGGGCAAAGGAAGGCACTATTATACTTTTCGTCTAAACCGGCAGCTTTGATATCTTGCTTCAGCCGTTCAGCCTTTGCCCGACTGCCGATCACACCCAAATAAGGGAAAGCTGCCAGACCAGCCTGATAGCCTCTAAAAATCTCCATCAGCACCGGAGAATCAGTGCTATGGCCCTTAGAGAGCAGCAGCACAAACGAGTCACGACTAACTTTTTCTATGCCGTCTTTATAGTCTTTGACCAAGAGCTTCTTCAGCTTGCCACTGGCCGGCAAGCTATCGAGCCAATCAGGGCGAGTATCGATACAGGTGATCTGGCAATCCAACCTCTGCAAAATTTCCACTAGAGCTGAAGCACAGTGCCCGGCGCCAAATATGGCGATGTTCCACGTGCCCAAATTGTGCACTTCGAAAAACATCTTCACCGAGCCGCCACAGGTCATACCAATATCTTTCTCTAAATTCCAGCTGAAAAAGCGAGTTCTCGGCGCCTTGTGATCGCCCTGGCTCAACTCACTCAAAAGTTTCGTCGCTTCTTCAATTGCGCGATTTTCAACTTTGCCGCCGCCAACTGTGCCGAAATTGCGACCCGCACTAGTCACTATCATACGAGCGCCGACTTCTTGCGGCACACTACCAATGGTATCAACCACCACAGCGACCACAAAGGGCTCGCCGCAGCCCATAAGCTCAGCCACACGGTGATAGAAGGTTACTAAAGACAAGTCTCAGCCCCAGATTTTTCGCCAGACTTTGCATCAGACTTGTTTTGGGTCTTGGCACCATTCTTACCCTTGCCGCCGCCATTGTTGCCGTTAGCGCTGGCCAAGTAACCTTTGGCAAATGATGGCGCTTTGGCCAAGACAGGCGAATCAGCGCCGAACCACGGTTGAAATGGAAGGTTTTGCCCCTCTAGCTTGTACTGTGTCAGTCGAGCAAGTATCTCTTCATTAGTGGCTGGGGTGGTCAAGGTCGGTATCTGATCACCACAAACATACGAAAGAGCGTTCTTAACAGCCATAAAGACCGAATTTGCTAACAACAAAGGCGGCTCGCCCACAGCCTTTGAGCCGCGCACATTGGCAGTGCACTCATTATCAATAACATCAACATTGAAGATAGGCGGAGTATCGTAGATATTTGGAATCTTGTAGGTGGTGGGAGAATAAGAGAGCAGCGCACCACTTGAGGAATAACGCAAGTCTTCGTTGGTGAGCCACCCCATGCCCTGAATGAAAGCACCGGTAATCTGACCGCGATTGAGACCAGGGTTTATCGACTTACCAATATCCATCAAGATATCGACACGTTCGACCTTCAAATCTCCAGTAAAACGGTCGATGAGAACTTCAGCACAAGAGCAGCCATTGGTGTAATAAAGAAATGGCGAGCCTTGACCGACATTCCAATCGAAACCGATGCCCGGTGTTATGTAATGCCCGCGCTCACCCAGACTAACTCTTGAGCGATAGGCAAGATTCACCAATTGGGGAAATGTAATTTTGAGCTGGGGACGGCGCTCATCAAAGACATAGCCATCTTTATAAACAATTAGATGACCATAAGCACCTATGCCAATTTCGCGCGAAGCAAAATGCTGTGCGGCCACCTCGTTCAGACGTTCTTTCAATTTGCGACAGGCAATCACGGCAGCCGAGCCATTCAAATCTGTTGCCGAAGAAGCAGCCGTGGCAGAGGTATTGTTGTTCTTCTCAGTCGAAGTAACCATAACAATGACATGCTCAGGAGCAATAGAAAACTCGTCAGCCACTAACATTTTGATATTAGTATTGACTCCCTGACCCATCTCAGTGGCACCGGTCGAAACTTGAATCGTGCCATCTAAATAGATGTTGACCAGGGCATTGGCCTGATTGAGAAACTGATTAGTGAAAGAGATGCCGAACTTTACAGCAGTAAACGACAAGCCTTTGAGATGGGTCTTTGACTTAGCGTTGAACTCTTTCACCGCTGCCAGCCTCTCTTTGTACTGGCATGACTGATGCAACTCGTCAAAAATCTGGGGCAAAGTATTGTTAGTGATTAGCTGACCATAAGGCGTAACATTGCGTTCGTCTATGCCATAACAATTTTTGCGACGCACTTCGTAGGCGTCCATTTTCAAATATGCCGCGATTTCTTCGATGATATTTTCAATGGTGATCACCCCCTGGGGGCCACCAAAGCCACGAAAGGCTGTATTAGGAGGGAAATTAGTCTTGGCAATTTTTCCGACAACTTTGACCATAGGCAGAAAATAAGCATTATCAATGTGAGTAAGCGATCGACCAAGCACAGCGGTAGAGAGATCGTTGTAAGCGCCGCCATCGGCGTACAAATTAGCTTCTAAGGCTGTAATCATGCCATCGGAAGTAAAAGCGACTTTATAGTCGTTCTGATAAGGATGACGTTTGCCCGTGTACTTCATGTCATCGTCTTTAGTGTAAATCATACGAGCGGGACGCTTGGTTTTGTGCGCCACCAAAGAAGCCATCACAGCCGGGTGAGTAGCCTGGCATTCTTTACCACCAAAGCCACCGCCCATGCGCTTAACTAAGCAAACCACTTGATTAAGCTGCAAGCCAAGAAGGTGGGCAACGGTGTGCTGAATTTCAGAAGGGCTTTGGGTCGATGAATGAACAGTGAGTTGATCGTACTCACCGGGATGAACCAGGCAAGCTTGAGATTCAAGATAGAAGTGATCGGCACCACCAATGACAAAGCGCCCTTCAATTATGTGTTCAGCAGTGGCGAAAGCTGCGGCTAGATCGCCTCGCTCAATTTTGTAGGTCTTATCTAAATACTGATTGTTAGCAATGGCAGCGTCGACTGTCAGCACTGGTACAAGCTCTTCCATATCGAGCTTAATGGCTTTCTTAGCCGCTTTTATTGCAGCCAGTGACTGAGCCGCAATGACAACAATTGGTTGACCAATAAATTCAGAGACATCTTCAACCAGCAATATTTCGTCTTGGGTAATTGGTCCAAAAACATTGTGATGGAGATCTTTGTAAGTAAAGAGAGCGACAACACCAGGCACTTTCAGTGCTTCGCTCAAATCAAGCGAACGAATGCGACCGTGGGCATAAGGCGAGCCAAAATAGTCAACCAGCACTTCATTGCGCGACATAGGAATGTCATCGATATAAACCGATTCACCGCTAACGTGACCAGGAGCTGAATCATGAGGTATGTTCTTGCCTACTATCGACATACAAGTGACCTCTCTTTATCTTCCGCAGCGCTCTCATAAAAGAACTTGGTCATAATATTTTCAGCCAGGGCCAAACGATAATCCCGCGAGGCTCTAACATCGGTAATTGGTGCAATTACTTCACGTGCAACCTTGCCGGCAGCCTCATAAGTAGCTAGTTCATGGGGCTTACCAAGCAATGCCTTCTCTACTTCAGGAACGCTCTTCACCACTGGTCCAACGCCGCCAAATATTACACGGGCCGCGGCAATTTTATTGTCTTTGACAGTAATTCGAATAGCCGCAGTAAAAGCTGAGATATCCAAATGCTGACGCCGCGACACTTTGTAGAGACGCAGTATCTCCTCAGCCTTAGGCAAAGGCAAGAAGATACGAGTGATTAGCTCGTCTTTTTTCAAAGACAAGGTTTTGTAGCCGGTATAAAAATCGGCCATGGCAATACGTCTTACGCCATCTAAGCCAGTCACCTCAACCTCAGCATCCATGACAAATAGAAAAGGTGGGCTATCGGCAATGGGTGATCCATTGGCAATATTTCCCGCTAAAGTACCTGCATGTCGTATTTGCGGCGAACCGTAGACCCACAGAATATCGTAAAACTCTGGCACTAAATCTTTTATGGCCCGCTCTAACTGGCGCAAGGTAACCCGAGCACCGATACTCATGACCCTACCCTCAGGTGTTTCTACCAGGCTCAAATCATCTAAGCCCGGAAGAGCTGAAGTACTCATGATCGCCTTGGGCGCAAGACCACGCTTGTTCATGTTCACCGAGACGTCGGTGCCACCAGAAACAATAACCACTTTCTCGTTGTCGGCTAAAAAGCGATTGGCACTGGCCAAACTAGTCGGGTTAAAGGCCTTGCAGCCATCAACTTCTAGCAATAATTCCTGACTAGCATGGGCCTTCAAATTAGCGATGATTTCAGCCTCGTTATAGAGACTGGCAAAAGGTTTGAAGCGTTCGATATCCATAGCCATCCCGGCATTAATAATGGCTTCGTAACCAGTGCAACGACAGAGATTACCAGTCAATGAGTCTTTTACAAGCTCTTCAGTAAGCTTCTGACCAGAGGCGAATTTCTCACGACCGAGTTTTTGGCAGTCTGCAGTTCCATTACTAGAAGGGCACTTAAGATCATTAGCTAGGCCGCACATGGCAATGACAAAACCAGGAGTGCAATAACCACACTGGGCGCCATTATGATCAACCATTGACTGCTGCACGGGGTTAAGCTGACCTTCTATCTTCAGGCCTTCCACTGTAATTAAGTGGCTACAGTCGAGCTGATAGAGATACTGAATACAAGAGTTAACTGGCACGTAGTCGAGTTTTTCACCGCTGCCATCGAGCCGGCCTATCATCACCGAACAAGCACCGCAATCGCCCTCAGCACAAACAACTTTAGTGCCGCACTTACCGAGATCGAGCCTGAGATAATCACTGGCCGGCTGAAAAGCCTGGGCAGCAGTAATGCGCTGCTCTTCACCGTTGATATACAGAAGAATGTAGTCTCGCATCAACGCTCCACTAGAAAGCAGGAGTAAATTTTGGGGATCTCTTGGCCCAAGTAATTAAATCAAGGCCAATCTACGTCATACATCAAATCTATACAGGGCCAATCACGGCGGCGCCATATATTGAGGAGATATGATAACGCAAAGCAACGGTTTAGTGCGGTGAAATTAGCTTGGCAATAGTAAAGGCAGCGAGGGCGGCCAAAGTGCCAACCACGGCAGTCTGGAAGGCACTGCGAAAAGGTTTAGAACCAGTGAAGCGCCCCTTGACATAACCAAAGACAAAAAGGGCCAGAACTGTTACCAGGGCCGAAATCATCAAGGCAAAGTGGGAGTCGCTGTAGATCATGTATGGCAAAAGCGGAACCACTCCACCAACAATATACGAGCCGGCAATTACCAGGGCACTAATCAAACCGCGATTAGGATCAGGCTTGTCGAGAGCTAGCTCATACTTCATCATGAAATCAATCCAGTGTTCATGGTTGCGCTCCAAGCCTGCCACAACCGGCTGAATCTCTTCGTCTTTAAGACCATAAGCGCGAAAAATCTCAAATATCTCGCGACTTTCCTCTTCTGGCATCTCCTTAACTTCGCACCACTCGCGGTGGCGTTCTTTATCGTAGTGCTCAGCCTCGCCCCGGGCCGCTAAATAGCCACCCAAGCCCATAGCAATGGAACCGGCTGCCACTTCAGCAACCCCGGCTGTAACAACCAAACCACTATTGGCAATCGCCCCTGACAAACCAGCGGCCAAAGCAAAGGGCACAGTCAGACCGTCCGACATGCCGATGACAATGTCGCGAATAACTTCACCGGCAGTAAAGTGGGTTTCACTATGCTTTGACTTTGGTGACACGAGAGGGACCCTCTAAAATTTTGCCGTCAATTCCTGCAGCGATGCCACGCAACATACCATTGAAGACAAATTCATGCAAAGGCGTGACAGCCCACCAGTAGAGCAGACCAAGCAAACCTTGTGGTTGAAATCGGGCATTCTGCTGCACTACAGTAACGCCCTCCCCATTGTTAGTAATAGTGAACTGCAAAAATGCTTTGCCCGGCAGTTTCATCTCAGCAACCAGCAACAAGCTATGCTCGTTCTCTACATCTACCACCCGCCAAAAATCGAGAGCGTCACCGGGCAAGAGCTCTAAGTCGTTGCGGCGGCCGCGATTGAGCCCCACTCCACCAATTATACGGTCCATGTAACCGCGCAATTTCCACAACCAATTACCGTAATACCAGCCGGTTTTGCCGCCCAAGCGCACCAGGCGATACCAGACCTGCGCTGGCGTATCGCTCACTTTAATGACCCTATTATCTTCGTATACAGTTCCCCCGGCCCAATCAGGGTCGCCAGGGCTTGGCCATTCGGCTGGCACAATTGGCATTTCACCAGCATCTGTCCAGCGACTCTCGACGCGGTGCTGATCGATACACTCTAAGGCAATTCGAATGGCGGTGCGACAATCAAGTAGAGGCTGAGGAATTAACGCCAAAATATCGTTGTTCTTGCAGACCACAGGGTTGCGCAACCCCTCCGCCAAGGGCCGGGCAATGTAGTTGGGAACCGGGGTGACAAAGTGTATCCAATAAGAGCTAATGGTTGGAGTAAAAACCGGTACCGGAAAAATCCAGCGCTTGCCCAGACCGGCCTCAACCGAGTAAACCTGCATCAAATCTTTGTAGGTGAGCACTTCCGGCCCACCGATATCAAAGGAGCGGCCAATGGTGGCCTCAACTTTGAGACATTCAATCAGGTAGTAGAGCACATTGCGCACAGCAATCGGTTGAGAAGGAGTGGAAACCCAGCGCGGAGTAATCATTACAGGCAGACGCTCAACTAGATAACGCAAAATCTCAAACGATGTGCTGCCAGAGCCCAAAATCATTCCGGCCCGCAAAACAGTCACAGGCACAGGGCCGGCCTGAAGAATAGCCGCCACTTCAGCGCGGGAGCGCAGATGCTTGCTCAAATCAGGAGAATCTTCGCCCAGCCCACCCAGATAGATAATGCGCTTGAGGCCGGTACTGGCGGCAGCCTCAACCATATTGTCTGCGGCCAGGCGGTCGGCAGAAGCAAAGTCTTTGTTCTCTAAGTTCATAGAGTGGACAAAGTAATAGGCAGCAAAAGCACCGGTCAGTGCGGTCTTGAGCGACTCTTTATCAAAGACATCGACCTTCACTAACTCTACATCTTCGTGCTTGGCCCAGGGGCGGCTACTAAGCTTAACCAGTGAACGGCCGCAAGCGCGCACACGATAGCCGGCTTCAAGCAGACGCGGCACCAGGCGAGCGCCGACATAGCCGGTTGCACCGGTAACCACAACCAATTGTTTTTCTGGCAAGACTAATTTCCAACGCTAATGTGAGTGAATCTCTACAGCTGCAGTATAGCCAGCTACATAAGGGTTTACCCAATTTCGAAGAGAAAGATGCTACGACCAGGGTCGCCCTGAGCGCATGAAGCGAGGTGTTTGGGGGAATAGCAGCAATCTAAGGGCTCAGTCAATACAGTGGGCAATTGCAGGAATTCATGGCAATCCTAAAACCGATTCTTACCCTGAGCGGGCTATTAGCCATAACTTTTGCCTGCGCCGCCCCAATGACGGCAGGGCAATCACGCCCAGCAACCAGATTAGAAACAAATTCAGAGACAACCCGAGAAGACCAGGAGCTATCGAAGAAAATTATTGTGGTTCCTGATGAGCCACCAGTTGATTGGGCCAGCGATCGACTGGTAGCTTTAGCTACTTGCTACAAAAATATGGGTGCGCCAGAAAGAGCAAAGAAAGCCTTGCGCCTGGCCATTAAAAACGACAAAACTGGCAAAGTAAAAAAGCAAGCACAGATGCTACTAGATTCGGAACTACCGAAATACCCGGTGCCGCAAGAAGCAGTTTTTCTAAGCAACAAAGCTTACGACCACTATTGCCGTAAGCAATATGCCTCAGCCATAAAAACAGCAAAAGAATGTGCGGCGAAATATCCCAAGTATGAATCACCGCTTGATACCTTGAGCGCCATTTATTTAGAACAAAAGAAGCCACTACTGGCGCGAGAAACTTCCAAAAAAGCACTGGCCATCAATGACAAATGTTCAAACGCCTGGCTCAGTTTAGGCAATAGCTATTTGCTGGAAGGCGACTACAAAAGCGCCAGGGCTGCCGCTGAAAAATCGCTGCAATGCTATCCCGACAATATCAATACAAAAGCTATGATCAAGTTTCTCAATGCGAAGCATAGGTAGAGCAGACCATGTATCCTCCAAGCTGGGAAAAAGATAATCGCCAACCACAGACCGCACTGCAAAGCGGCTGCCAGGTAGTTTTGGGGGTAGAGGTGCTTTGGTGGCTATACGCACTGCTAAACTGGAATAATCTTGACACTACCACCTCAATTTTTCTCTTCGTAAGCCCAGTTATTACCCTACTGGCATTGATAAGCCTGAACAAAAGCGTGTGGCGCACCCTTGGCATAATAGTAGTTATCTTGTTTACAGGGGCGATGACGATATTTTATGTAGCCATTGCTTTGCTGCTCCAAGAACCACCACTCCGCGCCTTTCGAAACAATCAACACGAGAAGTTACATGACGGAAGGTGTGTCGACTTAATTTTTAAAGGTCACGATGCTACAGACGGCTCGTTTCTAGTGCAAACAAGCAAGGGCAATGGACCGTTCAAAGAAACGCTCAAAAGCAGACCTCTAGCTCTTACAGCCGAACCAGACTTGCGCATTCTTCCAAACGGCCAAGCGGTAATATTCATAAAGAATGCCACGGGCAAAGAATCTTCGCCAATCGGAGTTGACGAGTTTTTGGAAGGAGTGGCTGAAGTACCAGATTACAAGTAAGTTGCAAATGGCGGCAAATTACCATAGATTTAGTGATGCTAAAAAACAGGAGCGCATCTCTGTGAATTACCGTCGCCTGAACCAGCTGGTTACAACTGTCTCATTAATCGCTTTATTATTGCCGCAAAACGTATTAGCTGAAGACGTTGCTAAGCCCCAGACTCAGCCAGTAGAGCCAACCAAGACTGAAACGAGCAAGCCGACGCAAAAGCCAGCCAAGCAAGCAGCATTTCAAGTTTCGACCGACAAAAATATGGAAAGAAAACGTGGCTCACTAGCAATTGGCCTGGGAATTAAACGCAAAGGCATTCTCTTTTTGCCAGTTCTGCGCATGAAAGCACAGCAACCATCGCTGAAAGAAAAAGCCACCGCCGACAGTGCAGCACCAGCGGCAGATTAGACGGAAACACAAGGCAGTTTCAGCACCGCCTTAGTGGAAATCACCTGAGCAAACTCTCCATTAAGGCTAGCCAGGGCACTTTGATGAATTTCCTCAGCTGGCCAATTGCGGCCATCTATTCCTTGGCGATTAAAAGTAGCCGTAGCATCACTGACTAAATAAGTATTGAATCCCAAATTGCCAGACATTCTAGTGCTGGTGGAAACACAGTGGTCCGTGGTCAAGCCACAAATCACAAGCTCGTCGATGCCCTGCTCAAGCAAATACTTTTCAAGATCTGTCCCAATGAAAGCGCTATTAACCGTCTTGCCAAAGACTTTCTCGCCAGCCAGTGGCAAGGCCTCAGCTTTGAAATCATTACCAGGCTGACCAGGGCGCAGTGGCGACTGCGCTTCTACCGAATTATGTTGCACATGGATAACGACTTTGCCTGCTTGCCGGAAAGCAGCCACGAGGGCGGCGATATTGGCTTCGCAGCCGGGATTATTGCGCACCCCCCAGTAGGGGTCATCAAAGCCCTGTTGCACATCTATAACTAATAGTGCTGCTGGCATGGTCGCCTTCCTCTTGCTCTAAATGCATCCAAATATATTTTCTTGAAACAGATTATTAAAGTGAATTTCTGAGGCTTCTATTATCTCTATATTGAGCTTCTGGCCCCAAATTTCTTTTTCGCAAGTGACAACATTCAGCGCCACAGGCCGATTACGAGTTCATTAATGATGAATGAATCTTTTCCACAAGGCCTAATGCGGCTTCCGCGAAGTTTAAATCAAACATTATTGCTATTTACCTTCATGTAAAGCGGTAGCGGCCGTGATAGGGTTTCAATTGTCACTGAGTATGGAACACGGACGTCAACATGGGCATCATCAACACGCGCAAGCTGGGTAACCAGGGTCTCACTACATCTGCCATCGGTCTTGGCTGCATGGGCATGAGCTTTGCTTACGGCTCAGCCGATGAAAGCGAAGCAATCAAAGTAATTCACAGAGCATTAGAGCTCGGCGTGAATTTCCTCGACACTGCCGAACGCTACGGCCCATATAAAAACGAAGAGTTAATCGGTCGTGCCATTAAGGGCAAACGCGATCAAGCTGTAATTGCCACCAAGTTCGGTTTCAAATACGACGAGGCTGGCAATTCAATTGGCCTAGACAGCCATCCTAAGACAGTTAAGGCTGTGGCCGAAGCTTCTATGAAAAGATTAGGAATCGATGTTATCGATCTCTACTATCAGCATCGCGTTGATCCAAATGTTCCTATTGAAGAAACAGTTGGCGCCATGGCTGAACTAGTCAAAGAAGGCAAAGTTCGCTACCTCGGACTATCTGAAGCTGGCGAACAGACCATTCGCAGAGCCCACAAAGTACATCCTATTTCCGCTCTACAATCAGAATATTCAATCTGGGAACGCAACCTAGAACCAGTAATTATGCCGGTTCTACGCGAACTAAAGATTGGTCTTGTAGCCTACTGCCCAATCGGCCGCGGAATTCTCACTGGCGAGATCAAGAGCTTCGACGATCTACCTGAAGGCGACTATCGCCGCCATGACCCTCGCTATCAAGGCGAAAACTTCAAGCGCAATTTGCTTCTTGTTGACGAAGTCAATGAAGTAGCTGATCGCTACGGCGCGACTCCTGCTCAAGTTGCTATCGCCTGGTTGCTTCACCAAGGCATTGATATTGTGCCGATACCTGGCACCAAGCACGTGCGTTACTTAGAAGAAAATACTGTATCGTTCCGTTTAGATCTTGAAGACGAAGATCTAGCTGCCCTCAGCGGACTGGCCACCAAGACCGCTGGAGAACGTTACGAGCAGCCACTTCTAGCTCAAATCGATCGATAGAAAACACTAGTAATTCGAGACCAAATCTCGTTTACAATTGTCGAAAATCAACAAAAGGGAAGGTTCGCCTTCCCTTTTTTCTTAAGCGATGTTGCGCTCAGATGTGGAGACTCTAATTGACAAGTGGTTACAAACACGGCCAAATTAACCTCTCCTTAGCAATTGTGAGGCAATATAGGGTCTGTTGCTAGCATCCGCTAACAGGAGTAATTGAACAAATGGAAAAGCAAGACATTCCCAAAGAAACGAAATCTACTGAAGAGAGAAAAAGCACTCGCGGTTTCGCCATTCCAGCAGATTCATTCAATCCAAACGACCGCAGCCTGGCAGAAGGCGCTGACTAAATAATTAGGACCATTTGACACGTCCCTCTGATAAATCTATTTGCGGCCTGGGTACAAAAGGCGAAGCATAGAATTAGACCCGAGGGGAATGCCAGTGTTAAATCGTCGCACTCTTGTATCTTCTTATATCGCCACAGCGTCTTTTACGGTTACACTCGCCGCAGCAAATCTGGTGGTTTCCAGCGTTCAATGCCTTGTTGCGTCGCCGGCGCTAGCTCAGGAGCCTGGTCAGGCACTTGCGGGCCAGAGCATGTCTGGTAAGGCAAAAAGAGCAGATAACATCAATGCTCGCATCAAGCGACAACACAAGAAAATCGACGCTGCCCTGAAGAACGGGCAGCTCAATGAACAGCAGGCTAATCAGCTGCACATGGACGTAGCAAATATCGAGAACAGGGTGAAGAATGAACGCCAGCAAAATGGTGGCGAACTCAACCCCCAACAACATACAACTATCGAAAATTTGCTCAATCAAAGTAGCAATCAAATCAACACAGCCATGGGCGTTGGCACAGCCGTATCAGCCGGTGCGAATCCCCTGGGGCCAAACTGGCAACCAGGACCAGACGGCGCCCAAGACCCTGATGCTCTAAAGAAGAAATTGAAAGCCCAAGAAAAGCGCGCCTTGCGGCAAGAGAAGCAGGCCAATATGCAGGCCATCGAACAACAACAGCTACAGTACGAAAAAGAGATGGTCAACTCTCTCAGTACTCAAAAGAAAAAAATTCAACAAGAGAAAGAACAGCTTGAGAATGTCCGAAACAATTCTGGAGCGAACTAGCTTTAGGGATGTTTGAGGGCTTAAGACGAAACACCGCCACAAAATTTTTGCGCGAAACAACAGAATAAAAGGCAGATATGGAAGATCTCATCAGCGAACTATCCAAATCGGCTTTGTTCACTGTTGCCGATAAAACCCTCGCAGCAACTCCCGAAAGCGAAGAACAAACCCGCCAAGCCATTGAGCTACTGGGCACCATTGTCGACAGCAAATACAAGATATTGAAGCTCCTTGGCGCGGGCGGGATGGGCAGTGTTTACCTAGCTAAACACCTAATGCTCGACAAAGAAGTTGCCTTAAAGACCTTCAAATCAACGAACCTGACACAAGAAGAAAAGCTGCGCTTTCAGCGGGAAGCTCAGGCGATCGCCAAACTAAGCAACGCCAACGTGATTGAGGTTTTCGACTTTGGCTATGTCAACGGAGAAGTGCCGTATTACACAATGGAGCGGCTAGTCGGCCAATCGCTGAGAGAGAAGCTAGACGATTGTCGCTTCTTGTCCGTAGAGGAAGCAGTATCAATATTTATTCAAGTCTGTCACGGTCTCGTGGCTGCGCACAAGAAAAGGATCATTCACCGCGATCTAAAGCCTGACAATATCTTCTTGCAATCGCAGCCCAATCTGGCAAATACTGAAACCGTTAAAATCGTTGATTTTGGTATAGCGTCACTAGCACTGCCAGCAATAGAAACACAAAAACTAACGACACTAGGAGCCGTTTTCGGCAGCCCTCTCTACATGAGCCCAGAGCAGTCTATGGGTCAACCAGTAACGGAAAGCAGCGACATTTATTCATGCGGCTGTACCTTGTTTCAGGCGTTGACAGGAAAGCCACCCTATTTAGGTAACAACGCTCTTACCACTCTACTCCTGCATCAAAGCGCACCAATTCCAAGCCTTAGGGCAGCCATGAACGGCAGGACCTGTCCCAAAGCACTGGAAGAATTGCTAGCAAAAATGTTGGCTAAGTCAGCGGACGATAGATATGCAAACGTAGAAGAAGTTCTTCAGCTGCTGATGCGCCTCGACGAGACAATTCAGCGGAGTCATCGAAGCACAAGCGCGCGAGGCACAAGCGAAGACGACTCACGCAGAGAAGACTCAAGCGAAGAACAAGAAGAAGAAGAAGAAGAAGATGCGGAAGATGAAGCCGATGATGATGATGATGATGATGGCGAGTATCTAGACGACAACGATGAAGCGGGTACTGCGCACGCAAGCCGCAGAAACAATGTGCGAAAAGGACTCTATTTGTTGGCAATCTCAGCCGTTATCATCAGCACCGTGGGAATGGCTACAGCTATATATTTTTATATGATTGGCCAGGCGGAAAAACTCTCCACACCAAAGAAAACAGCCCTTTCAATTGACAATTCGATCTCAAAGAGATCTCAGATACCCGAAAAATATCCAACCACTGAGGAACTTCCTCAACTTCGAATGGATCGATTCGAGCGTCGATTAAAGACTCCGACAGCAGACAACCGCTTGATAGTTGAACAATTCTCTAATATTTCGAATAAAGAGTTTGCGCGCATAGCCAATACCAACTGGATTGAAAATTTGACGATCAGTCGTTGCGGATTTGAAAACAAAGATCTAAGCCAACTAACAAAACTAAAACTACAAAGGGTCAATCTTAATCACTCGGCCTTCAATGACGAAGGCGCTAAAGCGATAACACCCTGCCAGACTTTAATAGAAATAAAAGCTGAATACACCCTAATAACAGACGCCGGAGTGAAGGAACTCGCTTCAATAAAAACTCTAGAAATTTTGCGACTCACCAAGACGGCAGTCACCGCTGACGGTATCAAGTACCTATGCCAAAAGAATAAGAAATGCGCAACTGTCTACCTGGCAGAATGCCCAAGAATCGGAGAAGAAGAGATGAAGAAACTGCGCCAACAGTTTCCCCGCGTCAAATTTATCACGGCTCAAAACTCTCGTTAAGAAAGCTAGAGCAGCTTTAGCTGCACGGAATGTAGACCGAGAGAAGTTACTTCGGCTGTGTTACAGTCTCGCCACGACTAACAAAGGAAATACTCTGAGAGGATCCAGTGCTGACCATTACAGCCTCGGCTATTGGCGCAGAGACAGTCTTAGCTGCCAACCAATCAACAATAAAATTAGCACCCGCACCGCCACTAATATCAGTGCGTGCAACAATGAAATCAGCAGTCGACATTGGGCCCAATTCAACTGGCGCTGAAAGATACTTCTTCACTAGCTTGCCTTCGGTCGAATAATAATCAACACTGCGTAAAATAATTGAATTCTTCAGGTCAGTATTGCGCACGCTAAGAGTGGCTGCCAAATCTAAGGTGCGTCGTCTATCTTCATAATAAATTGCTGAATAAATCGGTACATAAATGCTAGCTTCTTGTATGGCCTTAAAATCTTCAGCCAATTTGACCACTTTCAAGTGCGGCTGCGAGACTTCTGGAGCTTCCTCAGCCGGTTTGGTCAGTCCTTCTATATAGTCGCAACCACTGATAGCAAATACTGTGCCGGCAAGAGCAACCAACCCCAGGGACCGGCCAAGATAATTTTGCTGGGTGAGTAAGCGCCTGTACATTCGCATGAATTTCACTAGAAATGACCCAATAAGATTTCTCGATAACCCTCATATCATGACGCCTTGCCTCGACGCCCGCAAGTACTTAAACCAAATAAATACATTAGGACTATACTGGGCTGCATATAAATATCCAGAGAAGAATAGCGGCAAAAACAATAGCGGAAGAAATATTGGTAAAACAGCACGGGCAGAATAGTGCTGGCAAAATAGTCCGGGCAACAAAGTGTTGACAGAATAATACGGGCAGAAGATTACTACTAGAAGGATTCGATAGACCAGATGGACGACCTTACCCGTGAACTATCGAAATCATCTTTCATTCCCCTGAGTGATCAGCCGTTGAAGGCAGAACCACTCTATGAACCGGCCGCGCCATCAGGCGCAGTAGAGCTGCTGGATGTTATGGTTGATGGCAAATATAGGATTCTGAGCGTCATTGGTTCAGGCGGAATGGGCAACATTTACCTGGCCAAACATATGATGCTCGATAAAACTTTAGCCCTCAAGACCTTTAAGTCTTACAACCTCAGCCAAGAGGCAAAACTACGGTTTCAGAGAGAAGCTCAGGCCATCGCCAAGCTCAACAACCCAAATATTGTTCAAGTCTTCGACTTTGGCTATGTCAACGAGCAACTGCCTTACTACACAATGGAAGTTCTCACCGGTCAGTCACTGGGAGAGAAGCTGAATAATTGCCAGTACCTAGAAATAGAGGAAGCCATCAGTATCTTCGTTGAAGTTTGTCGCGGTCTACTTGCAGCCCATAACAAAGGCATTATTCATCGCGATTTAAAACCAGACAATATCTTCCTGGAATCCAAAACAATAGATGGTGCATTTTCCAACGTAAAAATAGTAGATTTTGGCATTGCCGCCCTCGCCACTCCCGACATAGAAGGCCAGAAATTAACGGCTATAGGCACAGTTTTCGGCAGCCCCCTTTATATGAGCCCAGAGCAATCCATGGGCAAACGAGTCACCGCCAGTAGTGACATTTATTCCTGCGGCTGTGCATTATTTCAAGCACTCACCGGCAAGCCTCCATACTTGGGCCCAAATGCCTTCAGTACCTTGCTAATGCACCAAAACGATTCAATACCGAGCCTTAGAGCGGCGCTAAATAGCCGAGAATGCCCGAAAGCTCTAGAGCGACTAGTAACAAAAATGCTCGCTAAAACGCCGGAAGACCGGTATCAAAGCGTAGAAGAAGTACTAGAAAACTTACTTAGCCTGCAGCAAACTGCAAAAATAAACCAGTCTAGATCTACTAGTGAACAGAAACCAAACTCAGCGGTATTCAAGGCAAGTTCAAGCAGAACTGAAGGCGAAACAGCAGAGCAAAATCAAGCGAACGATGGCAATCTAAAGCTGCAACTCAGTTCAGCCTTTCTCGCCGTGCTGCTATTGCTCGCAGTGGGATACTGCATTTTTGCCTTTCGCGATAACCACAAGCCAAAGCGAGAAAAGCCGAAACTGGCGGCCACAGATAGTGCCAATGACCTTTCTGGCAAAGCTGTAACCGAGAAACAGGAACGCAAAGAAAATAGGGAAAGCCAAGAAAGCAAAGAAATCAGAGAAAGTAGCAAAAGCAGCGAAATCGACTATCCAGACATATCAATAGAGGAACTAAAACAACTGCTTGCCAGACCATCAAAAGGCGATAGTTTTTCCACACAATATCAGAAGATGACAACCCCAGCACTTGAGCTCATCTCGAATACAAAATGGATCAAAGTGATCTCATTCAAGAACTGCACACTAGAAAACGAGAGCTTATCCAAGCTCTCCAAACTTGACCTGGTGTGCATCCTGCTCAACTATGCAAACTTGAACGACAGCGGAGCCGCGGGTCTGTCTCAATGCAAAACGTTGACCGAAATAGACGCTTCGGGCACCTATCTTTCAGACAAAGGCCTCAAGCAACTTATAAAAATAAAGGGTCTAACAAGATTATGTATTGGCGGCACTCAAGTAAGTAAAGCTGGGTTGGCCGAGTTGGCAAGATGCAAAAATCTAAGGATTCTAAGTCTTTCAAATATGCACCCTCTAAGTAACGACCACATTGCGTCTGTCACAAGAATTGCGAGCTTGAACGAGATAAATTTGAACAAGACCGATGCATCGCCACTCTTAATTAGAACACTATGCAAAAACCACAAAAACCTCAAAAAAGTACAAATCGGTGAATGCAAAAAAATAGGACAAAATGAAGTCAAGCTACTGAGCATCGAATTTCCCGAAATAGCCTTCATTTATGAGTAAGCAACATAGCTAATTTTTCTTGCTGCTCTGCCAGTATTTTTTTCACCTTGCCATAGAATTCAATGCAGCGGTATACAGATTGCCAAATTGGAGCAAATTATGACAACCACCAAAGAACAACGTACCCACATGTACACAACCAGAATTGATATCCCTGAAAGCTTACGCGCCAAGACTATCGAACTATTGAACGAAACCCTGGCCGCATCACTTGATATGTGGTCCCAGACCAAACAGGCTCACTGGAACGTCAAGGGCAAAAATTTCTATCAAGTGCATTTATTGTTTGACGATATCGCCGAAGTTCTTTATCCACATATCGACGAAATCGCTGAACGCATCACATCCCTTGGCGGAGTGGCCCACGGCACAGTCAAAGACAGCGCTAAAAATTCTATTTTGCCTGCATACCCCAACACTGAAAAAATGAACGAAGACGATCATCTAGTAGCAATTGCTGATCGCCTGGCAGCATACGGCAAACATGTACGCCAAGCCGTTGCCCAGACCAGCGAATGGGAAGAGCAAGATACCAACGATCTGCTCATTGCTATTTCGCGCGAAGTAGACAAGAAACTATGGTTTATTGAAGCCCATTTGCAAAAGCACGTTTAATGTTGAGCGAATCTTTTTAATCTAAGTGATTCGCAGTATTTGAAACTAAAGCCATGAAAAAAGCAGCGAAATTTCGAAAGGAATTTCGCTGCTTTTTTTCTTTTACCGATATCGGTGAAGTTTCTTATGCCATCCCTGAGTTTTTACCGATATCGGTGAAGTTTCAATTTACCGAACTCTAGCCCAAAAGTGCCTGCTGGCGGCCACGCTTCTCATCAACAAAGAAAACCACGATCAGCCCCAAAACGAAGAACGTTAATGTAGACAACAACGCTAGCCTGTAATTCGACCCACTTAAATAAGTCACTAACCCATAAGTCATCGGTCCGATTATGGCCGAAAGTTTCACCGATAGTCCCCACAGGCCAAAAAATTCAGCGGAGCGACCAGCCGGTGAAAGTCGACCGACCAAAGCCCTGCCAGCAGACGCGCTGGCACCCATGGCGATTCCCATGATATTGGCAGCAAGCCAAAAGCCCTCTTTGTTTGTGGTAGCAAAAGCAATGAAAATCGCTAGTGACCAGAGTGCCAATGTGACGGCTATGGTACGCACAGAGCCTACTTTATCTTGAATAAAGCCAAAGATAAAAGCACCGACTGCGGCAGTGACATTAACGACCATGATTAAAATGATTGATTCACTGGTTTTGAACCCCATCACTTGCTCAGCGTAAACGGCGGCCAATGCAACCACCGTTGTGCTACCGCAGCTATAGCAAAGCAGCGAGAGCAGAAATGTGAAAAGGTCGCGATGCTTTTTGGCATCAGCGATGGTCTCGAATACCTGTTTAAATGCCCCACTGGCAATTTCACTCAATTTATTTTTCACAGTCGATGGCTTGGCCCGCTCTTTCAGCCAAATGAAAGTTGGAGTGGCAGCACTTATAAACATAACTGCGACAAAAAGCATAGTCACTGGCACAAACTGAGCTGGGGTTTGGCCCGCCTTCTGCGCCCAAGAAACATAAGCCAAGCAGGCTCCTAAAACTGCTATGCCGCCGATGTAACCGAGAGTCCAGCCGAATGCAGAGATGCGACCCATTTTCTCTGGAGTAGCGATCTCAGGCAAAAATGCCGCTATTAAATCTTCTGACGTGCCAAAGGCAAAATTGGACAGCACCAGAAGGGTCATGGCCAGCGCCACGTCTCCTTGATGAACCAAAGAAAGACAAGCCGTACAAATGACACAAGCCAGACTAGAGACAACGAGAAAGCGCTTTTTAATGGCAAAAGCATCGGCAATGGCGCCCACTACCGGGGCCGTCAAAACCACCAGAAGGTTAGCCAGGCCAAGCGAACAGGTCAGATAAAGAGTGGCAGTAGAAAGCTCAAGACCGCTAGCCACGGTCTTTACGAAGTAGGCATTGAAGATTGCCGTAGTAACCACTGTGGTATAGCTAGAGTTAGCGAAATCAAACATGGCCCACGACCAGATTTCAAGCGAACTAGCTGGAGCCATTTTTTCAGGCTTGTCCCTAATTTCCTTACTCTTTATGTCACCATTAGAAGTCACAATCGGTTCCTAAAATTGTCTGCAGGATATGGGCATTCTTACACAGCAGAGGGAACCTAAATTGAAAAGCCCACAGTTTGCCTAGTGTAGTCGCTATTTACCAAGAGGATGCCAAGTTCTATGAAAATCAAAAGCCTTTTGCCAATCACCGCATTGCTTGCTTTTTCTTTCAGCGTAAGCGATGCCCTGGCATTAAGCCCAAAGTTAGAACGCATTGACACCTCAGCCCAAAGATCGTTTGAGCAGACTGACTATAAACGGGCCCAAAGTCAGTGGGACAAGCTGCGTCTTGAATTACAAAAAAGCAGCGATGGCTTAAGCGAAGCCGAGAAACAAGAACAGCAAACCACCATTGAAAAGACTTTACGGCGCATGGGCGAATGCTCACTGCAGATGAAGAACTTTGGCTCTGCCGCAGACTTCTTTGACCAGGCTAAAGCAGCTCTCCCTGCTGGCAGCGCTGACCCAGATCTAGACAAAGACGTCACTCAGCTTTCATCGATTTATCGCTTGGTCGAACCAAGTAGCTTTGGCACCGAAGTAGCTAAGGCTTTCAAAGATGTTGGAGCTGAAAAAATATCTATTGCCAAAACCGATGATGGCCACCACATTGAAATTGTGCTGAATGAAAAAGTAGTGAAACCAATTGATCAAAAAGGGGTTTCAGAAGTAGGTTTTGATAAGACCATTTCGTTTGATTTGAGTGAAAAAAACGAAGGCGAAATCAGAATTGATCGCATTACTGGGCTCAAAGTTCATGCTCAGTTTTGGGTCAATGTCATTGCCTCTAAACTGCACAAAAACGAGGCACAAGAACCAGTTGCAGAGGTGACAGGCGAAAAGATGGGAATTTCGCAGTCAGTCTCAAGCAAACTTCCTGATCAAATCTATCAACCAATTTTGGCCCTAATCAGCAAAGTACGCAATGTCTTTGGCGAGAGTGCCACGCAAGACATCGCCACTGGCAGCACCGCTGGCACTGGAAGCAGCGGAACTCAAGCCGCTAGCAGCTCCAGCATGTTCTCAAACGGTATCAACAACGGTGCCCAAACAGGCAGTGTTATTCCTGCCAGCAATACTGGCAACGGTGGAACAATTATGCCGCTAGTGAACGATCAACCAACGGAATTCAATGGCAATGACAGCGAAAAATAGACAGCCAATAGCGACCCAGCTTCTAGGCTTGTCATTGATCTGCGCAACAACCGTTAGCATCTTAACTGCCACCATAGCCATCGCGGCCCAGCCAGCAGCCAAAGATGAGGGCGAAGCCTTTGTTGGCGAAAATGGCGATTTGTTCATGGAAGAAGTAACAGATCCCAAAAGCAAACCAAAACCCAAACCTACCATTCCCATTGATTTGAGCCGAGTAGGTGTTTCAGTTGATCCCCACGGAAACATAGTACCGATCAAAGATGCAGCTGATGACCCCTGGGCTGGCAGCGGCGTAAAACCTTTCGTCAACCAAATTGAGAGTACTTTTCAGCCCCTGCCTTTCAATGGCTTCGCTGGCCCTTCGCCCTTCGGTTACGGCGTGCCCGGCTACAACATGCCTGGCTACGTCAACCCCAACCTCAACTATCGTAGCCTGGGTTATCCCAACTATGGCTATCCCCAGTACGGCTATCCCGGATACGGCTTTGGCTACCCAGGCTACGGTTACCCAGGCTATGGAAATCCCTATGGCAACCCCTACTACCGACCAGGCCTTTCAATTAACTTCGGTGGCGGCCGTGGTGGCATAACCATCGGCGGCCCGAATTATTACAACGGCTATAACAACGGATACTTTGGTGGCGGACTGGGCGGATACACGCCGTGGAATACTTTCAATAGCTTCGCCGGTGGTGGCAATCCATATTATGGTTACGGCAATTTAGGTTATGGTAATTTAGGTTACGGCGGCTACGGCTATCCCTACGGCGGCGCTTATGGCCCCTACGGCTATCCCGCAGTTGGAGCGCCTTTAGCTAGTTTCAAAATAGGAAAATTCCAGGGCGCGATTGGTTCGTCGGGCCCTGGAATTTATCCAAATGCAGCGAATTCAGTGTTTTTTCCCAATACCACAAATTACTCTCAGTCGAGTATGTGGCGCGCCTTCAATCTAGCTTTCTAGGCCTATCAATCAGGATTTAGATAGACTAGCAAGCTAAATCAACTTAAGTGTTTGGATCTGCGCACTGGCCTCCTCTGTAGTCGGTTGTGATGTTTAATTCGACATGCGTTCAACAGAAATAGAGTGAGCTTTTCTCGCAGGGTTAAAACCCACTCGAAACGCCCTTCTAAGTGGCGGAGGCGCGAAACCTCCGTTGGTCTACTGTGTCTAGTTTGATCTGCGTTCTTGCACTTCGTTTGCTCCATAAAGTGCTCGGCGCGGACGTTGAGCTTATCCCCTCGCAGGTAAGCACGATATCCATCTGTTAGCACTCTTTCCGAATAGCTCGAAAGTAGATCGGTTCTTTTTCCAGTACCTGCTGAATGATCTCTATAAGACGATCCAACAGTAATAGACAGTCTTCTGCCTCGCATTCAATACCCGCCTTTAGCCAATTGTTGGTCAAGACAATTGTCGCCATTTTACTTAGATCGACTGCAAGCCTCCATTTTGTTTTCGATCAATTAGTCCTCCGCCAAGAGAACTTCTTTGTTGTACTTAACGAGATATAGTATCTGATCAAAAGACATATCTTGGCAAGAGCAAAGTTATCGTATATTCCCCACGCGAAACCATGATAGAAAGCTGGTTTCATCGATTTTGTAAGGCAGCCAACAGTTTCACTTGACAAGCGCTCGCTGTTGACCCAATAATGGCAAATTCCTCCGCCTCCTTACTAACTAATGCCAGCAGAAAAAGCCCTACCGTTAGACGGTATCCCTGAGGCTCCGCATCCCACGGAGTCGTTCACAGCTGTCAGGGCTGACGTTCAAACCCAGCTGAGCAGCCCCAAAGACATCTCTGCCGCCACGAACTTCTTTAAGCCCCAAGGCGCCGAATCATTCCTCCCCTCGATGCCTACGCCATCGGGAATGGAAGCTGCAGCCCTGACACCAACAGGAATGCCCATGCCTGGCGCTGAGCAGATGTCGCCATTGGTCAACATGATTATGAAGATGCCAGGACATTTGAGCCTGGTTTCCTCATTCTTTGAATTTCTAGGATCATTCTTCGGCGCCAACGACATGCTCTCGATGCTCGACCCCATCACTGGCCAGATAATGGACGGCATTGGCGGTTTAACCGAGCACCTAGGTATTGACCTCAACCTGATGCCAGACGACGCCCCAGGAATAACCACCCTCGGCGATTCCAGCAGCCTTGAACCACTGAACAGCAAGAATCTATTATCGTTCAACTCATCCGAGCCACTAGAAGGCGCTGGGCAGTCTTTAGATTATGAATTTGCCCACGCTCCCGACCTCAACGTCAACGGCGGCGCTCCCTTCGGCAAGCCTCTCTTTGAACAAGCTGGCCAGCAAACACTCAACTTTGCCCCAGCCAACGGCGCCGAGAACAATCTGCTCGCCATGGACCCGGGCGGTGGATTCGGCTCCACCATCGGCCCCAATTCTGGTCAGATTGACCCGCAAAACTTACCAACTCAACTACCAGCAAATCAAAATTATCAAATGCAAGGAGCTCAGACGGGAGCTGGCTTTGAGCGCGGCGTGACCGGAGCAAACGGCCAAGGCATGGACGGACAGAATTTAGGGAATCAGGGCCTAGACGCTAACGGCAACCCAACCGGGGATGCCAACGCCGCTCAAAATGGCGCCGGAGCAGATGGACAAACAAATGGGCAAGCAGATGCTCCAGAAACTACTTCTTATAAGGTGAAAGAAGGCGACAATCTCTGGGACCTCGCCGGTAAGCACATGGGCGACAGCACCCGCTGGGGCGAGATCTACAAACTCAATGAAGCAGTAATCGGCAACAACCCACGGTTAATCATGCCTGGTACCGAACTACAATTACCAGGTGCTGGCGGCCTTGGTGCTGAGAACTTAGCGCAAGAC
>CAJXZK010000066.1 GCA_913063055.1 uncultured bacterium
CGCAACAACAAGCTCTCGGCAGCCCGCGAACTAGGGGAGCTAGCGCTTGACACCCAAGAAAAGCTATTTGGCAAAGATAGCAAGAAAAACAAGTTAGCTCTCATGCTTCTATCGAGCATCTACATAAGCAGCAACAGCAATCACTTTGATGAAAAAGACATTGCAAAATTAGATCAGCTATTGCTCAAACTAGCCAAAATAGATAGAGAACAAACTGCCAACCTTCGTGTGCAATTGGCCCAAATTTATCTAACTCAAAAGCAGCCAAAGCAAGCGAAGAAACAGTGGTATCAGTGCATCCAAATGCTGCACAAGAATCTGCCGCACGACTGCAAAGATCTAGCCAGCGCTTGCAAGCAAATCTTTCATAAACTAATTAGTGACGAGCACTTCGACGATGCTCAAGCATTGGCTCGCGGCATGGCTCAATATGGTTTCGATCAAGATGTATTAATCAGCGCAGCCAACGGCTTTGTTGTGCTCTCACAAGAGCAAGAAGGATTTGGCAATGAAAAGAAGGCCAACCATCTCGCCATGAGGGCTTTTGAAACTGCTGAAAAGTATGGCGACAAGAAAACTTGTAGCTATACAACCGCGGTAAAACAATATGCTGCTACCTTGAGAAAGCTTGGCAAAGAAGAAAAAGCCAAAGAGATAGAGAAGCTACAGTCAAAATAGCCCAACTAAACAACCAGGTAGAATTAACAATGATAGGCTTTTACCACCACTGTCCAGCCAATTCAGCGCTAATAATTTCAGACAGCAATACTCTCAACAACAAGTCAATACAACGAATAACAAAAAAGAGCACGTGGATAAATCCGTTCAAAAACAAAGTGTTCGTTATTGATCTATCGGCCCTCACCATTCCATTTACGCTGCATTTGCCAACTACTAATGGCGGTGAACTATTACTACAGTGTCATGTTACAGCTCAAATAGACTCATTAGATGACAATATAAAACTAGCCGCCACTAAGGCCTACGGCGACAATAAAGAGTCAAATGCAGCAAAGCTAAAGGCCATAATCAACAGAATCAAAATCACAGAAGAAAAGCTTCCGACATCCCTCGAAAGTTTCTGCACAAACACAAGCGAAAGAGAAAACAGCAAAATTGCAATTGCCATAAATGAAGCATTGCAGCAAGAAGGGTTCTTCCTCTATTCATTTGTACCAACTTCGGCTTCGATAAGTGGTTCAACGACCAGCGCCAAACCAACGTCAGAGCTATCCTATTATTCGCAAGCTCTTAGCGAATTGAAATTCGAACAATATATCTCCGAAGTTAAAATCACTATTCCGGCTCATGAACCATACTGGGGCGAACAAACACTGACATGGCAAACCACAGTCAGGCCACCATCCAGCATTGATCAATATCTATTAGCGTGCAAAACTTTTCTCAATACAAGCTCCAGTAAGGCCGATGAAATCTGCCATGAGACAACAGCGAAAGCTCTGCTTCAAGCGGTTCAAGTAACAGACGCAGACCACCTGCTAGAACGATCCCTGAAGCCTCTCGGCAAACTACCGCTGAGCACTTGCACTAGCGATCGACAAGCCGCGGTGATGCTACTCAATGGCCTGGCAGATGCACTCTCGACCTGGAGAGGTAAACTGGCCATATCAAGATTAGCTCTCGACTCAATTTCCACCTTACAGCGACTAGACAAAGAAATAGATTTACAGACTGCTGAGAGTTTTGCAGATCTCGGCTTGGTGCTGGAAAAAATTTCGCTCATATCAATAGAGCCCAAAGAAAAACCAAAACCCTGGCAGGAAGAACCTAGCGCCGACGAAACAATAATTCGACTGGAGTTACCGCTACCAATCAAGCTGGAAGAAGACAATAAAGATGTGACACTTGCGCTCAAATGTATTGTCTGCGTGGAAAAAAATGGAAAGGAAAGAAATGGGAAGGAAGAAATCACATCCGAGACACAAATTGAACTATCTAAGTTATTCACTGACAATCTTCTTACAGCGCTATCAAGCGCAAAAGTACCCCGCGCAGTCGCTGTAGTCAAAAAGCTAGTAGCAAGTATTCAATTACAGCTAGCCGACGACAAGCCTGGCAGCAGGTGGGAAACAAGAATTGAAGACGTAATAAAAGACATTGGCCCGACTGGTATTGTCTTCAACAGCGTGCGCATCATTTTTGCTAGCCTAGATGCCTACAAAGATGTGCGCAAGCGGTTTATGGCCAGTTCAGAGCCAACCCTGCATACTCATAACATAACGATTAAGTACTTCTCGCTGTCCGACCTGGATCTTCTTGACACAGATGGAAAGAGCCTTTTTGCCGACAGCTAGCGCAATAATTTGCTCACCGAGGGAATCAATTCGCTAAACAGGCTACTGCGTGGATTGTGGCCGGTGGCATCACAAACCAGCACGAAGTTCTTATCAATCAACTGCATACCAGGAATCATGTCGTAGCTATGCTGATTAATGTACCGTTGGTCGCCCACCAGGAGCACTTCATTGCTGCGACGGCCAAAGTCAAAGTGTTTGGCCCAAGCTTGTGCCTCAGCCAGTGTGGGCACGCCCATATTGGGACCGTACAACAGTAGCTGCACATGAACCACACGTGTATCAGTTGGTGAAACTCCCGCAGCAGCCAAGTAAGACTCTAAAGAGGAAGTACCACCCTGGGGTGTGACACCGTTAATGCCGCCCTTCTTTTCACCACCGACAAAAGCCTGACAGGCAGGGCAAGACATCCCGATTGGCTCAAGTAAGATTACCCTTCCAGCATAAGAAGAGAGCTTTACTTTTTTACCTGTCAAATCGCACAGTTCTATTTCTGGGTAAGTGCGACCGACAACTGGCGGCCAAAAGGTAGGGTAACGGATAGCCTGGGTATTGGCCTGGGTATTGGCCTGGGTGACAGCTACTGTCTGCCTTACTGCGGGCTGAGCAACGGAAGGCTTCAACTTAGCCTGAGAAGATTGCCCCTGGACTGGGGCAGAATGGACAAGGGGTCCGACTAGCGCAAAAAACGCTGCAATCACCGAAGGTTTCAACACTGCATCACCTCAACTACTTAATGACAAGAAGAAAACTCCGGCAACGGAACGAAAAGCACACAGCTCGTGCGGTGAAGAGTATCAACGACGAGAGCGGCAATACTGGCACCACTTCTAGTGCAGGCAAGGACCGAGTCAGCATACCTAATGGCAGGAATGAGAGCATACTTCGCTGGCGGCACAACTGGAGCCGGATGAGCGAGAAGCAAATCGCTGAGCTTTCCTGTCAGGGGAACACCCTTTTCATCTTGGCTTAAGGTGTGCACCAATGGCAGCTTCTTTTGATCTTCCTCTCTGTGAATGTGCTGCGCGGTGTAGCACAGCTCACCAAGCGTGTACTGCTCTTCAAACTCACGCTTCACAACAGAGGCAATATTATCGATTGTCAGCACAGTGCGAACTGAAGGAATGCGGACCGATACTTTGGTATCACTAGAAATTAATGGAATCGATGAACCATCGGCTGGTGCATAAGGTTCTTCTTCGCTCCGAACTTCACTAGTAATGATTGAACCCTGGCGCCGCCACCTCTCATGCGGTGACTCTGGACTTGGTGCCACTTTGGCAAAGTCTGTGTCTCTGGTCCAGTCATCCAAGTGATATGGAGTGTGATCAATACCTACTTTGAGCTGGCCACCTTGAAAAAACAGTTGAAGCTCACCATAGGAAATACTCAACTCTTCTCGGCTACCCATACGTGGCGACCATAGCTTGAAGCTGACTTCACCAGTGTCTAAACGGCTGTGACCAATCTCCCAAGCGGATGCATCTATATTGTAGGCGATCACATAGTTATGCTTGCCCCACTTTCCATCGCCAGTGAATTTTTCGCTAAATGAAAATACAATGCGTCCATCATAAAGAAGGTGGCTAGTCACCTCGCGGTTTTCGACGTCATAGCTATCGGTAAACTCAAGAAAGAGATTGTCTTCCTGCACATCCGGCGGCAGGCTACCTTTGTCATCAAAAGTAAAACGAACAATACCAAATTGCACCTGGTGCTCAAGGTTAGGATCGATAGCAAAGCTGCTATCTCTCGACCACAGGGCAAAGACCTCGCCGTTGTGTTGGTAAGTACTAACGAGTTGTCTGTCCGGCAACTTGAAGAGCGAGCAATTTAACTCTGCGGCGTTATATCGATTCATTATTTGAAGAGTTCCTGATTCAACGGCGCCGAGACCTCTCTATCAGTCCACTAAGCAAGAATACAACCGGAAGCATAAACATACAATTGACGACAAGAACAAAACCCTGGTGGGCAAGACTCTGACTTACATCAAACATGTTCTGGAACAATGTCAGAGAGAGGGCGGCAAGAGCAGACGATATTAGCAACAAAGAAAACTTGGTATTGCTGATCGAGCTGCCTAAAATATCAGTTGTCTTTGCTTCGTTTAGACGGTTCCTATAAAACAGCGCCAACACAACGAGGCCAGCAGCACTGCAAAAATACTGCAAAATCTTATATAGCTGCAAGCGAGTAGAAGCAAAAGCAAAAATGTCACGCGACAGAAAAGGCAAAGAATCAACGGCAAAGCCATGTTGGTGGGTAAAACTATCCCAAACAATGTGAGTCCACGAGCCAAGGATAACAGAGAAACAAACAAGGGCTAAAGCCTTAAGTGCATCAGAAAGAGAGCTGTGTGGCTTGACTAAGGGGCTGCCACCAGGCAAGCATAGCCAATACTCACGATGAGGAGAAGGCAACTGGCTTGCTATCAAATCTTTAGAGTAATAGTAGATAAGCAAAAGCATCAGGCCAGCCGGTAAGTCGAGAAAAAAGCTACCGGCAAACGTATGTGCCTGGGCTGAAAACTGATACTGCTGAAAAGCGTATGCCAGATCCGGCGACATAGAACCGCACACCAATGCAGCAAAGTTCAAATAGCGTGGGCACAGCTTTGCAAAAGGCAGAACAGCGCATGGGTGAGCAATAGTTAGGGGCATTCAAGCATTGTAGCCCATGCCGATTTACTTCGTTTGCTATAGAGTAGGAAGATGCAGACTAAGCTTCCCTGTAAATCTATAGTCTCACTGCTGCTTCTCGCCCTCGGCTTGGCAGACATTCCGGTTATGGCGGCCCCAGAGCCCTTCGTATCGAAATCAAAAGAGGGACTATTAGGCGACTTTGGGCCACATCCGTATCCGCCGGGGGCCGGGCGCCCCAGAGAAGCATGGGAATCAGACTTCCCGAAGATTGGCCCGACTTACAAGTGGCCAGCAGCGCCCTCCAATGTGGTGTGGCCCACCGACATAAACCACTTGACGAGAAGCAAAGACGGAAGGCTACAACTGGGCAGCTACGACGATGAAAAGCTTTTCTTGCAGCTATCGAAGGACGAAACTCTAAAGCTACTCGGTGTTCCGCTCAGCGACAAAGGCGATATCTTTGAATACAACTGCGCAGTAAAAAGCATGCCGTGCTCCCTACAATTGTTTTTCGTCAACAGGAAAGTAACTTTCGCCAATATTTCTGTTCAACAGGGCCGCCCGGCGCCTCAGCTACCGACTTCGAAGTAGCCCTTACGCAGCTTTTCCCTCACAAGCTTGTCTGCTTCCTGAGCTGCGGCTTCAGGCGTATCAAAGCTCTTAGTCTTTGATTGTCCAGCTGTGCCAATGCGACCATACTGAACAACGGTGGTGCAGTTTTCCTGCTTGATCTGCCAAAACTTTGAGACATTTCCTTCCGAAAACTCAAATCGTCTGAAGCCGTTGGCGTCACTTGGACTACTTATCAACTCGGCGCAGCGATCAGTTGACTTAGGTGAAGAAAAGGAAGAGGCTGAAGAAATCGGTGCAACCTGGCCTGAAGATTGAATAGAACGCACCTGCGAAGGCTCTTCTTGCTCTAACTCAACACGTGCCTCAGCTTGGCCATGCAATGCACGCTCGATGCGGTCTATGATTGCCTCTGGCTCGTGATACCAATCTCTAGTGAGAACAACCGCAACTTGCCAACCGAAGGCGCGCAAGATACCTGGCTGTGTCACATAGCGCTCAAGAACATCAGCATTGGCGTAGTGCTCAAGAGTATCAATTACAACACCCACTCGGTACGCACTGTCATCGTTCAAACAGACAGCTAAATCGCAACGGAAGCGAGACTGCCCGACCTTTTCATCGACAACGAATCCACGTTGACGCAGGGCCTGAGCCAGTTGAATTACGACAGCATTTTTCTCGGTAGACTGTGCCAGCGACTTGCGAGCCAAAGGATTAAGACCCTCAAGTATACTTTGAGCCAGCCTCGCTTCGCCTCTAGAACTAGTCTCAGCGTAATGCAAATAACTCTTTAAGGCAGCAGCGCCATCATTGTAGTCGTTGGTAATAGCGTTATGCTTAATGCTACTTACAATCGCCATGTGATGCCGAGCACGGCTGAAAATAACGTTAAGACGCTTTTCGCCACCGCGCTGGTTTATTGGCCCGAAGTTCATCACCATTCGACCATTATTGTCGGGGCCATAACAGACACTAAGAATGATAATGTCTCGTTCGTCACCCTGCACATTCTCTAAATTCTTCACGATCAGACCACAAAACTGATCGTCTTCTTCTCGAGAATACTCTTCATCTAGTCGGGCTGCTAATAGGCTGTCGGTGGCAGCAAGTGCATCAAGAGCCGATTCAATCTCAGACTGTTGAGCCTCACTGAAAGCGACAATGCCTATACTAAATTTTGTTTCGCGCCTGAGCAACTCGGCAACAAGCTGAGCAATGTAAGTGGCCTCACCGATATTGCAACGAGACTCATAAGGGCTTTTCTCCATGAAATGGAAACTTATCGGTCGCGTCAACAAGTCTTCTACAGTTTCAGAAGCATCATCGGCACTGCTAACTACAATATCGGACCACTCATCAGTTTGGCGCTGCCGATCTGGGATAGTGTAGAGATTACCAGCGTAGAAAGCGGCATTGCTGAAACTAATAAGAGATTCAGAGCGGCTTCTGTAGTGCCATGCAAGCATAGTGGAAGGAAGATTCTTAGTACTCTGCGATAAGAAGCTGTCAGACTCAAGCGATATCATCACTCTCTCGCCATCCTCCTCTACTTCAAATGAATCTTCCTCCTTATCACGAGCACTTGAAAAGAAATTAGTTGGTGGCAGTTGCATTTCATCACCAACCACAATTACCTGTGGTGCACGATATAAAGCAGGCACAGCCTCTTCAACAGGAATTTGGCTAGCCTCATCGAATATAACTACATCAAACAGGTCGGACATTAGAGGCAAGGTATCAGAGACACTAAGCGGGCTCATCAACCATACTGGCTTGAGATCTCTCACCACTTTGCCGCTCTCTCCAGCAATCAAGTCACGAATAGATTTAAAGCGCATAGTCTTGCCAAATTCATGTTCGAGATCACGCCGGCCCGAGCTGTAGACTTTCTTAAATTGCTTACCGTTAGCATCTAATTGGGTTGCAGAAAGCGATGAGACTCTGACATGTTCACGAAAGCGATTGTGAACCTCTGCACGAATCACCAGAGCATTTTCTTTCATCCATTCGCGCTCACTCTCACCAAGGCGTTCTGCGCGAGAATTAAAAACACGCCCATCAAGCTTGGGCAGCCAACGCTCGCTGCGATAGATCTTCTCTAAACTCTCTTGAGCAACTGCAGCCTCGATTTGATCTGGCAATAAATCGAATGTACGCAGAGCATGGGCAAAAGCTGGAGGGGTATCGGCAAGTTCTGTAAGCAAGGGAATCAGCTCTGGCAAGGAATCTGATTCTTCGCGCAAATCACGAATAATTTCACCTAGCAACGACAAATCTTGGCTTCTATAGTTGGCCAGAAGCTGACCACAAACGTCCAAGAGTTCTTTAAGGCTTGGCCCAAGCTTCTGCAGCGCTTGTACTATGTCGACACCCTTACTTGACTGCAAGAGAAGCTGTCGCATGGCGACAAGTGCTGGCAAGCTAAGCTCTGCGGATCGAAGTGGAATAACTAGTTCTAAGAGCTTCGCTGGTTCGTCGCCATATTCTGATACCACTTGCTGCCGGGCAAGTTCAGCCTCATTTGCCGCCGCATGCTCAGCCTCAAGGTCTGTCAGAATTTGCAAGAAAGTTGGGCGCAATGCATGCTGAGAGAAGTCATAACGCTCCTCGATAAGACTCTTAAGCTTCCACCAAGATGGCTTCACCCATCGCAGAAAAGAATTCTCATTGGCCTTGACCAGCACTAAAGCAGAACTTACATCTACAGAAGAAAGCTTTTCTTTCCAAAAATTGGTTTTCTGCTGACTCTTCTTTAACGCTAACTCTAATTTACCAAGAGCAGCAAGCGACTTCTCGAAAGTACTAGTCAATTTGCTCTTAGGGTCAAGTAATTGCAGCTGATTGCGGGCTGCCAGAACAGAAACCTGGTCACAGAAACTAGTTAGTGCGTCAATATTGGCAATTGTGTCCCAATACTCGCGGGCCAAACCAGTAACCAGAAATGCTGACTCTACTTCGTTAAGAAGGGCTTCTGCTCTATCAGAAAGTTCATTCAAAGTATGCAGAGGTCGATCAGCGCCTATTACACCCGGACCCAACCAACGAAATGGATGCGAAGCCAGTGATTTTGCATTACTAATTTCGCGCAGTAAAGAAGCAAAGCGCCGGGCCAACGAGTCGTGCGCATGCCAAATAGAATAGTCAGGCAGCTGCTCAACAGAACTAGCCTCAAGCAGAGGGATGGATTCACGCAGCTCGACCAAACGATGTACTAATTGACGTACTGCGCAGGCTACATGCTCAGGAATACTTCGCATGAGCTGATCAAAACGCGAAAGCACTCGAGCATCTTGATCAATAGCCTGAATCAGTGAAGCCCGACGCTCCTGCAAAGATGCCAATTCGTCTGGTTTGGCAATCCAACCTTCGTAGGTCTGTTTAAGATTGAGCACAAAAGACTTTTTATCAGCCTGCGAATCGTGAATTAGACAGCACAATTCATCTAGCCCTCGCTGACGCAGGCGGTGAAAGACAACGTCAATGGCCGCACGTTTTTCACAAACAAACAACACCGTTTTTCCGCGGGCGACGTAATCAGCAATCAAGTTTGTGATCGTCTGCGACTTACCGGTTCCCGGTGGCCCTTGAATAATATAGTTAGCACCGGTGCGAGCCAATGAAACTGCAGTCGATTGAGTGGCATCGCCAGCGACTATACTCCATCCATCAGAGCGACTGACGCTAGCCGGCTGCTCTTGTGGCTCATCAAGAGATTTCGGCTCCAGAGAAAAGACGCGATCAAAAGCCTCGGTTGACAGCTCACCTTCCAGAAGTGTGCTGTAGTCACGCACCAAAGACATTTTTCGATAGTTAAAATTGCTCACGGTCAAAGAGCAAAGATCAAATTCCCAAGTATATGGGTTGCCAGATTGATCGCTAGTAATAGCAAAAGTTTGCCGTTCTGTTTCAGCCATCGGCTCAGAGAGACTAGATGGAACCGCCTGAGGTGGAGACATCGGCGGCAATCCGCCAGCCGCAGCCCGCTGAGGCAATGCCTTCGTTTTAATTTTCTCGAGGAACAACTTGAGACCGAGTGGACTTAAATTATCTCGACTATAGCTATAGCCGAAACTGGCATTTGTGCGATGAACAGGAGTTCTTATCTTCTGTTTTCGCTGATAACGGGCTAGCCTCTGCTTGGCGCGTTCATGTATAAGTTCAATTTCTGGTTTATCAACAAACTTTAGCTTTACTGCTGGTTCACTGGCATGAATTTGCTCTTCTAAATCTCGATGAAATTGTTCAAGAGAAACCTCATTTAAGTCTACTTTCTCAGGCAGATGCAGGCCATATAGCTGCTGCAAACAATGACGAAGAACCGGATTTACCTCTGCTTCAGCAGAGAGGGGAGTAAGGTTATATTGATCTTTGACTCCTTTCTTCTTTGATAACTCAATCGGCAACAAAAGCAAAGGAGAACTTATGCGTTCATTGGGTGATTCCTTCAAGTTATGCCAATGAAGAAATGCCGCAACCAATCGCAGCTGAGCAAAACCATATTCAGCGCGATCACGTCTTGCATCCGAGATAAGCTTATCAAGAGCGCTAGGAAGATATGGCTGATCTTCAAAACGAAGCCAACGGGCAAGATTCAAAGGCTTGCCGGCCGCGATTTCTTCAGCGAGTTTCTTCTGCCAAACAAATAGCTGCTCAATTTTTATACTGGTAATGTGTAGCACCAGTGGAACGCTAGCTACAGTCAGGTTCAACGATGCCTGCGAAGGCTTAAAGTAGAGCATTCTATTGCGGCGAGATATTTCAAAAAGCCGATCTCGCAGACGTGTGTGCACCAATTTTCGGCGGCCACTCAGCCCGGCATTGGCAAAACCAGGAATCTTCGAAACGTCCAGGTCTAGAACCTGGTCACGGTAATTCTCCAATCTGAATACCAGCGACTTAAGATCAGACGCACGTTTATGACGACTCAACTCGGTCATCTCTACAATGATCGAAGCCAAAACCGGATGCAGGCGACTGTTTATACGAAAGAGATTGGTGCGGCTATTGGCAAAAGTCTTGAGTTCTTCGACATCAGTAAAATTAAGACCAAGAGCCAAACTCGCGAACAATTGCCCAAGAAACATAATGTCGGTTAAGGCATCGTGATGACCGACCTGCTGCTCCCAAGTTCGATAATCAGTAAGGTATACCGGATGCTTTAATTCCGACTCTCCCTCAATAACATCGAGATTACTATAACTTCCACCAAGCTCATCATCGGAAGTAAACTGCCCGTGACCAACGATATTGAGAGCCTTGGAACCCGTGTACTGGAGCCTATCAACCGCTGCCAAATTTCGACTTGGCGCCATACTGCTGCAGTTGCAATGCAGGGCTCCAGCATCATCTAAAGTAAGCGATGTTACAGCAGTAAGCTGTGCCACCAAACCTTGATCATGCCAAGCCGAGACCTCTCGAAAAAGAGGCAAAATTGCAGTAAGAACGTCGTCTGTTTGCAGACTACCCTCACCACGCTCTAACAACTGAAAAAAATCCGCTGCCTCACTCATACTTGACTGGCCTTTTCTAAAAGATTGGCAGCATCCTTCTTGAGCTTACCTAACTGCCTTTTATTAATCCCTAACTCCTTAACGACCAAAGGTTCAAACTGTTCCGAAAGTTCAAGACGCTGACTCCACTCAAGAGCCGCTGCTAGAGGCAAATCTTCCAGGTCAGGATCAATTGCGGCAAAGTCAAGCAACAAATAGCAAAAATACTCGCGCATAGCTTTATCGCACGCTTTCAATGTTTCAGCCAATTGAGAAACTAAACCATCGTCCACCTTCGAAGAAGGAACGAAATCAACAAACATCAATCTCGCATGGGCCAATACTGTCTCACTGCTAAACCATTTAGGCTGAAGAAGATTGGCTAAGAACTGCCGGGTTAGCTTGGAGACTCTGCTCTGCCCAACCAGATCAAGTTCGTCGAGTTCAAGGGGACCTTCAATAGTTTCAGTGAGCCAAGAATCAAGCTGATCATCACCTTCAGACCAGAGGCGCAGGGCCCTTGCACGAACGAACAGTTCGGGATGATGGAAGCCTTTAGTGATAATACTTTGGTCGGAAAAAATCTCATCAGCTTGTCGCAGATAACTTGCAGCATTTACTTCAGACACGCCTGTTTCAGCCTTAACCAATGCCGCTACAGAAGCGGCTAACTCACCTGAGCCAACAAGTGCGCCACGATCTGCAAAAATCTCAGTATAGAGCCTAAACTTCCGCACAGTCTGCGAATGACTATACGCGGCCCGCGGATCATTTACAGCCGACATCAGCAGACGATCTGCGATTTGATAGCTGCCACCATCTATACTCCAGAGCAAATAGTGAGCAAGTTCATGGGCTAAAATTGCCTCTAACTCATCGCCTTTAAGCACCGTAAGAATAGGCCCAGTAAAGACAATGTGCGCCTCACCAGGTAGGTGGAACAAGCTAGCATTGAGCTGATCACCGCCCGCCTGATAGAGGGTGACCGGTGCTGTAACACCAAGTCGCTGAGCGACACTTTCACACCGAGCGATGATTTCAGGATGCCCTTCTGCGTCTAGGCGATAGCTAGTTTTCAGGAGCTCCATTCGAATAGCTTGGGAATGCTCGGAGAGCACCTCTGAAGATGACGCCCAGCGCCAAAGTTCTGGTTCTGTATCTTTGAGCAGGTCGACAACAGCCCTGTGGTAGGGAAGCGGCGAGAGTAGTTTAGATGTAAGAAGGGGCATTCAAAACGCTGGGACAGGGAAGCCAACATTATAAGTTACCCGGCCGCTCAGAGGATAAAACGCAGCCGCGTGGTGTCTAAAGATGCTGCCATTCGCAGTTTGGGGTAATGTAGATAGATGAAGATAAGGCCTGCTGACCGCCCAAAGTTAATGTTCTTGCTTCTCACCCTCGGGTGCCTGGCGAATAGCGCCTTGGCGGAGGAGGGGGACTTATCAAAACTAAACCTCCTTCCTCCTGAAAAAGACAAACCGTGGGATCGCATACATCGACGATTCCCGCTGGACCACGCCTTGCCACAAAGGGTCATTCCAAAAGCCGGCCCAGGCCGAGACAATACGGCAGGGGCACAATCTACAAATCCAGACAATCAGAATTTCACATTACCTGGAACAATGAAATCTAATGTCTTTTCAAAGACCTATACCCCAGAAGATCCATGGCACCAGCTAGAGCGGGCACTTCAGCCAGCATCAGCCGAGCAACAAGCAAATATAGCCATAAAAACCACCAAGCTGTTTAGATACTTTAAAATCAACGGCGTACCGGACCTGTCACTAATTGGATTCCCACGGGCTGCCAACAAAGGTGCACCAGAATCACAACGATACACATTGCGTACACCGCTGAATCCGTTATACGCGAAGTATCTACCTAGTCAGTCCCAGCAAACAGAGTTGCCATTCGGCATAGCACTCAATGGTGTTTTAATCACTCGCGGCCCGGATGATTATTGGAAGATCAATAATCATCCAATTTCTAAGAACACTCTATTGAACTTAAGACAAAGAAAGCTGCCAACATTAATCGGCTATGCAGCCGATGGGTTTCCTATCTATGGCCCGTATGGCTTCAAGCACGTTGAAGACAGCCAGTCGGAGCTTATAGAACTAAAGACTAGCTTTAGACTGAGGAAGCAGAAAAAGGTAACACCGAGTACAGAAGCTGGTGAAACCGACGCTACTGCCACCACCAGTAGTGCTCATACACCGTTAGCTGAAAACAAATACCCCAAATCAATTCGCGAATACGAATACATCGATAAACTAGGTGACCTAGACGACTATAACGGCCGACTTGGAGTCACTCCAGAATATCCCAATGGCACTTACTATTACGTTATTAGCAATTCTTACCCATTCATCCCTCTGGCGCTCAGAGAAGAGCCAGACAAGACATTCAGACCGCGCAGGCAATACAAGGAGCCGAGGTCTCTGCCTGATTCGTTTGAAGGAAGGCGTTTTCTAAAATAGCATTGCCGAAAACAACAGTTTGGAAACAGTTGATAGAAGGATTCTTCAACAGCCAGCAATGATAAGCTCAACAAAATGCACAAAGGAATCGCAGTGAGAGATAGTTCACAAGCTCTGCTATTGGGGGCAATCGCCTCAATCCTATTTGGGTTGACGGGCCTGAGCTGCCCGGCGTCAAGAAGCTCCGAATCACTATCACCATTTGCTTTAAAATCGTCGAGATCCATTCCCACCGAAGAAAAATTTATCGACAAAACCGGCGAAGTGGCATTTGAGCCTGGACCAAATGTAACGCTTGGGGAACGTTTCTCAGACGGCCTGCTCATCGTAAATTCTTCTGAAGGGAGAGGAATAAACTGCAACAATGGCAGAACACAGTACTGGAACCGCGAAGGTGAACTAGCCTTCGACGCCACATTCGGCGACGGGTTTAGCTCCTCCGAAGGACTATGTCCAGTTATGACTCTGCAAAAATGGGGCTACGCCGACCATACAGGAAAAATCGTCATACCCTGTACGTATTTTAGGGTAGCACCATTCCACGAAGGAAGAGCCGCTGTAGAGACGCGCGAGGGCTGGGGTTACATTGACAGAACAGGCGTTTTAGTAATAAAGCCAAGGTACAAAAACTGTTTGCCCTTTTCAGAAGGGCTAGCAGCAGTAGAGTTAGATAAAAAGATAGGCTACATAGACAGCGACGGAAAAATGGTCATTCCGCCGTCATATTCAAGGGCCAGATCATTTACAGAAGGGCTGGCAAGAGTTGGTATACGCAAAGGTAAAGAGGTTCCGGCTGGCGGTTTTATCAACAAGACCGGTAAAACTGTAATAGACCTCAATGTTCTCAAGTCAAGAGCCATACAAGAGCCCTTCATACCAGCATTCATAAATATGGACGAATCCACTCTGGATGTGGATGGATTAATAATTGGGCGTGGGCGCAGCCCAAATGAAGACAAAGACTTTCACGAAGGCCTCTTACCGTTGGAACTTGGAGAGGGATTCGGATACATCGATGGAGAGGGCAAAATACAGATAGAACCCAAATTTACGAAGGCACTTCGCTTCTCTGAAGGTCTTGCAGCGGTATCTGACGGGAAAAAGTTTGGTTTCATCGACAAGAAAGGCAAGTATGTAATCACCCCGATTTATACAATTGCAAAATCCTTTAACGAAGGTCTAGCTGCCGTCTCTACGGACGGCAATAAATTTGGATTTATCGATAAGAAAGGTACTCTGGTCATACCTGAAAAATTCCTGACTGCAGGCCAGTTTCGCAATGAACTAGCAAAGGTTGAAGTAGAAAAACAATGATATCTAAACTGAGAACCACTAGAGATAGAACACTATGTCTGTCGCTTATTTTGTCTCTCTCTAGTCAATTGCTTACTAGCCAGTCGGCGAATTGCCAAACGATCGACAACCAATTACCGGTTTCAGCAAAACGAAAAGACACATTCGGTCAAGAAATTGCAGGTCAGATTAGCAAATCATGGAACTTAGATTCTAAGGCCAACATGGTTGCAGAAGTACTTACCTTCAATATTACAAAGGATGGATATCCATGCGACATTCACCTAACCTCAGGATTCGATAACCCGGAAACTATTAAGGCAGCACTAAGAGCCGTTCTATCGGCTATGCCATTCAACTCACCAAGCATGCCAACGACATCAGCCTCCAAAACTACCACTTGCCAAGCGACTTGCTCATTTAAAGGAGATCCACAAAAACCAGAGATAACTGTATGCCTATCAGAAACAGACATCGATCAGGCAGAGTTGGAGCAAGAACTACTAGCGAAGCTACCGTACAAAGAGAAGCAAAGTCAGGCGGATTCGATTGTTCGAGTCTGGCTAGTTAACCAACTGTTGTACTTGAACGAATGCCAGTTCAAACTACCTGAATCAAGAGCGATAGCAGAAAAAATTTCTAGCTGCCTGCAACAGGCCGGGCTAAGCAGCCAAAACCCCAGAGACTGGATAGCACTGGCACGCTTGCTCGACCCTCAAATTCCAATTGCTCGCAACCCTGACAGAACTGTGATTGCGTCATGCTACGGCTGCATTAATGCGTATTTTCAGGCATGGAAATTAGATCACAACGCCAATACTTTAGAATCTTTGACCACAATTTACAGCAAGAAACTAGCCTGTGACTGCCTATACGCTTCAAAAGCAGACCCGATTATTCTAGCAACAGCAGCAGTGCTAACAAATCAGTTTGCAGAGGCTTTCGAATTGCTCGATACAGCGACGAAGAAAGGAAGAACCAATGCGGGGATTCTAGTCGAACAATTAGCAGTGACAAAAAAAAGTGCTGTCGAAATTGCGAAGAAAAACTCAGCAGCTATAACCAGCTCAAAAAAGCACGATATCGACTGGGAAACAATTTTAGAGTGGCTACCAACTGACACAGAAACAGCAATAGTCGTGAGAAATCCGATAACGGACCCAATAGAAAAAGAGCGACTAACCAAGCTTGGCAAACCAGAAGATCAACTAAATAGAATTGGAGCGCAACTTCCAGACCTAGACAATGCTAATGCCAAACAACTATTTGAAAAAAGTAAAATTGTTCTATCAGTAGGCACTGGTCGGGCATTTCGCCCCCCAAGTGGACTAGGTTTAGGCAAGTATCAAGGAGCCCAAATTCTAGTATTTGCAAAAGAGAATCAGTCAGCCACAAATCTAATAATGGCAGAATACCGAAAAGATAGCCGCTGTCGAAAACTCATAGAAGGGTTTGAAGTGCTGGTGTTCGACAGTAAATACACAGAACAGATGTCAAAACTTAGCAAGTATGTCTTCTCTCCGAAGGAAGGAGTAATCGTTGACGCCACCGATGAAATGTATGCTAAGCAAATGCTAACTCGAATCAATAATTCTTCCAAAGAGAGCGCCTTCGACTGCAATCTACCGTTCTGGAAACATCTAAATACAAAAAATAACTTCTGGGCGATTCGAAAATTTGATAAAAGCGCAATGCCATTCGACCAGACGGCCAAGACCTACCCAGCGTCATTGTCGCGAGACTTAAAAGAAGAAGATTGGGGAATGAAAGTAGATCCCAAGGCAATTGGTCTAACAGTAGAAAGTCGCCCAGACAAAACGATTGTCATCAGATTCTTCTCAGATAACCAGTCAGCCTTGCAAAACAAAATCGAGACATGGAAACGACTAGTCTCACACAATCGTAGCAATCCGCAATCTGCATCCGCAGCTACAGGCAGTCAAAACAACCCCGAGGAGGTTCGAGCTAGCATAGACAAAAACATGGCAACCATAGAATTCAAAATTAGTGATAGTGACGACGGCTCAATCTTGCTAATGATTCTTTCTTCACTAGGCTATTTGATCTATGTCTAGTATAAGAAGCAACTCTCCGAATAAACACACGGGAGTCTCATCAAGCCGGTTCGCAACTCGACGCCGCGACCACCACCTCCAAAATCAACCCAATTGAGTATTGACTTCGACAAAGGGCTTGGGAAGGCTCACCAAAGCCTTACCTATGACTTACCTAAGCCCATCGGCAACTCATTCTATGTGCCGATTTCAGCAGCAATGAACCATGCTAACCTCAAATGATAGAGGAGAATAGCGCTTGAATAGGTTCTGCAGAGTCAAAGCACTGCCGCCTGTAATACTGGCAATATCGGCACTATTGCCGTCACTACTTTATTCAACATGCCAGCCCGTTTTTGCTCAAGAGAAACCGGGCCAATACCTAGATATAGAGCCGACCAACTCAGTCGACCGCTTGATTGAGCTCTCGAAGAAGTCAGTAGAACTTTCGCAGCTGCAGCTAACAAAAACAGCCGAATTACTCAAAGCGGCAGATAGCTTCGATGTCGAGAGCTATCGCAAGGCCGACGATGAACTGAGCGATACCTACGAAAAGCTCGATGCGATCTATCTTGATTCAAGCGCCATTGCTGAGTCACAAGCCGTATCTGAAGCAGAAAAAGCCAGCGCTAGGCAGCTCAGGCAAACAACATCAGAAAATCTCAAGGCAGCAAAGATGTTCAGCCACAAAAGCTCAGCCATCTTCTACCTTTGCTTCGGTCTGCCAGTGCAGGCACTACACAGCGCTCGCTTGGCCATAAGCATGGCCGAGGCTAATTCCGCAGCAAACGAGCAGAAAGCTCCACTGCACTTCTATTCCGGCGCAGCCTCATATTGGTCGGGCGAATACCCCGGCGCCGAAGAACAGCTGAAGAAGTCACTAGAACTCAGCCCTGATCTACCTTATGCCTCTTACTATCTCGGCGATCTGTACATCGCAGAAAAGCAACCACTCAAAGCAATCGAATGGTTAAACACGGCTAGAGAAAAGAGTAAAAGTGACGAACAAAAAGGCACCATCGATCGTGCCCTGGCACTAGCGTACACACTAAATAGCCAAGCGAAACTAGCCAAAGTGCATATTGAAAATGCAAAACGGGAGCTGTCCTCAGCTACAAGCAAAGAATTTCCATACGTCGCAAAAGAATCCATTGGCGTAGTCAACGCTCTTGCCGGTAACTACGCCGAAGCCGAGCGCAATCTGTCAGAGGCACTTCCGGGCTTGCAAGCATCGCCAATCAAACTCGGCAATCGCTTGGAGGCTGCCCAAGCAGCTCTGTGGCGCTCTTATTGCCGACACAAACTAGGCAATAAAACTGGCGCCGCTGAAGATCGCCAGTACGCTCTCAGCCTTACCACTGAAGCTGCACACCTGCTAACTCTGGCGCAAATTCTCGATCCGCTCTTCGGAGTAAAAGAGCCAATCGCAACAGCTGAGCATATTCCAGACAAGTGGGCTGTCGTTGTCGGAGTTGGTAGTTTTGCCGATCCAGCAGTACCCCGTCTGCGCTACCCAGCAAAAGATGCAAAAGACATGCAGCAATTTCTCATCAATAGCGCAGGTTTCAAGCAAGATCACGTCAAGCTGCTTCTAGACAGTGATGCCACCAGCGCCACCATTATTGACTGTCTAGCCGGAAAATGGCTACCAACCTTGGCTCACCCTGATGACCTTATCGTTCTTTTCATTTCTTCCCATGGCACACCAGCATACAAAGCAATTGGTGCTCTCAACTCAATCGTCACGTATGACACACAGCTCAAAAATCTTTTCACTACCTCGATGCCCATGCAAAGCATTGCCCGCATGATCCGAAGCAAACTGAAAAAGCAGCATGCCTTCGTTGTACTCGACACCTGCTACGCCGGAGGCCTGGGGGCACCAGGTGACGCTGCCAAAACAGACTCAAACGCCGATCCAGAATTACTGGTGATTTCAAAGCGTCAACTCATGATTAGCTCAAGCGACAGCACCGAACGCTCATGGGAATCAAAGCGCTACAAGAATAGTATCTTCACTAGACAATTCGTAGATACCTTAGAGAAAAACCCTGCCTACGACGACTTTCGTAAGGTCTTTGCTCAGATTGCAGCGAAAGTAAATCAAGAGGTTTCAAGTGATTTCAAACACACACAAACACCCAAGCTTTCTGGCTCTTGGAGCGGCAAAGGTTTAATCGATATAGCTGCAAAAACTGCTCCTGCAACTACTACCGCAAAAACCACTGGAAAAGTAACTTCTACAAAAGAGAAATAGAAAAAATGAAAAAGACAGGTTCATTCCTTCTAGCACTATCGTTGGCACTATCAATGATACTAATTAACCAGGGCTTGCCAGCAGCAGCTCAAAGCAGCGCAAAGGGTATGTTCTTTGAACAACTAGAATCTCCACGCGAGTCAATTAATACTGGCTTGAAATACTGGATTCAAATGCGCCGCGACAAGAAACTAAGCCTGGTAGATAACAGAATAGACTTCATGGCAGGCGATGAAATTCGCTTTCAGATTGTGCCAAATATCACTGGCTATGCTTATGTTGTGCTCGAAAAAGGCACCACTGGTCAAAAGAAAGTACTCTTTCCCAACAGCTATGAACCCAATGGCAAGGTTCTGGCAGGAAGACAATACTTGCTGCCATCAAGTGGTTACCTAGACGTCGATGCTAACCCAGGCACTGAGACAGTTCGCATTGTCTTATCGCGCACACCACTCTCTCAGGCAGCTCTTTTGAAGGAAGAGTCAGACAATACAATAAAAATAGCAAAAGGTATTAACGGCGCGGAGCCCATTCAAAATGAGAACTGCCTGGTTGCATTCAGTCAGGCAGAAAGCAAACAAGTAGACTTTGTAGCGGGCGAAGGTAAAGGCGTTGAGGAAGACTTTTCAAAAGACCTAAACTATGTGCCCGGTGCTCCGGCCAAGAAAAAATCAAGCAAGAGCCGCATACGTAGAGCTATACACAGAAGGCCAGTAGCCAGCCGGAAGGTCACACGACAGCAACAACTGCAAAAGCAGCAGCAGATAGCAAATCGCACCGGCTCTGTCACTGTAATAAATATTGAACCAAGTGAGAAGCTTGTAGCCGAAATTCAGCTCAATCATATTTAGCTCAGAGCTTTTGCAATCGATAGCTGATAAGAAATCTAGCTTACTGCATGTACTAGATTGGCAAAATTTTATTGGCATTTTGTTGGCATTTAATATTCGTAGTATTTCCACCATTGTTGCGTTTCCGGGCGCAACATATCCTCAAATTCGAATCCCCACTAATCAGTAATACCAATCGCTTGAGGCTACTATGTCAGAACAGGCTGCTTTGCTACAGGGTGATACACAGTCAACAGTCAAACACGATGAGAAAGAAGCACCAGGGGCCGAACTTGCACGGCAATCATGGTCTCTTCCGAAATTAGATAGTCTGGGAAAAATCGGCGATCAAATGAAAGACGCCGGTATCACATTCAATAAAGAAGAGGGCAAGCTCAAATTTGACCTCGAAAGCAAGCACGACACCTGGCTTCAAGTTGGAGCGCTGAGCTATCACTCAAAACGTGACGGTAATTACAACGAACAAAATTATGGCATCGGCGTACTGCGACGCATTGATGATGAGAGCGCCTTTGCTGTGGGCTATTACAAAAACAGTATTCACCGCGACACCTTTTACGCCACCTATCATTACACTCCTTATGAAATCGGACCGGTAAAACTTGGCATGCAAGTCGGCCTGGTAACCGGCTACAAAGCTCTTGGCGGAGCTCCAGTGCCACTGCTTCTGCCTCTGGCGACAATTGAAGGCAAGCGCTCGGCCGTTGATTTGACATGCATTCCAGCATTTGGCGGCGCCTCAGCCGTGTGTGCAGCACAGTTTAGATTTAAGTTCGATTAAGTCTTGCAGCAGGATGACATTAGTGACAAGAAAGCTGCATCAAGGTAAGCTACATAAGTAGCAACCTGGCAGATAATAATGCAGACAATTATTAAATCAGCCGCTCTCGTAGCTCTTATAACTACGTGTGTCGTGCAGGCATCTCCGGCAACAGCCGAAGATGCAGTCAGTGCTTGGAAGCTCTACACCCAAAAGCAGTACGAAGCATCGGCTAACGCCTTTGAGAAAGTCTTTACCACAGCCAAATCCGAGCCCAGGCTCTACTATTATGCCGGGCTAGCCAACACAGCAGCCCACCGCAACGCTCGGGCACAGCAATTATTTGACTATGTAATTACAAACTTCGCCGGCACTCCAGAATGTGAACTAGCAAGAAAGGCCAGTGCCTATCTGGCACCAAGCGGCACAGTTAGTGGCACTAAGGGTGGAACAGCCGGAGCCGCCACAGCTAGCGAAAAGGCAACCTCAACCTCTTCGGCAGTGGCAAGTCTTGGCTCGACTAGCGCAAAAACGCCAGACAAAGCGGTCCGCAAAAAAGGCGCCTTTGTTTTTACACCTGAAGACATTGCCCGCGAGGGCGCTAACGGCATCGACCAGACTAATGCTCCCAATTGTTGGTTCGAGTGCGCCATGTCTGCTCTCGCGCAACTGCCCAAAGGGCAGAGAATGCTGGCCAGAATGATCACTTTTGGTGATGGCGATACTTACATAGTGCGTTTTCCTGGCGACGGCACAGAATATAAAATTACAGAAGCAGATTTAGATAGAGCTGGAGTAAAATGCACTGCCTTGTGGGCTTCACTTTTAGATTACGCTCAACGCCGAAAGTTTCCAAACAATGTTGGTGCCAATGGCTCTGATGGCGAGTTAAGCAGGCTGCATGTTGGCTTAAGTTGCATCACCGGCTGCCGAACTGATGTAATTCACCCAGGCCACGCCAGCAATCAAGAATTATCTTCATTTATTTATAGCGCTGTCAGTTCAGGCAACCCGATAACCTGTGGAACCGCAGGTAGAATCGGGCGCCGCTATGTGCCGGTATTCGAAGGTCACGCCTATACTATCACCGGCTTTGAACCAGCTCGAAATATGATCACTATCCGAAACCCCCATGGGCACAAGTCTCATCAATTCTCATTTGACGAAGACCCTCGGCATTTGCAGTTTGAAGCATTGGACGATGGAGTCTTTAAAATGCATCTAGATTTGTTTAGAGAGTCATTCGGCTCACTTTGTCGGTCCTTTATTTAGTCCCTTATTTAGTCTTTCATTTAGTTGTTTTTAAAAACCAGAGTCGGATGCACCTTCTTTGCGCCCATCAGAATTCATGTCGCTGTAATTCCTAGTTTTTGGACTAGACTCAGGTGTAAGCGAAATGTGTGAACTGGCAGAAGAAGAAGAAGAAGAAGAAGAAGATTTGGTTACTGCAGAATAAGCACCAAAAGGATCGACTGTTTGATTGTCTTGCCTATACGCAGAACGCGGCATCTCTTTCTTAGGCATCGGAGTGAGCTCATAGTAGACCGGATCCTGTTCTGCCCGAATGACATCAGCATCCCAATCAGGCAGGCGAGGAACAATAACCAACGAGCGAAGGGTATCAGACGCTTGTTGCTTCATATTCTGCTTTGCATAAGACTCAATCAAAAGTATCAATAATGGCGACCTTAAATCAATTGATTGACCTCTCTTGAGGTGCCTCAGCAAAATGCTCGGAACCTCTCTACCACGCTTGTTTTTAGTGAGCAAATCACAATAACTAACAACGTAACGTGGACAGGCAATATCAGTCTTTGAGGCAATACTGAAGTAGCGTTCGTAGGCATTGATAGCTTTCTGCTCTTGCCCAGCTGAGCAATAAGAATCAGCTAAGTTGAGCATCAGGGATTCTAACTTCGGACCATGCTTACCATGAGCTTCTTCCAAAATCGCTAACTGCCTCTCGAGAAGAGGAATGGCCTTAATTTTGTTTGGATTACCCAACAAGCAGCCGCTAGATTGTCTTAGAGAAAGGGCTTCTTGAACAGGCCAAGAAATGATACTCGCCTCGGCACTCTCAGCATTATTAAAATAGCCGGCAGCCGCCGCTAGGTCGCCGCTTAGAAGTTCATCAGAACCAAGATGAACGTAGGTATCGGCCAGAGGCCACATCAAATGCATTTTTGCCAATGCCTGATTTAGCGGTTTTAAAGCGGGATTCTCACCGTAGGTTTCGCACCCACGGAAGTACCACAGCGCACGAGCCAAGTATTTCTTGCCCTTCTCTGGCGGAAGGCTTAATCCGATCCTCAAATTAGAATCGGCAGCATAAAGACTATAACTAGCATCCGCAGTGCTGGCGAGATTCTCTTCAGCTAGCTTTGCACAGGCAACATAGTTCTTTTCTTTCATCAACTTAAGCAACTGATTGGTAATCTCATAAATACGATCAGCTTTCAGATCAGAATCAGGCATACTAAGATAGAGCTGATTCATGTTATCCAACAGCCCTAGGGCATACGAACGCAGGTGCGGACCATGATTGAAATATTGAAAAGCCTGCTCATACTCTGAGATAGCATCTTTAGCCAAATTATCTCGTTGCACATTCGTCAGGCCATCAAGCGATTGCATGCGATAAGAATCAGCCAACTCCCAATGTAGATCGGCCAGCAAACCAGGAGGTTTACCAATTGCGGTAGCCTGCTTGATAGCATTTTTGTAGTTAGATTGGGCATGGGGCCAATCAACGAAACGCGCTGTCTGAGCCTCATCGATAAATTTCTGCAACTGCGTTTCACCAATATACTTGGTCGCGAACAATCCAAGAAGAAGGTAAGCAGTGAGTGCTGCTGTAATCTTGCGATCAAATTTATCGAGAAAACGAAAGAGCAAAAGCTTCTCAGCATTGCGAGGCAGTTTCTTGTTCTTCGAAACAAGAGCACTATCAAAACAATCAGACACAAGAGCCAGCGCACTCATCAATTCTCGTGCGCTAGAAAAACGCTTGGTCGGTTTTCTATTAAGGCAGCGTTTTACAATGCAATCTAAGAGCTTGAAAGCATTATGCTCAGGAGAGTCTTTACTGTATTGGTTGGCCATCTCATGAAGAAAATCAACTGAGAGATCGGCAGTACCAAGAGAGGGTGGCCTCCCTACTAACGACTCGTACATGATGCAGCCAAGAGAATAGAGGTCAGAGCGAGCGTCAACTCGACTCTGGTCAAGACACTGCTCAGGGCTCATGTAAAAGGCATTCTGAACAGTATCAATGGGCATGCCAAAGTCACAGACTTTAACAGTGTCAGCCTCGATACTACCGGTGACAATACTAATTCTATCTGGTGACAAATTGCCATGAAACAAATTACGAGAGTGAGCCTCTGTCAGTACCTCGCAGACTTGAGTAAAGATATTGAGGAAAGAAGCAATATCAAGGCGCTTACTGCGCTTGAAAAGACTGGTTAAAGTTTCACCCTCAACCCAGTCCATCACTACATACGGTGTTCCATTTTCAGCAACACCATTCTCATAGACAGAAACATGATTAGGATGAGTCAGTTCACTAGCTTTGGCGGCAGCTTTCTGAATCGCCCGAATCTGAGCACTGTCGTTGACACGTTCGTTGAAAATTCGAATAGCAAAAAAGCCATCAATGGCATCGTTCTTAGCGACATAAGTGCTGCTAAGGGCGTCTTTATGTATTTCCCACAGAAGATCATACTGAAGAAAACGCTGTGACTCCTTGACCGGCGCAAGCTCCCCAAATTGCAAAAGATCTTTCAAATCGCGGACAACAGAGTCAGCAGATGATGGCGCAGGAGGAGATGGCTCAGGCGAAGATGTCGCATGAGGAGATGGCCCAGGAGGAGATGGCTCAGGTGGAGATGGCGCAAGAGGCGGTATCGG
>CAJXZK010000067.1 GCA_913063055.1 uncultured bacterium
CTTTCCTACTTTGATAATGCCGCCTCGACCAATTAACCTAGAGCCATTAGCCGGCTAGAGTAATTCTCTACCCGGCTAATGGCTCTAGGTTAATTGGTCGAGGCGGCATTATCAAAGTAGGAAAGACTCTGGTTATAGCAGAAGCAACTGTATCGGTAATTCGTGACAATCAAGAAATAGACTGCGCCTACATGATTCATACACTAGCCAGAACTAAACACGTTAAGAGCGGCTCTGAAAACAAAGCCTGAACTACTAAACTTAAGAGGCGATAACAGTGAACACTAGATTGAGCTTGAAATTTTTAGCATCACTGTTTACGGCTCTCAGCTTAACGGGCCTAGCTCTTGAAGCAAGCGTTGCCTGCACTGATTTTATGGTGAAGACAAGCGATGGCACAAAAATCGTAGGTCGCTCTATGGAATGGGGTGCTGACCTCAAGTCTAATATCCGCAAATATCCAAGAGAGCAAGAACGTACTTCTACAACTCCAGACAACAAACCAGCCCTGAGCTGGAAGAGCAAATACGGCTACATCGCCCTCGATGCTAACAACATGCCCCTTGCCATTGACGGCATGAATGAAAAAGGCCTATCAGTTGGAATGCTCTGGATGCCTGGCACAATCTACCAAGATGTGACAGCAACTCCAGCAGCAAACGTGATCAACCTGCTAGATCTAGACCACTGGCTCTTAGGAAATTTCACTAGTGTGGCTGAAGTGAAAGACGCCATGGCTAAAGTGAAAGTATGGGCACCACAAATGGCTGAGTGGGGCGGCACACCTACAGCACACCTGGCAATTCATGATGCTTCTGGTGCCAGTGCAGTAATTGAGTTTACCAACGGCCAGCAAAAAATATACGACAATACCGCCACAGTGCTCACCAATGCACCAACATTTGACTGGCACAAAACCAATCTAAGCAACTATGTCAACATCTCAGCTTCAAACGCCGAACCGATTCGAGTTAGAGATACGATCTTGGCACCACCAGGGCAAGGCGGAGGCTTCCTAGGCATTCCAGGCGACTGGACTCCACCATCAAGGTTTGTTCGCACCTGCGCCATGCTCGGCTTTGCCAAACCAGTAGTAGACGCCAAAGCTGGTGTCAACCTGACACTGCACATCTCAATGCCGTGGATATTCCTCTTGGTGATGTTAGACCGGCAGACAAGCAAATTGACCACAGCGATTACACCCAATGGGTAGTAGTCAAAGACCTGACCAACTCACAATTCTACTTCCGCTCTTATGACAATTTGAATCTGCGAAAAATTGACCTGAAGAAACTAGACTTCGGCAAGTCCACAAAAGCCGAGCAACTAACTCCAGTTGCTGGCGGCAACGCAGCTCTTGACCTTTGAAACTATTGCTCGTCCTGGCTGGCCATCTCATCAGCTTCAACATCAAACTGACGGAAAGTATCAGCAAACTGCTTGATAGTCTCTAGCATAGCTGGAGTATCAGACTCACTCATCATGTCGCTGCGCTCGGGGTTAGTCACCTGACCATGACCCTTTCGTCGCAGCAGTTGCTCGATGCACCAGGTTCCATAATTTTCAGTGGAATCAGCAAAAGCACATTCAGCTTCTGTGACACCAACAGCCAGGAACAAGCCAAAGCCACCAGATGGTAATTGATACCAGGCATCGGGTGCCTCATCGGCATACCAGATAATGGCACTGCGCAATTGCGAATCAGAATTTGGTGCAATAGGCGCCCCTAAATTAATGCGTTTACCCGGGCTCAAAGTACCGGCATGATTGAAAATATAAAAAGCCATTGTCCGCAAAAGCTGTGGAGCCCAGGCACTATTGGTGGGGCTTTTGATCATCAGCTCGCAACCAAAACCGGATACTTCTTGCGCCTCGCTCTGTACCCAGGGACTAGAGATACCAGCGGTTACGTAAGACCAGTAGGGTTTAAATGGATCAGGGCCATAGGCCAATACAGCCAACTGTTGATCGCCTTCAATGGATAAATCTGAGGGCCTTGAAGTATCACTGCTATCTAAGCGATTTTTTTTCTTCGCTTTGCCCAGATCATCTTTGAAAACCGGAGGGCCATAGTTAGCTGGTGATACAGAACTTGGTTCACCAAAGAGCTCTAGATAGAGGTTATTTCTTGCCACCCAGGCATCTTGCAAAAGCTTACGCCGAGCCAGTTCGCTTTCTCTTTCAAACTCTGGATCTTCTTTACCTATGCGATCGTCTTTTTTCTTGCCCACGGTCTTTACCAAAAGGGGAGATCATATGAAACTGCTACTCGTCGATTTTGAGCAAGGCCATGAAAGCCTCTTGAGGAATGTCTACACGCCCCACAGATTTCATGCGCTTTTTACCTTCTTTTTGTTTATCAAGAAGTTTTCTCTTACGGCTAATGTCACCGCCATAACACTTAGCAAGTACGTTCTTTCGTACTGCCGAAATTGTTTCACGGGCCACAATTTTTCCACCGATAGCCGCTTGAATAGGCACTTCAAACATTTGCCGGGGAATTAACTTCTTCAACTTTTCTGAAATTGCCCGGCCAGCAGAATGGGCCCGGTCATAGTGCACAATCGCAGAAAGAGCGTCGACTTTGTCACCACCAATTAGAATATCGATCTTAACCAAGCGCTCTTCTCTGAATTCTTTAAAGAGATAGTCAAGGCTAGCATAGCCCCTAGAGCGACTCTTTAGTTGATCAAAGAAGTCAGTGATGATTTCAGCCAGAGGTAATTCATAGACAAGCATGGCCCGTCTAGGGTCAAGGTGTTTCATGTCAACGTAAACACCACGACGCTGTTGGCAGAGCTCCATCAAGGTACCAACATACTCGGTTGGGGTAATGATATTAGCGGTGACGAAAGGTTCTTCAATGAAGAGACGATAAGTAGGATCGGGCAGCAGGGCCGGATTCTCAACCATGACCACAGTGTTATCGGTTTTGGTTACGCGATAAACAACAGATGGTGCAGTGGTAATCAAATTGAGATTATATTCACGCTCTAAGCGCTCTTGAATAATCTCCATGTGGAGCAATCCAAGAAATCCACAACGGAAACCAAAACCTAAGGCATCAGAAGTTTCAGGCTCAAAGAATAGCGAAGAATCATTGAGCTTGAGCTTCTCTAAAGCTTCTCGCAGATCGGGATACTGATCATTGTCGACGGGATAAATACCGGCATAAACCATGGGCTTGGCCGGACGATAACCGGGAAGCGGCTCAACAGCCGGGTTCGACACCAGGGTGATGGTATCGCCCACCAGGGTCTCAACATCTTTGATTTGGGCAGCTAAATAACCCACTTCACCAGGGCCGAGGCGGTCGACCTTGACTTGAGCCGGACGCAAAACGCCCAACTCAGCGATATCAAAGGTCTTATCATTGGCCATGAAGCGAATTTTATCGCCCAGCTTTACTTCACCGTCTTTGACCCTAAAGTAAACGATAATGCCGCGATAACTATCGAAATAGCTGTCAAAAATCAGAGCGCGTAAAGGCTCATTAACGGTGTTTCTCGGTGCCGGTACAAATTTGACGATGGCTTCAAGAACGTCTTTTACGCCAATATTGTTCTTGGCACTGGCAAGAATCGCCTCATCAGCCGGTATGCCAATTACATCTTCAATTTCTGCCCGAATGCGCTCAGGCTCGGCGCTGGGCAAGTCAATTTTGTTTATAACCACCACGATTTCGAGATTATTCTCAGAAGCCAGGTGCACATTGGCCAGAGTTTGCGCTTCGACGCCCTGGGTGGCATCAACGATAAGTAATGCCCCTTCGCAGGCAGCCAAACTGCGCGAAACTTCATAGCCGAAGTCTACGTGGCCGGGTGTGTCGATTAAATTGAGAACATAAGTCTGACCGTCATCGGCTATATAGTCCATGCGAGCGGCCTGGGCCTTGATTGTGATACCGCGTTCACGTTCGATATCCATTGAATCAAGCACTTGGGCCTGCATATGACGCTTGGCGATGGTATTAGTCATCTCAAGCAAACGGTCGGCCAAAGTAGATTTACCGTGGTCAATGTGGGCAATAATGGAGAAATTTCTGATTAACTTGGGGTCGGTCACTGAGAACCCTTTAATGACGTGGATTATTGAGAACAAGTACAGAAGGCTGATTAGTGCACTTATGCACGGTATATTAGCAGGAAGACCAAGGCAGATCCGCTAATAATAACAACTACTCTTCACGCAGGCGCCCAAAACTAGCTAATGTCAAATCCATCTAACTCTTTCTTAGAAACCTTGAAACAAAGACCGCTGTTGGCAGACGGGGGCACCGGCACCCTCTTGTACTCAAGAGGAGCATCAACGGAGGCCTGCTTCGAGCATCTCAATTTGACCAAGCAAGAAACCATTCAACAACTTCACGTTGATTACATCAACGCCGGAGCTGAAATTATTGAAACTAACTCTTTTTCTGGTAACAGAATTAAGCTTGCCAATAGCGGCCTCGAAAATGATGTCTGGAAAATCAACGTCTGGGCCGCAAAAATTGCTCGAAACGCCCGCGAGATAACTGGTCAGCCAACTTTTGTGGCCGGCTCAGTCGGACCCACCGGCAAACTCTTGCCCCCACTCGGCGATACTGCCCTTGACGAACTCGACTATGCCTTCAAAGAGCAAATGGAAGCCCTATTAGCAGGCGGTGTTGATCTCTTCATGATAGAGACCATGTCGAGCTTAGAAGAAACCGCTATCGCCGTGCGTGCCGCTCGTAGTCTCTCCAAACTACCAGTAGTGGCACAACTCTCTTTCTCAGTAGAAGGACACACATTACTAGGAGCAACACCCGAAGATGTTGCTCGGCTAATTCGTGATTTAGGTGACGATGCCCCCGATGTAATTGGTATCAATTGTGGTGCTGGCCCCGGACCGGTTTTTGATTCTCTCATCCGCCTTACGGCAGCCGTGCGCACCCTCAAAATCGATGCCGACAAGCTTACTTTTTCGTGCTTACCGAATGCTGGCCAACCCAGTCTTATTGGCGGTAGGCCCGTATTTATGAGCAAACCACATTATTGTGCCTCATATATTGAGCCCTACATCAGAGCCGGAGCACGAATCGTTGGCGGTTGTTGCGGTACCACTCCTGAACACATCAAAGAAATGAGGAAAAGCCTAGACAACTATTTGTCCAAGGCGACCCAGCCCATCATTGAGATAAGCCCCCAGGAGACTGTACTTTTTCACCCTGACTCACTCGACTTGCCAGACGATAAGCCGAAAGAAACTCTATCTCTAAAAACCCATCTAAAAAATCTAAAAGAAGGAAAGAACAACAAAGATTTCTACATCTCTGTTGAACTAGATCCACCCAAGGGAGCAGGCACAAAGAAAATATTGGCGGCTGCAGATTTACTCTACAAAGCCGGTGCTGATGCCATCAATGTTGGTGACAGCCCTATGGCCAGAGTGCGCATGTCATCCTTAGCCACCTGCCAATTGATCAGTCAACAGGTCGGGGTCGATACGATCATTCACTTCACCACCCGCGACCGCAACTTAATGGGTATGCAAGCTGACCTTTTGGGCTGCCAGGCACTAGGTTTGCAAAACATTCTCGCCCTCACCGGTGACCCACCGGCTCTGGGAAATTATGCCCATGCCACAGCAGTTTATGATGTTGACTCAATTGGTCTGATTCGCATAATTTCGCAACTGAATGCCGGTCAAGACATCGCCGGCAATACCATAGGAACTCCACTCAATCTTTCTATTGGCTGCGCTCTTAACCCGACAGCACAAAACCGCGCCATGGAGATTGAACGCTTCCGCAGAAAAATTGAGGCTGGCGCTCACTTTGTTATGACCCAACCAATCTATCAAGTTAGCGATCTTACTGATTTCTTAGAGCAGTTCGGCGATCAACCATTGCCTCTGTTGGTTGGCATTATGCCTCTGCATTCAAGTAAACACGCTGAGTACCTACACAACGAAGTACCAGGAATTTCTATCCCGGAAAAAGTAAGAAAGCAAATGGCAGATGCCGGAGATGCCGGTTCCCAAAAAGGTTTAGAGCTCGCCGAAGAACTTCTTGGAGAAGTACGCAGCATCTGCCAAGGCACTTACCTGGTGCCTTCATTCGGTAGGTACGACGATATGGCGGCATTGATAAAAAGACTCAAAAGAAAAACAGTCTAGCCAACAGCAAACTGGCCGCGCACTGCCCTCACATGATTCTCCATTTCTTGAGCCTGAGCAACCCGATTAGTCTTACGTAAAAGCTTGGCGTACTGTTCTTCTACGTCAGCAAAGCGGGGATGGTCTTTGCTATAAACTTTCTGCCTGATTGCTAAAGCTCGCTTAAAGAGTGGCTCTGACAATTCGAATCTGGTCTGAAAATAGTAGAGGCGGGCAAGATTTTTCAGTGAAGTTGATACCAGTGGATGTTCACCACCAAGGGATTTTTCGCGTATCTGTAAGGCCTCAAGCAAAATAGGCTCCATTTCGCGATAGAGGCGACGACGGCAATAATGATCAGCCAGCTTGGTTAACATATCAGCTACATGCGGATGATCCTTCCCCATCATCTGCCTGACTGAAGCCACTTCTAACTCCGCTTCTTTTTCATGATCATCAGGGAAACCTGTGGGCCAGCCCAAAGCCATTGACTGGGGAATAGCATCAAGCGAGGTTGAAGAATCTGTCATGGACTGCTTCCAATCACTGGAAGGCCGCGGATAGACAGCACTGGGAGCGCTCTTTTTCCGCACAGTCAGAACTTTCTCAAGACATTTTTTCGTATCAGCTACCTCTGCGCGGTACGGTCCAAGAGTTCTCTCCATAATTTCAAGAGCCCTTCTATAAAGAGCTTCGGCATTCTCGAGCATACCTTTATTGAAATAAAGATCAGCCAGCTTAGATACGGTTGCAGCTACCTCCGGGCTATCTTGCCCCAAGGCCTGCTCCTGAATAGTAAGGAATCTCTCTAGCTCCGGGATCGTTTCACACTTCATAACTGCCTCGACAAAAGAATCTACGAATATCGGCTCAACTCCCCTCGAAGTCAAATCGGTTCAATGTCTCAGAGAAACCAAATCGCTCAAATTACTAATATAGAATGGTTTCCCGGAAAGCTATAGAATTTTAGCTCTCGTCTATATTCTTACCCGGATGAAGCGGGCGCGGCTAGAGCCTTACCCTATAACTTTGTACGGGATTCGTATAGAGAAAGTGAACGTATAGGTTAGCCACCATAACAATACGGTAGAACCTATACCCCGCCCCTCCACCGCTGGGATAGCATCTATATAGGTGTAGAGTCGGCGGTAGTCACAGCTGAAGATTGATGATGCAAGTGGGGTTAGTGTTGGATGGGATCCTTTAAAGATAGGATAATTCGACTGTTGAAAAACATAGTCGAAGAAGCCGAACGAGAGAAAAATATCGAGGCGCAGAAAGCCCTCGCTCGCCAGGCATCAAACCCAGCTAGCAGCGCTGTTGAGGCCAAAAGCGAAACACAGCCAGAGAGTAAAGACACAGCTAACACCGAAGCTAAAGTAGAGCCCGCCGAGAGCATTCACAATTTACTTCACAAGGGTAAAGATACTCTATCAACCCGCTTCTTATCGGCTGGTCAACCCGAAGTAGTAGCTCTGCCTCCATCGAGCTTAACTCGTGACGCCAGCAGTCTTGTTGACCCTAGCTTTGCCCGGTCTCAGCTAGATTCATCATGGCACCATGTCGATGCCATCAAAGCCGAAGTTGATAAGAATCAGGCAGCAAAAGCTAAGCTGAAAAAAAACGAGAACAAACGCAGCAAAGAATTCGACTTCTCTGAAAGCAGCAAATCAGAGGGCCAGACACGCCTTTACAGCGGCTGTTCCGAAGAAGAACCAACTCTTCTGGCAGCTCAATGGCAATGCACCCCTGACGATACCCTTATAGGAAGCGATTCTTCTCCCACTGAAGAATCGTTCAAGCGAGCAGCCGAGAATGTCTCAACCTCACCGTCGACTCTAGCCTGGTTGTCCTCCCTAGTCTCACCTGAAGTTCGCGCCTCCGTAGCCGCCAACCAGCAAACACCGCCAGAAACGCTACGCAAATTAGCGAACGATGTCGACAATACTGTGCGTCTTTCAGTAGCAACCAACCCCAATACTCCCTCGGACGTATTAAGGAATCTCACGAGAGACGCCAGCAAACTGACCGCATCAGAAGCGCAGTCAGCCTTATGTGCCAGAGGTGATGTGGTCGAAGCCGAACGCAAGAGCCACAGTTTACTCTCTAACAACCGCTTCAATACCACCTCTAATCATCTCGTTGCCTCCTACACCAGCCTAGACGCAGTCGTTCCCGACGGCATCAATGATGGCAGCAAGGCTGACAGTGAGTGGCAATCTCTCAATACCGATGGCGCCCAAAAGGCGTACAAGCAGCAAAAAGACACCGTCAAAGATCTCAAATTCAACCCTAGTGTTTCTAATCCCAATGGGCCCAGAGACATAGCCAAAGAACTGAGACCGCACTCAGCCTTTGACAGCCCACCAGAAAACGCCTCCCCCCAAGACAAGATTGCATTCCTGAAAATGATTGCCACCCGCCTCAGCACTCCACCGACAAAACTGACTGAACTGGCTCAAAATGAGAGCATCGAGATTCGAGCAGCGGTGGCAGAAAACATTAATACACCAGCAGAAGCCTTTGCCATTTTGGCAAAAGACAGCCAGGCGCAAGTGAAATTAAGAGTAATCGACAACAGTAACTGCCCAACCCAAATTTTGGAAATGCTACAAGAGGATCAAGACCCCTATGTTGGTTACGAAGCGAAAAACCAACTTAAGCGCATACAAAATTCGATAGCCCAAGAGCGCTCTTTCAATATTCAGTTGGACGGCTTGCTGTAAAAAGAAAGGCATCCACATCGCACGCACGATAAATTCAAGAAAACCCTAAATGCTAGACGCTAGTGCGCTTGAATCATCGGCCACAAGAGCTACTTAAACTAAGCCAAATCTTGAGTCAGTGGCCGTTTCGCCTTTACTTCAGGCGAGAGGTCTTTTCTACAGCAGTGGCACCGCCGTTATCTGCGGGTTGATTGGAGTCAGCGTTATTTGCAGCACTTTCATAGATGCTTGGTGGAGCTTGACCAAGATGGCAAAGTCGTCGCGATCAAACCACAGAACTTTGATGAAATCACCACCTTTGTTCCAAAAGAGAAACAAGTGACCTGTGTATGGAAATTGCTGAAGAAACAAACGCTTGCTGACGAGCTTTTGACAATCTGCTGAAAACAACTTCTGATAATTGCTTAATAGAACTTGTGATATTGACATTAGAAGTTGCTGAAGGCCCACTAGCAGGGTATCTAAGTCTCCTCTAAGTTTGATCCATAGCCTTTCAAGTAAAATCTGTAAACCCTATAAGTAACTGTTAGTGGCAAATGAGATTTCGGGCTGAGACGTAGCTCATCTAATCTTTCAAAGTCTTGTGAGCATGGCAGCTATAACCTTGCCGTCCCCCATCCAGAGCAGACATGCAGAAGTCAGGAAAATCAGCCACTTCATTTACTACGGCTGAATTAGGAGACGCAATAGCGATTGCTGAACTACAAGACCGCCTGACATACAGCGAACTGAGAGGACGGCTTTTAGCGAGGCGATCAAGAACTTTTGCCAACTCGCGGTCATGGGGCATAACCGTTGGCTTAAGACAACTCAATAGCTTTCTCAAATCGGCCTATAGAGTGATCAGCCACATTTTTGCGCGCGCCTATAGTGTTGAAATTGGTCTCAGAGACGAGGCTATTAAGCTCGTTTATGAGAGCGGACTTTTTGATGAGCACTTTTACAGAGAGCAATTAGACAGACATTCCATCAGTACCTCTGATTGCATCGGCCATTTCGTCATGGACGGTTGGAAGCTAGGTTTCAACCCCAACCCATTTTTTGATTGTTTCTTTTACATATCCAACGCCAGGAGAAAGGATTTAACAATCAAGATAAATCCACTCTTACACTACATAATTCTAGGCTCCAAGTTACGTCTGGCAACCAGTAATTTTTTTGATCCCGAAAGGTACCTAGTCAATTATCCGGACCAGGTAGACTCTGATATCGATCCGCTCCTGCACTTTCTGCAAATTGGTCTGGTTGCAGATCATGAATCGATCCCGTTTGCGAGAGGCGCAATGTCAGTGGCTGGATATACACCCCAGCGAGCAATTGCCGCGCTCAAACAGCCTAGTCAAAACAACGCACTGCTTTGCACAGAGCCTTACGATCTCGTCCTCTGCGTGCACTCATGTAGTCGCACCGGCGCACCATCACTCGGTTTATCACTGTTGCAGCAGCTGTCGCAGCTTGACTTAAAAGTTTTGATCGTATTACTGGCAGAGGGAGAGCTACTACCGTGCTTTGAAGAATCTGCCGATACAATCAATCTTGCCGGACTTAGAGATCCGGCCATGGGACTGATCAATAAGCTTGACTCTCTGGAAGCAGCCCGACAGCTTAATCAATGCGTGCCTATACTTGTAAACTCTGCAGAAAATCATCAATTGATTGATGTCTTTGCCTGCCGCGGTTACAAAGTAGTTACGCTTATCCATGAGTTTGTGAGCAGCTACAGTCCTCAAATCAGGGCGGCCCTCAAAAGCGCTCGTCACCAGATGATTTTTAGCAGTCAAGCCATAGCTCAAGATGCTGGAGTTTTAGGAAATGCCTTCGTGCTCTCGCAGGGTCTAATTGATGAAAGCTACCTATATCTGGATAAAGCAGACGGCAAAAAATTCCTTTTAGAAACTCTGGGCATCGCGGAAGATGCTTTTGTAGTTCTGGCTTGCGGCACAGTGGAGCTCCGCAAAGGAATTGATACTTTTATCAATGTGGCAATCGATACACTCCCCAATGTCAATCCAGAAAGAGACATCCACTTTATCTGGGTGGGAGATGAGCACGCACCTGGCTCGGGGCCAATGTTCTGGGCAGAGGTGGACTTGCGGAGGGCTGGACTGAATGATCATGTACATCTGGCAGGTCACCAGACTCAATTACAAAAGTACTTTGCAGGAGCGGATCTATTTTTGCTCCCATCCAGACAAGATCCTATGCCTTGCGTCTTACATATGGCGATGGCAGCAACACTGCCCGTAGTAGCATTTAAAAACAATGGCGGAGCTCAAGAAGTATTGGGTCACGGCGGCGGCACCCTCGTCGACTATGGCAGCATTCATCAGATGACCACTGCCATCATGTCATATTATCGCGATAGAGGAAAACTCCAGCGCGATGGACTCAGAGGTCGAGAGGTCGTAACCAGCAAATACAAGATGTCTCAGTACACAGATGCAGTATTGTCGCACTGCGGCATAGCCAATGCTACAGACATCCAAGCAGAGAGGGATCGCGCCGCACGACTGCATAGCGTGGAACAAGTAGAAGACCACTATGACCGCTATACCGACACCTATATCAGATGCTATGGCGACGTCTTGCAGTCGTACCGCCCTTTTGATTTTAATCAAATGATGCATGACGAAATGCAGAGAATGAGACTGACAAACGGAATGAAGATACTAGATGCAGGCTGCGGCGTGTGCGGACCTGCAATCTACTTTGCTAGCAAACTGGAGCTGTCTTTCGAATGCATCACAATCTCTCAGTTGCAAGTGGAGATTGCGCAAAGGAAAATTGCTGAGAACAATATGCAAGGCAAGATCAGGGTGAGCAGAGGCGACTTTCATTGCCTGCCTGATCAGTTTCCTCCGGATTCTTTTGACCGGGTGCTCTTTCTTGAGGCTCTTTGTCACTCAAATGACTTTAGCCGCGCATTATCAGCCGCCTATGCTGTTTTAAAACCAGGTGGCTGCATATACATCAAAGATTTTATCCTTATAGATTGGCGCCATGACAAGGTAAAGCAGGCCAAGCAAAAGCAATTTGCTCAACACTCTTACCAGGAATATCACTATCAACTGCACTATTTGACTGAGTTGAAATATCTGTTGAGGTCCGCAGGATTTAGAATCCTGGAGGTCACTATTGGTCCTTATGCCAGCTCGCAAGACCTCTCGCAGCAAATCGGCTTCGAAAAAGCTGTCGGCTTTACCTGGCGCGACGGTGAAGCGTTTGACTATCCAGTCGCAGAGGGCATCATGATTTTGGCGGAGAAAAGCTGAAATGAGCACTCTGAGTCAAGAGAAAGAAAGTAACACAAACAGCTCTAGTAGCAAACATATCAGCATCAAGAGACGGCTGCATCGCTATTTAGCAATCTCTCCAAAGCTTGTGCGCATCAATGAATGGTGGGATTTCAAATTGCCGCTGCCAGTGTGCGCCCTATTTGCTGCGGCATATAATGGCGCTATAGCTCCATCAGCGCTCTTAGCCCCGGTCGGCATGCTCTTATCGTGCGGCTTTACGGCTGGAGTATTTGCCAGTGTAATCAACGACTTTACTGATTTCAAACAGGACCAGGATGCCCAAAAGGATAAGGTGATCAGTCATGTTTCTCACCGCAATAGAATTGCCATCCTCACACTTAGCATCGCACTGGTGGCCCTAAATGCCTTTTTGTTGCTCGACAAGACAGCGTCATTGACCTGCTATCTGGCGACAGTGGGATGCTTTGCTTTTTACTCTGTCAAACCTCTGCGGTTTAAGGAGCGTGGGTGGTTAGCACCAATTACAATTACCATAGGCGAGCATCTTTTGCCGATCCTGCTGGCATTTGCGTTGATGACCGATTACTGCGCTTGGAACAGATCCTGGCCGTTATTGCTATCCTTGAGTACGATTGCATTTTGTCTGGGGGCACGAGGTATCCTGTGGCATTTACTTGGCGATAGAGAAGCCGATATTGCAGCAGGAGTGAGTACTGTAGCCACTTCGGATAATTCCGACAGGGTGCTATTTATTGGATGCAAGGTGATCTTTCCGTTGGAATTATCGGCTCTTGCCTGCTTGCTTTATGCTTCTAATAGCTCCCTGGCGCTGTGGCTGCTCGGTACTCATGCAGTTATCGAGCTATTACACTATCGCTATTTTATGACCAACTCCATAGTCATCTCACCAGCGCCGAATCACCGATTTGTACTCTTTGAGTACTATCAACTAATGCTGCCGCTTGCTTTTATCTTTACTGCGGGACAACACCAGTCGTGGTACTACGCCTGGGCTCTGGCATTTAGCCTCTTATTTGTCAGACCGGTGTATCGCACGACCAGAGTAATATTACACCTGCTGCGTTACCGCACTTACCCATGGTGCAGATACCTATTACGTATGCGCAAGTTCAAAAGGACATACACAGTAGAGTACTTCGAGCCGCTGGCAACGACCTCACAGTTGGTTGATCAGCACAGCAAACATTGATCTTTCTACAGACAACATCGTACCAGTCATTTTGAGCTGAGGTTTTATTACCTGACCCTTGTAGTTGAGCCGTTTTCAACAAGTCCCCAAAAAAAAGCAGGGGGAAGCTCTTTTGAGATCAACGGGGTACAACGAATAACCAACGCACACGTATTTTGGCTACTGTCTTTTTGCTATATGGAGATTCCAAAAGCAATTGTCCAGAGTGCGGATCAACGGCCTTCTCAGTTTCTTATAAAGAATACTGTCAAACAAATTCCAGAAATTATCGAAACAGCCGCTCCCTCTATACCGCCCTTAGCAAACCCGTTTGTGATCCGCTCGAAGCCCAGGTTTATTTCCTTTTGCTTTTCTTCGGCTTTTTTTATCTGTTGAGTTCTTAGGGAAGCGATCTGGATGGAAAGCTTTGGTGTACCAAAGGCGAGCATCTTTTAACTACGCCGGAGCCGCAGAAGGGCCTAAGTCCAGTGCAAGGAAGTGTTGGTTGATCTCAGTCAGAGGAATCGTAAATAGCCCAAATAGAAAGAAGTAGTTTCCAGAGAAACTACTTCTTTCTAGCTACAGACTAATATCAGCCCTAGACTTGCCCTGGTCTACTTTAGAGCTGGTGCCAGTTTTGATACGGCCGCCAAAGACTCTTCTAAAGCCTTGATGAACATATCGATCTGCTCATATGAAATCACCAGTGGCGGCTCAACTCTTAACACCCTTGAATTGATATAGGTACCTGAGATGAGAATATTGCGGCTGAAAAGTTCCTTGGCCACTGCATAACCAGTGTCGTTGCCAGTGAATTCCATCCCCAGCATTAAGCCCACACCACGAATTTTAGAGAGTACATCGGGGAATTGCTTAGCCAGCTGGGTTACTTTCTCAATTATGTAATCGCCCTTCGCTTTAGCTTGCTTGGGCAAATCTTCGTCTAACAAAATTGATATTGTCGCAATTGCTGCAGCGCAAGCCAGCGGGTTGCCACCGAAAGTAGTGGTATGCAAGAAAGGATTCTCGACATATTTAGCCCATGCTTTTTCGTTGCCGACAACAGCCCCAATAGGCATAACGCCGCCACCAAAGGCCTTGCCCAATGCCATTAAGTCGGGCACGACGCCTTCATAATCGCAGTAGAACATTTTACCTGTGCGTCCCATGCCACTTTGCACTTCATCGAAGACAAGCATGGCGCCATATTTGTCGCATAGTTCGCGAGCGCTAGCGAGGTATCCAGGTGGGGCAACGTTGATACCGCCTTCCCCCTGAATTGGCTCGACGACGAAAGCGGCCACTCTATCGCCACTAAAATCAGCACAACTAAGAGTTGTCTCTAAGGCTTTGATATCGCCAAAAGGAATATGGCTCCAGTTCAACAAAGGCATGAAAGGTTCGCGGAACATGGCTTTAGAAGTGCCACCTAAAGAACCAAGAGTTTTGCCGTGAAAAGCGCCCACTGTTCCCACAAAGTGCTTGCGTCCTGTGGCCAACATAGCCATTTTCATACAACCTTCTACAGATTCAGTGCCTGAATTGGAGAAGAATGAATAGTTGAGATCACCTGGAGTAATCAACGAAACCAAATAAGCCAAATATGTTCTCAGGGGATCAATTAACTCTTGCGAGTGAATTGCTTGGCGCTCCAACTGTTCAGTAACAGCCTTTAACACTCTTGGGTGACGGTGACCGACGTTATAAACGCCATAACCACCCAACATATCTATGAATTCTTTGCCGTTGATATCGCGGAAAACTGCACCATTGTCTTCCCACTCTACAGCTGTATAGTCTGTGCTGACTGATTTTCGATACTTCAAGAAGCCAGCATTGACGTGATCTGTCCAATAGCGAACAGAATCGGCAATGACTTTATCGCGCTCCTCTTGGGTGAGCTTTTTCTTTCCGATAAGCTCCAGTACCTCCCTGGATTTTGCCTGAGCTGTCTCCAGATCTTGAGCCATTTTTTTTACTCCCACGTTTTTAACAGCCTTCTACAAATCGAACGGCTGCTTTAATGACAACGGGCATATTCTACGCCTGTGCCTGGTTTAAATCAAAATTTCAGAGCAAAAATGTGGCGACTTCTTCATGACAACATATTTAGGGCACAATCCCTCGACTCCACTTAGAACTTTCACTAACCAAAAACTTGTACATGCGCACACAGCTCATTTCTCGCCCACCGGGCAAGAGCTGCTTTCCTAGCCCATCAGCCACATAACCATTAGCCAGGTAAAAGGGCTCGGCATTCAAAGCAGCATTAAGATTGAGCCAATCGAGACCTGCCTGACCGGCCAAACGCTCCAATTCACTGAGCAGAGCCACACCAATTCCCTGCCGAGCCAGACGAGGAAGAACATAACAGGCGCGAATTTCGCTCAAACGGGGCACTAGAATGCCGAAACCAACCACGGCGTTATCCATTTCTGCCACCCGAACCACTTCTTCTTCGCGCTGTGGTCTTTGAGCGAAATTAGCAATGCGCTCATCGGTAACTAGAGGAGACCAGTCGTCTAAAACATCTTCGTCATAATAGTCAATGGGCTCGCCGTGAACCGCAGCATAGTGCACATCAAGAATCCCTCTGATGTCCGAGGCTTCCCCTTCCTCGCCTTCACTATTTTCTTTTACTTCACGGGCCTTGCGAATAATCAACATAGAGAGGGATTATAACCCTCTCTACAAAATTGCAGTATTCAATATGAGACTCTCTGTCCGCCAAGGCTGCTAGGAGGAGCGTAGCGATCCCGTACCTGTGGGTCATAGCCAATTTTTGGCTTAACTACTTTAGGCTTAAGATTGAGGTCTTCTAAGCGGGCAAAGGGCTTGAGAAAAGCAATGAGACAGTCAACATTATCAGCATTAACGCCGCGGTCGCAGTAAAAAGCACTGAAGAGCTTGGCTCGCCCCATTAATGCCGGAGCAGCTGTGATATTCACCAAAGTACCACCATTGGTTAAGGTGCAAAGATTAACAGTCAAATAGTTAGTTGCTGAGCTTGTCTGTTGCAACTCAAGTAACAAATGCCCAGCGGCAGTGTCGGCCACAAGAATGTCATAGGCGTCCAGTTCTGCCAGGGCAAAACCAACTAGTTCGCAGGCCTGATTAAAATTCTGCGGCAGCTGTATCGAACGGCGCTCGTAAGGCTTACCAAATTGTCCAACTTGCCAGGCATGTACAAAACTGAGAAAACACACGAGCACCCCAGAGGCAATGGAACCGCAAATCACACTTGAAACAACCCAGGAGCTAATCAAATGCAAATCAGCTGGTGTGGATGAATGGCCAGTGACAAGCGCCAGCGGAAAAGCCAGGGCGATCGGCACAAAGAATAAAATGCTCAAAATCAGAGCGGCCGCTAAGCCAATCATCAATGACTGTAGGAAATATTGAGCATCATCCAGTTGGCCAATAGCGCCTTCCAGATCCACAATATTGCGACTCTTTTCCAATACAGAACGCTCTTTCGAACTGCGAGTATTTGCCATAGAAATTTTCCATTAGTAAGGAAGGTGCAAAATCAAAAGTTAGTAAGTCGAACCAGTAAATCCAATATACGGCCGACTACGTGTCAAACACGTGAAAGTGCGATTTCTATTTCTAGCTCTGTTTCGCCTTCTATTTCACTCTCACAATAGGAAAGGTATAGGTCTTAACAAACGAAAGCTTGCTGTCTTGCAGGGTGCCGGCATTGAAAAAGCTGAGGGTGCCCAATGGCATCAATACATCGGTAGAAGTACTGACTTGTACGTAGGGCGAAGTCTGCGCTGGCGCATGACCAGCAAAATCTTGATAAACAATCGGCGCAGACATCTTGGGAGCAGAAAGAAACCCAGATGCCTGATAGCTCTTCAAAATCACATTGGCAAGTTTAGTCGCCTCTGTCAGATCTTGCCCTTGAGCGGCATTACGGCAGGCGTCGCGGCAAGCTCGATCGTTAGCATATGCGCCGAAAATAGCGATGCCCAAATGCAAACCGAGGGCAACAAACACCGAAGCAAGAAAACAGCCACAGACAAATTCAACAGCCAAAGACCCATTGGCTCTTCTTTGTCTCACGTTTTTTCTTACTATACTTACCATCTCTCTATTCCTTTAATAAAATTTGCCAGTCTAGTTAGAAACCAATTTGACCAAACGACGAGCAATCTTGGCGAATGTCTGCCGCAGCTCCGAACTGTCAGTCACCAGATTAAAAGTGCCGCCATGCCCGGCAATAGCAGCCATCCCACCAGTGGTCGGATCGCTATTCTTGTCGTTCAAAATATCAGTTTGATCAGGAATGATTGTTGGATTTTGCGCCAAACCAATGGTGTAAAGGGCGACACCAGCATCGCGCGCTTCGACCGCGGCCATACGAGCATTAGCTTTAGGATCAGAACTAAGTGGACCACTGGGAACCGTTGGTTCACCATCGGTAAAGAGAACAATTGCACGCGTACTGCCCAGACGCGAATGGCTTTTGAGGTCTTCTACTGCAGAGTGCACAGCTCCCCCGATGTTGGTAGCCCCCATGGGCACGCAACTATCAATGGCTTTGTTGACCTCAGCGTAGGCTGTCTTACCAGCAGTAGCATCGATTAGCACATGAGGAATGGGATAGCCTTTCTTGGCGCCATAGGGAGCGTAATCATCGAGGTCATACCAGGTTTCGGTGCTATTAGCATCGCTGCCAACGCTAGAATCAAAGGCAACAAAACCAAAGTGCACATCGGCATCAGTATTAAGAATTTGAGTCATGGTGTTAAGGGCAGTTTGCGCCTCCTTCATGGGCTTGAGCTGCTTTGCTGCAGCTTCAAAATAAGCCTTTTGATAGCCGGCACGGGGGCTGACAAAGACTGCCGTATTCGCTTTACTGCTTCGGTAAACACTGTCCGACTCCAGATTGCCCCGAGCAGCTTCAGTCAATGTAGCAATATCAGGAAAGGCAAATCCGCCATAACTGGCGCCAGCAAAAGTAGTCTGTCCATCAATGTTTACAACCACATCAGTGAACACTTTCATGCCATCAAAAGTTGGGGCTGTACCCGGTGGGAAATTGCCAGGTGCTTTACCGGCTTCGGGGTAGATCCCACCCGAACGCAAGCCTGGTACGCCGTAGTATTGGGCTAAGTACTCGGAAGAGTAGCACTTAGCCTCCCAAAAGGCTTCGGTGAGAATCTGGGGATAGCAAGCATTCAAACTAGAGCCAGTGGCCGCTGGCTTAAGGATATCAAAGATTCTGCCCCGCATCAGACCGTTGGCACCAGTGACAAGACTGTAAACATTCTTGCCACCACCAAGAGTGGCGTCCCATTTTCTTTTTACAAAAGTAACCGGTGTCTGGTCGTCCATCGAGCCAGAGACATCGAAGCAAATTACCATATCAAGCTTGGGTACTGCACCGGTCGAGACAGCATTGACATTAAGAGTATTGATACCAACATACTTAGCAAAGGCTAAGGTGCGAGTGGTACTACTACTGACGCGCACCACCTTACCGTTAGGGCTGCTCATTGGCTCAACAGCGCCAGTGACCGGGTTGATGAACTCAAAAAACACTCGAGCTTCGTCTAGGTCAGCGCTCAAATTACTAAGAGAGACGACCTGGGTTGTGCGACTGAGAGCCTGACCAAGCACAGTGTTGGCCTTAAAAATCTTAATGGCCGCTTCGATAGCGTCTTTGTGCGCCTGCAGCGGATCGACATTATCTGAGCTAGCCAAGGTAGCAGTCCCTGCTAAAACAGCAGCATCACTGGCACTCTGAAGCTCCTGCTTAGCCAGGTAGAGACGAGCCACCTCAAAAGTAATAATGGATAGAAGGGGAACAATCACTAGTAAGATGAGCATCATTAACATTAGTAAGCTCTGGCCACGCTTGCTGCGTCGCCACGACTTTCTCGGCTTTGAAAAAACATTATTCATAAGGAGACTCTTAAATGGTTAGGCCTTGGGGATTTTCACAGTACTGCTTGGCCGAAAGATGCAGTTTTATGGGAGCATTAAGCCCATCAACTTTAAATGGTATTGGTATTGGTATCAAAGGTTCGGCCGAGCAATCAGCTGAAACTTCAATCTGGTAGCTATTAACACTCTGATCAGCCGGCGTAGTCAACGGTACCGACTGGGAAGTAATTGCCAGAGTATCATTCTTTGTAATCAATATAGCGGTGTTGATATTGTCTACAGCTAGACCAGAGAAACTGTTTTTCACTTGATTGATTTTACTGGCGGTTTCTGCTTTAGCAGAAGGCTTACCGTCAACCGGAATGGAGAAAGAGTTGGCGCGAGCGGCAGAGATGCTAGCGTAGTGAATACCAGCATACAAAAAACTTATGCGAAGAAAGACTGTGGCAAGATCTATTAGAGGAAAGGCAATAACCATTAGAACCGCCCACAAAATCATAGGCAGTTCAGCCAGCATGGCAGCACGACCAGATCTCTTCAAAATACTTCTTCTTGATTTCAACAACATCTTAGCGCTCCGTGTGGCCTTGAGCCGAAGAGAACTTGCCTTTTTGCATCTCAGGCAAGGGCTTTTGGCAGACCTTGAGCAAGATAGCCAGCTGTTGACGAACACGCTGATCACTCGAGGTGTTGATACCACGCTCACAGGCGGCACGGGCCTGAAGCATTTGGTTTGAGGAAAAATAAGACTCGGCCACACGAACTTTCAGTAAATCGTTGCTACCGTCTAACTTCAAAGAGTCTTCAAAAGCTTGAGCAGCACTTGCGAATTGACCGATCTGAAAATAACTTTCGCCCAGCCAATATAGGTCGTTGGCAGTGGCATTGCCAGAAGCTGAAATACGCTGATAGATAGGCAATGACTGATCAAATTGGGTGGCTTGATAAGCCTGTTGTGCCTGGGCGCGCAGGCGCTCTAATTGCCCAACAGCACTAGATCCAGGCAGAACATAGGCGATTGCTGTTCCAGAACTAACGCCGGTTTCGGCACAAGCAGCCGGAGCACTGACAGTGCCTCCAAGCGATGCTACACCGAAGACGAGTGCAATTGCCAGAGTAAAACCAGATAGGGAGAGATTGTTGGAAAATTGAGGATAAATCACGGTGACTCCTGTTGCTGCAAAATGACAGCAGGTTCGTTCGGTTCGCATGGGGTCATAATAGGTCGCCATTTGTGGCAAATTAGTGGCGAATCCGTGAAAAACTAACGCCAGACACGTATAAACCGCATAACTAAATCTGAGATGCTAGCTATTTTTGCGCTCAATATTGAAATACTTGGCATCGGGATGCACCACAACAATGGCCGAGGTGCTCTGTTCTGGTACTAGCTGATACTCTTCTGAGAGACTAACTTCAATACGCTCCGGCTTGAGCAATGTAAACAGATGTGTTTGGTCTTCAAGGTTGGGACAAGCGGGATAGCCAAAGCTATAGCGAGTGCCACGATAACCCTGCTGAAAGAATTTTCGCCGGTCACTGGCATCAAGATGAGCGAAGCCCAATTCGGCTCGCACTCTCTTATGCACCAGCTCAGCTAAGGCCTCAGCCGATTCTACCGCCAGGCCATGAAAATACAGATATTCAGAGTACTGATTTGCAGCAAATAGGGCCTGGGCCTGCTCGGTGGCGCACTCACCCATGGTGACGATCTGAGCTGGTAAGACATCGTATCCGGTACTGCTGTCAGAGAAGAAATCGGAGATGCAAAAATGGCGACCAAACTGCTGACGAGGAAAATCAAAGCGCAACCATTCTTCAAGATTTTCAAGCTCAGCGAAACTTGTGGCTGGCACAAAGTATCTACCACTCTCTAGGCCTGGTGGCTTGTAAACAATCAGCTGATTAGCAGCCGAACGGCAAGGGAAATAACCATAGACAGCCTTGGGCTCAAGCAACTTTTGCTCGATACAGCGCTGTTTCAAGTCAAGCAACATCGGTGTGATTTTCTCTGCCACCATAGCCTGATACTGCGCGTCTGAAGTATCCCCTTGCCGCACGCGGAACTGCCCACGGATCAAAGCATTTTCATTCAAGTATGAAAAGACTTCACTCAAATCGAAGTCGCGAACTGCCTTTGAGCCCCAGAATGGTGGCAGCACTGGTGCTTCAGCAACTACATTTGAACGAGCAAAAGCAAGGCCAGAAGAAAGGCCAACCGGCTCATCGACAATGCTCTCTTTGCCAAATCTTATTTCTTCAATGTCATCATCTTCGTCGAGGTCTTCACATTCCACAGCAGGTGGTTGAGGCAAGAGAGAGTGATCGCCAGTAGCTATCACTTCCATAATCTTCAAATCATCAAAGGCATCCTGTCCGTAGTAGAGCGTTCCCTTATAGACTTTGCGACAGTCTTCTTCAACATATCGTCTCGTTAAGGCCGCACCGCCCAAGATTACTGGCACGCTAATGCCACGCTGATTAAGGATAGCGAGATTCTCCTTCATGATCACCGTAGACTTGACGAGCAAGCCACTCATGCCAATGCAGTCAGCCTTGTTCTGTTCAGCGGCCGAAATGATATTTTCGATGGGTTGCTTAATGCCAAGGTTAATGACGCGATAACCATTATTTGTCAAAATAATGTCTACCAAATTTTTGCCAATATCGTGAACATCACCTTTTACTGTGGCCAGAACCATGGTACCGCGGGTAGAGCCCTCGACCTTATCCATAAAAGGCTCTAAATAGGCAACAGCAGCTTTCATAGTCTCGGCCGACTGCAGAACAAAAGGCAGTTGCATTTTGCCGGAACCAAATAGATCACCAACAACCTTCATACCATCAAGCAAAATTGTATTGATAATTTCTAGCGGCTTATAGCGTTCCATGGCCTTTGCCAAGTCAACTTCGAGAGCGACGCGATCGCCATCAATGATGCGCTGTTTTAGAATCTCTTCAATAGTGGCATCAGCTTTGCGCTCAACCTTTGCTGTGGCACCGCCCTTGCCTTTGTCTTTGTAGAAGTCGAGCAAGGCGAAGAGCGGATCATAATCAGCCTGGCGCTGATCAAAAATAAGTTTATTATGGAATTCACGCTCTACCTCATCGATTTTATAAAGAGGCAAAATCTTCTGGGCGTTGACGATGGCCATATCGAGACCATACTGAACAGCATGGTGCAAAAATACCGAATTCAAAATACGGCGGATGCGTGGATCCATGCCAAAGCTAATATTACTGACGCCTAAAATGGTCTTCACGCCAGGCAAATTTTCTTTGATCAGCCTTATACCTTCAAGGGTTTCTAGACCCAAGCGGCGATCGTCCTCATTACCCGTAGAAAGAGTAAAAGTAAGGGCATCAAATATCAGGTCATGGGGGGCCAAACCCTGACCACAGGCTAAGTCATAAATACGTTTAGCAATTTCAAGCTTTTTGTCGGCGCTCTTTGCCATACCCGCTTCGTCGATGGTAAGCGCAACAGCAGCCGCACCATAACGTTTTATCAGCGCCACCTTCTCTAGCATCTTAGCTTCGCCATCTTCTAAATTAATAGAATTAACTATCGGTTTACCGGCGACTAGGGCCAATGAAGCCTCAAGCACCGCATATTCAGTGCTATCGATCATGATCGGAATTTGCAATTCGGTATTGAGACGCTTTATAAACTTCGACATATCGGCCACTTCATCGCGACCGACATAAGCGGTACAGACATCGAGAATGTGCGCACCCTCGCGCTCTTGTTCCCGAGCCATGGCGACCATGCCGTCAATCTGCTCTGCTTGCAAAAGATCTTTGAATTTCTTGCTGCCATTAGTATTGGTGCGTTCACCAACAATCAAGGGAGGCTGATCGAGATCAAAAGCGACAGAGGTATAAATACTGGCAGCCGAAGGAACAAAAACGGCCTCGCGCTTCTTTGGTGCAACCTCACCAATTTTGTCGACCACAGCAGCCAGGTGTGCCGGTGTGGTCCCGCAGCAGCCACCAACGATGTTGACGCCCTGCTCATGGACAAAACTGTACAAGGAATCAGCCAGCTGCTCAGGAGTTAGCTTGTAGACAGTTTCACCGTTAACATTCTCCGGTAATCCGGCATTCGGCAACACCGATACTGCCCGAGGTGCATTCTGGCAAAGATACTGGACCGGATCAATCATCTCACGAGGGCCCGTAGCACAGTTGATGCCAATTACATCGACTGGATAGCTCATCAAAGTTGTCAGGGCCGCTGATATATCGGTACCAACCAGCATGGTGCCAAGCGGTGGTGCCTCTAAAGTCACCTGAGTGATAATAGGAACACGTCGCCCAATTTGACGCAAATAGTCTTCTATAGCAATGACAGCGGCTTTGGCCTGAAGCAAGTCTTGACCAGTTTCAAACTGCAAAACATCAACGCCACCATCGACCAGTCCACGCACCTGCTCAAAATAAGAAGCGCGCATTTGCTCAAAAGTGATATGCCCCAGTGAAGGAATTTTAGTGGTTGGACCAATCGAGCCAGAAACGAATCTTGGTTTGCTTGCACTATAAGCCCGCGCCACTTCTTTAGCTAAGCTGGCCGCTCTCTTGTTTAATTCATAGGTGCGTTCAGCCAAGCCGAATTCGGCTAAAACTATGCTAGACCCACCGAAGGTGCAGGTTTCAACTACATCGCAGCCAACTTTAAAGAACGATTCGTGAATCTCTGAAATTACATCAGGACGGCTGGCAACCAATATTTCAGGGCAGTTCTCGCAATTTTCATAGTCATCGAGAGTGAGGTCATAAGTATGAACTGAGGTGCCCATGGCGCCATCGAAGATCAATACTTTTTCTCTCAGGGCCTGCAAAAAATCCAAATTGCCACCTCAAAACTGCTTAGTGAGCTGACATAAAGCCCATCGCCTTAACGCTTTTCTGGCCATCATCACTAAGACAGAAGCTGACAAATTTGCCAACTCGCTCTTCGTTTGCCTGATTATAGTAGACATAGAGAGGGCGTGAGAGTGGATAATCGGTACCCGACAGGGAACCACCCTGTTTCGATTCTGGAGACTGCTCGGTGAGCTTCAGCTTCAAAACTTTCACTTTATCAGTGGCCTTGGCCGCTTGGGCCATGCCGACGAAGCCAATGGCCAGACGATTGCCCATTACCGCACCAATTAAGGCTTCAGAAGAGGGCATCACTTTAACAACTGCTGCAAAGGGCTTAGCTGCGAGCACATGCTCTTGGAAGTAATCAGAAGTGCCGCTGGTGGCTTCACGGCCGAAAGCACGAATAGGCTCCGCGGCCAAATCTTTCCGCAATTGCTTCCAGGTAATAATTTCACCTAGATAGATTTTTGCCAAGTCAGCTAAATCAATTTCCTCTACCTTGTTTTGCGGATTGACGACAATGGCAATAGCATCGCGAGCCACCATCAAGCGTTTGAGATGAACAC
>CAJXZK010000068.1 GCA_913063055.1 uncultured bacterium
GACGTCTTGCTGCTCGACGAACCTACCAACCATATCGATATGCGCACCATTGAATGGCTCGAGGGCTTCTTGCGCGATCTAAGTACACCGATGGCCATTATTTCGCACGACCGTCACTTCCTCGATCGGCTTTGCACCAGCATTGTTGAGATGGAGCGGGGTGAATCTTCTACCTATCTGGGAAATTACTCCACTTACTTGCTACAGAAAGAACAGAACCGTGACGCTCAATTGGCTGCCTACGAGCGCCAAGTCAAAGAGATGGAAGTGCAACAGCGCTTTGTGGATAGATTCAGAGCCAGCGCCACTCGCAGTACCCAGGCTAAGAGTAGAGAAAAACAACTCGACAAGATTGAACTAATTGAAAAGCCAGACGATGGTGAGCGCACATTGGTGTTTCACTTCCCAGCAGCCGCTCGCAGTGGTCGTGAAGTTGTTACCATCCGCGATCTAACCCATGGCTACAACGACAATATTCTATTTTTAGACGCCAATCTTCAGATTGAAAGAGGCGAGCGCATCGCTATTCTTGGACCAAACGGTGCTGGTAAGTCGACATTGCTAAGACTAATAACTGGTCGCGAAAAACCAGACGGTGGCTCTGTGAAACTTGGTGAACACAATGTTCGCCCTGCTTACTTTGAGCAGAACCAGGCCGAAGCACTCGATTTAGAGAAGACCATTTTGGCGACCATTCAAGATGAAGTGCCTCTGTGGAAGACTGAAGAAGTGCGTTCTTTGCTCGGGCGCTTCTTGTTCGGCGGAGATAGCGTATTTAAGAAAGTAGAGAGCCTCAGTGGGGGTGAAAAAGCCCGCCTGGCCCTGGCCAAGATGCTATTGGGTGCCAATAATTTCTTGATCTTAGACGAACCTACCAACCACCTCGATATTCCAGCTAAAGAGACACTAGAAGACGCTCTCAAGAAATTCGATGGCACAGTAGTGGTAATTTCACACGACCGCTATTTCATCTCACAGATCGCTACCAAAATTGTTGAGATTAGAGATGGTCAGTTGGTGGTCTATCACGGCAATTACAACTATTATCTTGAGCTCAAAGAAGAAGAGCGTGTGCGTGAGTTGGAGGCTAAGAAAGCCGCTGAGAGAGCTGCTGAACTAGCGGCGAAGCGTGCTAAAGAATTAGCCAAACAGAAAATCAAAGAAGAAGCGAAGAAGGGGCGTTAATGCTCGGCAAGAGTGAGCGGGTGGGAGTACTGCGGTATTTTCAGGCTCTTATTGGCCAAGAAGCTTAATTCAGCGGCTGTGCAGTTTCTCGGGCTGGCCCTCTGCTAAGGAATAATGAATATCTGGAGATTGTCAACAGGTTGCTGCTAGCTTGGTAGAGGTATATCGTTAGTGATATGGGCCTTTAAGGTGAAAGCAATGGACAAAAAACCGTTTTCGGAATCCTATAAAAACAGTACTGAGACCACTCAGACGGCAAAGCGTGGTGGAAATGGGTTAGCAGATTTCGACGCACATGCTTTGACCCAGGGTTCATTGGTCAGCAAGGTCGCCCTGCTCACTTCTGTCTCCTTCATGTTTCTAGCGGCAGGTTCGATGTTCGGCATTAAGACCGAACCTAATATGTTCCTCTGGATTGCCTCTCTGGTTATTACCTTCGGTGGTCTATTCTTCTTGCCGAGGGTTAATTCACCGGTTTCTTCAATGGTTGGGTTAGCCATCTGGAACTCTGTCTTTGGTGTGATAGTTGGTTTTGGCTTACAGGGCTATATTGAGACCATTGGTGCCAATACGGTCGCCGTCTGCCTCGCTGGTACCGCTGGTGCTATGGCTGTGGTTGGTTCTATCGGCGCTTTTTCAGGCGTTGATTTTAGACCGATGCAACGCTTTCTTATGTTTGCTCTCTTTGGTTTGATTCTTGTTGGTCTCAGCCAGTTCTTCATCCATTTTGCTGCTGGTGTCAACATTGCTTATGCGGTGGGTGGTCTGGTGGTCTTTACCGGGTTCTTCTTGGTAGACTTCTGCCGCTTAGCCCGGTCGACTGACAACAGTTGGCCTGAGGCAACCAACATCGCCCTCAACATTGTTCTTGATTACGTCAATTTCGCCTTCTATCTCATGCGCCTCGTTAGAGAACTAAAGAAATAGCGCGAACTAAAGAAATAGCGAAAACTCAAGAGCTAGAGACCCCTCAAGAACTAGAGACAAAGTAAGAAATAGCGAGCCGAATAAATAAGTAGTAGTATTTGGCAATGATTTAGAGGCTAACCCTGTTAATTAATCAGGAGTTAGCCTCTTACTTTTATATAGGCAATTGGAATTTTAAAATTGGAAACAGCTACCACCTCTACTTCTTCGACCACTTCAAGCAGCCCTCAACCGTCAGATATTGATTTAGCCAACAATGCCACCCTTAGACCCATAGTCGAGGTGGCCGCTGAGCTTGGCTTTGCCGCTGATGATATTGAGTCTTACGGCAAATATAAGGCCAAGATTGCCTATGAGACTATTGAGCGCATCTTGTCTGACAAGAATAAAGTCAGAGGAAAGTTGATATTGGTGTCGGCGATTACCCCAACCAAGGCTGGCGAAGGCAAGACCACCACATCAGTTGGACTCGCTCAGGCTCTGCGCAAGCGTGGCAAGGGTCGTGGCCTGAAGGGCGGATTCAAAGTCTCTGTGGCCTTGCGCGAACCATCTATGGGGCCGGTCTTTGGTCAAAAAGGTGGAGGCACCGGTGGCGGATATTCGCAGCTTATGCCTATGGATGATATCAATTTGCATTTCAATGGCGACTTGCATGCCATCGGTGCGGCCAATAATCTACTTGCTGCTTTGATTGATAACCACATTCACTTCGGCAATGCCCTCTCTATCGACCAGCGCGCCATTAGCTTTAGAAGAGCGATGGACATGAACGATCGTAGCCTGCGTAATCTAGTGCAAGGCCTGGGCGGCAAAGCCAATGGTATTGTGCGCGAGACTGGTTTTGATATTACTGCAGCCTCTGAAGTTATGGCCACACTTTGTCTGGCTGATTCAATGGCAAACTTGCGAGAGCGCCTCGGTAATATCGTCGTGGCTAAATCGACTGCTGCTGCTCCGGTGACAGCTAAACAAGTCGATGCTGCCGCCGCCATGGCCATTATTTTGAAGGATGCCATTAAGCCTAACCTGGTGCAAACCCTTGATGGCACTCCAGCTTTTGTTCATGGTGGGCCATTTGCCAATATTGCCCATGGCACTTCTAGTGTTCTGTCTGGCTTGCTGGCTCTTTATACAAGCGATTATGTAGTGACTGAGGCTGGCTTCGGAGCTGATTTAGGCTTAGAGAAATTCTGTGACATCGTCGCTAATTTACGCCCTGAGCTGGCACCAGATGCAGTGGTGCTGGTCGCTACTGTAAAAGCCCTCAAATTGCATGGTGGCGTTGCCGAAGCTGATTTGTCTAAGCACGACCTGCCAGCCATTGAACGTGGCCTTTGTAACCTGGAACGTCATGTGGCCAATGTGCAGAAGTTTGGTGTACCTGCCATTGTTTGCGTCAACAAATTTGCTGGGGATAGCGAAGAAGAGTTAGCTCATTTATTGGCACTCTGCAAAACCAAGGGAATTGACGCTATTACTGCCGATGTTTGGGCCAAAGGTGCTGAAGGCGCCCTTGAGCTAGCTGATTTGGTAATGGCCCAGACTGCTAAGCCTAGCAAGTTTGCCCCACTCTATAAACTCGATGCCCCAATCAAAGAGAAGTTGGCTACCGTAGCTTCAGCTATTTATGGTGCTGCCAGTGTTGAGTATTCCAATGAAGCTTTGAAAGAGCTGAAGTGGCTTGATAAAAATGGCTACGGCAATTTGCCTGTCTGTGTCGCTAAAACACAATATTCATTTAGCGATGATCCCACATTGCTTGGAGCACCATCAGGTTTCAAGCTCAATATTCGACAACTGCGTTTGTCTGCTGGGGCCGGATTTGTCGTTGCTATCACAGGCGAAATTATGACCATGCCAGGCTTGCCGAAGAAGCCAGCCTCGGTGGTAATGGAACTGCGTGACGACGGCAAGATTGCTCGCTTTTATTAGCGCGGAGCTCTTATAGCAATTTCCAAAACTGTCATTTTTTCTTCAAAAAATCTGACAGTTCGGGAACGGACAAAACATCTGCCATGGCCAGTGATATAGTGAACTTGCCAGGCTTGCCTACGCACGTCTAAGTCAAAAATGTGAGGCTCAATCTTGGAACAGAGCAATAAGTCGAAGACCATAATTAAAGTCATTATCTGTTTCGGAGCTTTCGCAGTCTTCGGTGTAGTGGCCCTGATTGTAACAGCCGTGCTTATTTTTCAGTCAGTAACTAGTCCTGCTCATATCAAAACCGTCGCTGCTAATTTTATGACTCTTGCCGACCCCTTACCTAAGGGCTTCACCTACACTGCCGCTTACGAAGTAGGTGGATTTCCAATAGTGCAGATTACAGATGTGGAACAACAAAATCTTTATACGTTTTCATCTACAGGTGACCCTTCGAAAGAGCAAGCCGAAAATTTTGCCGACAGTACTGATGTAGACAGAGTTGCGGCCCTCAAGGTAGGCTTGGCTGCCGCCAATAAAGGGCAATTGACCTCGAAGGTGTCAGGCCAGCTGAAGTTCGCCAACGAAATCATGTGTTACAGTATTGGCCACACCGATATGCTTGGCCCGGATCCGACCGTCAATAACGGTTTTGGTGCCCTCTCTCAAAGTTCCAAAACAGGAAGATACATTTATCTATGGGTGCAAAAAGATAGTTTTCTGCACAGGAATGGACCTGCAATTGATCTCACGCGCATCAAAGAACTCTTGAGCGCAATCAAGTCATTTTAGGGCGTCGGTTTTAGAATTCATTTTTCCACTAGATATTGCTTCAAATCGTATTAACAATGTGCGGCGCAATGAGCCAACAATCTAAGCGATTGCAGCATTGCCTCCATGTTCAGAGAATGATTTCCAAAACTGTCCGATTTTCAGCCAAAAATCGGACAGTTTTGGAAACGCAGAAAACTAGGTCTTCGCCTTAGGACTTAAAACTAGTTTGTAGATCTTTGCTATTGCTTATTTCAAATGCTTATCGAAGAATTTGCGAGCGGTTTCGATGTTCTTGCCGTGTTCAATGTCGTGACCTTGATGGGGCAAGCGAATGTAAGTAGTGTCCACTCCAGCTTTTTGCAAGGCTGCCACTAAGTCGTCACTTTGTTCGATTGGCACCACTTTGTCATTTTCGCCGTGCATAACTAAAAAGGGCGGGTCTCCAGGCGAGACATAAGTGTCTGGGCTAGCTTCTAGAGCGCGAGCCTTTTGACTGGCAGCGGTGCCGCCGAGAAGAAGTGATAGTGAAGAAGTGGGGCTAACTGTGTCCCATTCCATTTGGGGATATTTCTTCGTGCCTAGGTCATACAAATTAGCTGGTCCTGAAAAATCACAGACCGCCTGTACGTCGCGCGATATTGATTTGTCACCGCCAATATCGAGAGCTGGGCTATTGGCTGAGGCACCCATAAGAGCTACTAAATGACCACCCGCAGAGTGGCCCCAGAGACCAATGTGATTGGCATCAATATGTAGTTTATCGGCATTGCCTTTGAAGTAGCGCAAGGCGGTATTGAGGTCTTCTATTTGAGAAGAAAAAATGCCTTCTTGGGCCAGGCGATAATAAACAATTGCTACGCCATAGCCTTTTCTGACAAAGTCAGGAACCCAGCGGGGAATAGTGGTTGGTCTGCCGGTCCAGCCGCCGCCATGAACGTAGATTATAAGAGGGAAACTCTTTTCAGCTTTGGCTTTTGGAGTGTACAGAGAGAACAGATGGGCGTGATCGTTAGCGTTAGGTTGCCCGGGGATGTAGCTTATGTTTTCTAGTTTTTCAATGTCGTCGGTCAAACTCTTAGAACTCTTTGAACTGTGCGTACTGTTTGAACTATTTGTACTATTTGTACTATTTGTAGTCTTAGAGCTTTCGCTGTTGTGCTTGGCTTCAGCAGCCGCAATGAAAAAATTGGAAGTAGCAAGGAGCGCCGCTAGTATTGAACAATATTTCTTGCTACTTCCAGTTTTCATTTCATCAGTCTCCAACTATCTCTAATTAGTTTGGTGTGTTCACTTAGTGTTTGCTTTTCACCTAGTGTTTGATCTTCAATTAGTGTTTGCTCTTCACTTAGTGCTTGAAGCAGCGTTGACCGGTGAAGACCATTGCTATTCCAGCTTTGTTGCAAGCGGCAATGACGTCGGCGTCTTTGATGCTGCCACCAGGCTGAATGATTACTGCAATCCCTGCTTCTGCTGCCGCTTCAATATTGTCTGTGGCTGGCAAGAAAGCTTCGCTGGCCATGACTGCACCCTTCGATTTCTCTCCCGCTTGGCGCAGGGCAATTCCTGTGCTGGCGATGCGGCTGGTTTGGCCGATGCCAAAGCCCAGTGAGAGGCCGTCTTTTGCTACAAAGATGGCATTAGATGTAAGGTGTTTAACTACTGACCAGGTAAAGGCAATGTCTTTTTGCAGAGCTGGGTCTGGCTTCTTCTCGGTCACGCAAGTGAAGGTGCTGGCTTCAACTGGGGCGTCTTGATCCACTTCTAAGAGGAAGCCATAATCAGATAGATGCTTCAGTTTGTAGTCACGTTGTTTGGCCAGTTTGGTATCAACTGTGCTTTTGAGAACACGAACATTTTTCTTTTTCTTGAATACTTCAAGAGCAGCATCATCAAATTCAGGAGCAAGTACGATTTCGACAAAGTTGCGGGTGATGCGCTCCGCTAGGGCGGCATCAACTTTGCCGGTAAAGCCATAGACTCCGCCGAATGCTGACATTGGGTCGCATTCGTAGGCTAGCTCATAAGCGTCAGCCAGGGTCTTAGCTTGAGCTACGCCGCAGGGATTATTGTGTTTGATCACAACCACTGCTGGTGCCACTAGCTCGCGCAAGATTTTGACCAGAGCGTAAGTGTCGGTGATGTTATTGGAAGACATTTCTTTGCCTTGCAATTGCTCAAAAGGCGGAAATGCAGGAAGCTCTGGGCTTAGGCCTGGTACTGAAATCGGGCTTTCCAGCTGATACCAAGCTGCTGCTTGGTGTGGGTTTTCACCGTAGCGCAATGTTTCTTGGCGCTTCAAGCTGATCGTTAGTTTGTCAGCAAAGTTGGGCGCAGCAGCTTCTTTAGTTGTACTGTCATAGGTTGTCTCTGCGGTTGCATGGTCTTGAACTAGACCACCGAGGTAGCTGGAGATGCTCTGGTCATAGCTAGCTGTGCGGGCGAAAGCCTGATAAGCCAATTTGCGGCGGAAGGCTAGTGGAATCTCGCCTTTGTTAGCGTCCATAGCAGCAATGACACTGTCGTATTGGCTCGGTTCATTTATAACTGCTACACGCTCAAAGTTCTTGGCAGCAGCTCTGAGCAGGGCCACACCACCGACATCGATTTGTTCAACCATTGGTTGCTCGGCCAGGTTTTTCTTCAGCGCCTCTTCAAAGGCATAGAGGTTTACTACCACTAAGTCAATTTCAGAAATTTCCATTTCAGCTAAGCAGCTGCGGTCTTCGCTAATTGGTCTAGCGAGAATGCCAGCAAATACTTTTGGATGCAATGTTTTGACGCGGCCCGAGAGAATTTCAGGGAAGCCTGTCAACTCTTCCACTTTAGTGCACTTGAAGCCTTTCTCTTCGAGATATTTGGCAGTGCTAGTGGTGCCGATTAGGCGCAAAGTATCGAAGCGCTCTAGACGGGTGAGGAAGTTGTCGAGGCCGGTTTTGTCGGTGACGCTGACTAGTACGGTTTTCATTGGTCGTTAATTTCCTTGCTTAGCCCTTGAGTATTAAATTCGAATTGTTTAGATTCGAAATAGTAAGTGTCTTGGCACGTTCTGTAACGTGTCCTACTGCTTGCGCTTTCATTTTATGCTTTTCAAATATTTCAATAATTGCCTCTGGACTGCCGTCTTTATCGTCAACAATCAAAGCAAGACCCATGCCCATGTTGAAGGTCTTGTACATCTCTTCTTCGTTGACATGTTCGCCAATGGCCTTGAGTATGGCTGGCACGGCTAGTACTTTGTCGATATCGAAACCAACATTGCCGTTTAGTCTAAATAAGTTAGTCCAGCCGCCGCCGGTAATGTGGGCTATGCCTTTGACGTGGCTGCGGTGCTTTTCTAGAACTTCCATCACAGCTTTGACATAGAGCAAAGTCGGCGTCAACAGAGCGTGGTAAGTCTCGTCATTATCAGGCAGTACTTTTCTTGCCAGTGACAGGCCGTTTGAGTGAATGCCACTGGAGGCCACGCCAATTAGTGTCTGCGCTGGGGCAATCTCGGCTCCAGTAAGCAAGTCTTCTTTGCGTACTTGACCGACGGCGAAGCCCGCTAAGTCGAAGTGACCATGCTCATAGACTCCTGGCATTTCAGCGGTTTCGCCGCCCACCAGGAGCATTCCGGTTTGGTCACAGCCGGCCACTATTCCTGCCATGATGTCATCGGCACTGTCGTCTAGTTTGCCAACGGCGAAATAATCAAGAAAAATATTTGGTGTGGCACCAACACAAATCAGGTCATTGGCACACATGGCCACTAAATCTATGCCGATGGTGTCAAATTTCTTCAGTTTGTGGGCCACTAGTAATTTTGTGCCAACACCATCGGTAGTGACGGCTATGCCATTGCCACTGTAGCTTGGATAGACCGCTGCATATCCACCAGCGGCTTGCCACATGGCCTCATGTTCTTTGCGTCGGGCTAGTTTTTTGAGGCGGTCGACAAAACGATCGGCCTTGTCGATATCGACTCCTGCAGCTGCATAGGTTTGTTTTTCGGGAGCCATTTAGTTTCAATTTCCTAGCTTAGTGAGGCGTGAGCGTTTTTTAGGATGGTCAATCCATCAGGCGGGTTTTCGAATGGGGTATTTTTAAGCGAATCAGAGGAGCTGTTCTGCCTTTTAATAGTTTGAAAGGCCGGATGCTGCGAGTGGCGAATATAGGCCTCGGGGTGAGGCATAAGACCAAGAACATTGCCTTTGCTGTTTGTCAGAGCAGCAATTTTTTCAAAGCTGCCGTTAACGTCTTCGTTGTAATTAAGCGCTGCTCGCTCTTTCACAATAGCTATGTCTGAGTCTTTGGCATCTGGTCGAACTTGAATGCGACCTTCGCCATGTCTTATGGGCAGACTGATTTTGCTAAGTCCCTTAAAGAAAGGGCTATTTGTGCTGGTGGCACTATCTGAGTTTACAGTCATCTCCACCCAGCGGTTGATAAATCTGCCGCCAGAATTGTGAGTGAGGCTAACGATACTTTCGCTTCCCTCTTCTGAATTCGGTAAGAGACCGAGCTGCACCAGTGTCTGGAAGCCATTGCAGATTCCTAATACTAGACTGCCTTTCTCGATATAAGAATGTAAAACTTCAAGCATGCGGTGTCTAATTTTGACTGCTAGTACTTTGCCGCTGGCAATTTCATCACCAAATGAGAAGCCCCCGGGCAATGCTAAAAGCTCTGATTTCATCAGTTGCTTTGGCTTGGCCAGAAGTTCGCTGGTGTGGCTAATTACTGCTTCGAAGCCAGCTTGCTCTAAGGCAAAGGCTGTTTCGTTGCTGCAGTTAATTCCGTCTCCGCTGAGTACAACAGCTCTGGGCCTGATCATTTGAAGTCCTCTTCAAAGGGGAGAGTTGCTTGCCATGCTTGTTTGAGCGTGGCATTATCGAGCTCGATTAGCTCGCCTTTTCTGGCTTTGTCTACAAGCTTAAGACCAGAGGCAGTGACCTTGCCGATTTCTACAAGCGATATTTTGCTGTCGCTAGCTAGCTCTTTTTGCTCTGGCCAGAGAGCTAACCAGGCCTCTAGGTTGGCTGGAGATATACTGACAAGAAGCCTTGCTGGCCCTTCAGCAAATAGAGCCACGTCCATGCGTTCTCGCAACAAGTCGTGGAAGCGTGCACCGTTTTCAGCTGCTGCCACCACCGCTTCGGCGTTTAGTTCCGCACCTAGATTGCTGCCGATTATGCATTCGCTCACGGCGACAGCCAGTCCGCCTTCTGATAAATCGTGACATGATTCAATCAGATTATTTTGCATGGCGCTAAAGATAGTTTGATAGAGAAGAGCTGCTTGCTCAAGATTAAGCTCAGGCAAGAGCGAGGAGGTCCAGTTCATGTTGCCAGCATAGGTGGTGGCAGCTAAGCCTAGGGCACCAGCTGATACCACGAAAATATGGTCTCCGACAGATTTAAAGTCCATCGTCACTACCCGCTCGATATCAGGCACTTTACCGATGGCGGATACAAGCAGGGTTGGTGGAATGGAGATGCGCATTGTGCCGTCATCAAAGTCATTCTTCATGCTGTCTTTGCCCGAGATTAGCGGCGCATTATAGGCCAGGACTGCTTCGTATAGACCTTCGCAGGCTTGAACTAATTGGGCTAGTTTACGCTTACCATCTGGGTTTGATTTTGATGCTACGGGGTCGGGCCAACAGAAGTTGTCGAGCAGGGCCAAACTATTTGGGTCGGCGCCTACACAAACGGCGTTGCGCACGGCTTCATCAACAGCACATATAGCCATTAAATGAGAGTCGAAGTCGCTTAACTGCGGGCACATACCGTTTGCAACAGCTAGGCCAGCAGGTTCATTGAGAAGAGGTTGAATCACCGCAGCATCACAGGGTGCAGTTTGCTCTGGCCCCATCAACGGTTTGACTACACTGCCGCCTTGTACTTCATGATCATATTGGCGAATGACTGGCTCGCGGCTGCAAATGTTGGCATGAGCGAGGAGAGCAAGTAGTGCCTCTCCTAGACTCTTAGGTGGCTGTTCTACTTCATCAATGGTCACTGGTGCTTGCCAGTGAGCTTCTAGCTCCAAGCGAGGAGCACCCTCATGCAAGAACTTAAGATCTAGCAAGGCAATAGTCTTTTCGGCCCTAGTGATGCGGAAGAAACCTTTGTCATCGAATTTGCCGACTACTGTTAGTTCGACACTGTGTTTCTCGGCTAGCTCTTTCAGTTCTTCGATTTTGGTTGAAGATAAGGTCATACGCTCTTGCGATTCGGATATGACAATTTCATAGTCGGCCAATCCGGGATATTTAAGCGGAATGTGATCGACTTCAAGGGTGGCGCCGCCAGTTATCTGGGCCATCTCGCCAACTGAGGAGGAGAGACCACCAGCACCGTTATCGGTGATACCTGATATCAAACCAAGATCTCGTGCTTCTAGAATGAAGTCGGTCACTCGCTTTTGTGTAAATGGGTCGCCTATCTGTACTGCCGAAACCGGCGAGTCTACGTTTAATGCTTCAGAGGAGAATGTCGCTCCGTGAATGCCGTCTTTACCAACACGACCACCTACCATAATAATGGCATCGCCATTTTGGGTGTGTTTCTCGTAGCCACACTTGCCGTCAACCGTAAGCGGGAGAAGACCACCAGTGCCACAAAATACCAAGGGCTTAGCGCGGTAGCCAGGGTGGAAATAGACCGCACCATTGACAGTAGGAATACCGCTCTTATTGCCGCCATCTTGTACGCCTTTGCGTACACCTTGAATAATTGACTGGGCTGGCAACATAGTAGGTCGGTTGACCAGATCTTGCGAAGGATAGGCAAAACAGAAGACATCGGTGTTGCAGATTGGCTTAGCACCAAGCCCGGTGCCGAGAATGTCGCGATTGACTCCAAGTATGCCGGTGAGAGCGCCACCGTAAGGCTCTAAGGCCGAAGGTGAGTTGTGGGTTTCGACTTTGAAGCAGATACCCCAGTCGTCGTTCCATTTAATTACTCCAGCATTGTCAACAAAGACTGAAAGTAAATCAGTGCGCTTCTCGGCCAGCTTCTTGGTCGAAGCCTGCACATAGCTCTTGTACAAACTAGTGATTGTGCGCGCTTCGGTTTTTCTCGCTGGTTTAGTGGCTGAGGTGCCAGCCATACTCATGGTAAGAGTCTGAACCGCTTTAACGTGTGCGCTCTTTTCGTGAATGATGGCATTGAAGATTTTGTGCTTGCAGTGCTCAGACCAGGTCTGGGCGATTACTTCTAGTTCTACATCAGTGGGCCACTGACCCAGACCATACTGTGAGCGCTCTTCTACCACTGAGGGTTGCTCGTAGTAAGCTCGGATGGCCTGCATCTCAGTTAAATTGAGAGCCAACGTACGCTTTCGACTCAAGTTTTCCAGTTCAGTATCGCTCAGGTTCAGCGCTACAACTTCTGGTTCTGGAGTGCCAGGCAGATGGACTTGAGGAAATTCAAGTAGTTTAGACAAGTGCGGGGCTGTCAGGTCGTGAATGCGGAATTTGTCGGTGACCGGATGATAGTGGCGGTAGCGGCAGTGATTTTCTACCTGTTTGATGTTGAGAGAATCATCAAAGAGATAGGCTGAGCCCGAGGCTACTCTAATGTGACCTTCTTCTGAAGTCTCTTTGCCGGCGCTCTCCAGACCGCTCAGTTTAATTGCTTCTTCAACTGTGCGAGCCAAATTGTCAGTCACGCCTGGCAAATATTGTCTTTCGGCAAACCACTTGAAGCCTTGCTCACGCCACTGTGAAAGCCAACTGCTGCGTTCACTAGCAACCACGCACCAGACATCTTCTAAGAGTTGGTCGGCAAGAATTTCTTTGAGAGCGGCCATGAGCTTTTTTGTTTGTTCTAGATTCTTGCCACTGAGCCAATAAAGAGGCAGAGCTAGGCTTGTCAATTTGCCACCTGCTGCAGCTGCTTTGGGCACGATGGCGACACAGAGATCTTCGTTGTGCTCATTACTAGTACTAATTTTAGTTTCGGCACTCTCTTTCTGATTTTCTTGGTTGAGATTGGTCATCGCAGCCAAGCTAGAATTGGCCAGTTGGGCCAGCACCTGGGGAAATAGTTTGTGCTCTAGCTCCAAGCCACGAGCCTGGAAAGTTTCGAGAGTGTCACCGCTTTTGCGTTCAAAGACACCTTGAGCGAGGATGGGGCCGTGATCTACTTGTTCGTCTACCAGATGAACGGTGATACCAGATATTTTTACGCCATAGTTGAAGGCATCTTCATAAGCCGACTTGCCCGGGAAGGCAGGGAGCAGGGATGGATGGATATTGATGACACGATAGAGGCCATTGTCGTCTTTGAAGTGGGTGAGAAAATCACCAGACAAAATGCGCATGTAGCCAGCTAAAACAAGATAATCAGGGGCGAACTTTTTCAGCTTTTGCAAGACTTGCTTTTCGTGCTCTTTGCGCGAGATGCCACGATGGTCAACACTAACGGTGGGAATGTTGTGTTTCTTGGCAATTTTTAGAGCGTAAGAATCAGGGTTGTTAGAGAGCACCACGGCAATTTCTGCTTCTAACTCTTTCTTTTCTATGGCGGCAAGAATCGCCTCTAAGTTAGAGCCACGGCCTGAAACAAGTACAGCTATTTTGATTGGCACGTAGCTTCCCTCTTTGCGATATCCCGACGATAATCAAGCGATTGACATTGAACAGTGGTAATTAATTGGTAGGCACGCTCTCGAGCATCTGCCATTTTGTCGGCCAGACCCACAGCGGCAAATATGCGCCCACCATCGGTAACGAGCTGCTCACCATTTTCAGCTTTTAGCAGTTTGGTTCCAGCTTGGAAAATTATTTGTCCGTCAGTGTGGTTATTAAAGTCGCCGCTAGTGGGAAAGACAATGGCTTCACCTTTAGATGAGCTATCAGGGTAGCTTTGGGCTGCACCTATGACACAGCAGGAGGATTGCTTAGACCAGGTTAGTTCTTGCTTGTCTAAAGTTTGCTCAGTGCAGGCATAGAGCGCATCAAATAGGTCAGATTGCAGCAGTGGCAAAATTGTTTGAGTTTCGGGATCACCAAAGCGGGCATTGAACTCTAAGACATAAGGTTGAGCATTGCCTGAATTGTCAGCGCTCGATTTTTCTCTGTGCATAAGCAGGCCAATATAGAGCACCCCTTTAAAATTGAGTTTGCCCTCAGCTAAGGCCTTTTGCAAAGGCTTCAAGATGCGCTCTTGAATGGCATCTTTGTGCTCTTCGTAGAGTTGCACTGGCGCATAGGCGCCCATGCCACCAGTATTAGGGCCCTTGTCGTCATCAAAGCGACGTTTGTGATCTTGGCTGGGTAAAAGTGGTGTCAGGGTTTTGCCATCACATAGAGTGAGCAGGGAGATTTCTTCGCCATTGAGCATCTCTTCGATGACAACTTTTTTGTCATTGAATTTTCCGCTCTTATATATAGTGTTGAGAGCCTGCAGGGCCTCTTCTTCGCTGGCGCAAACAAAGACACCTTTGCCTAAGGCCAGGCCGTCTACCTTAACTACCCTGGCCCACTGGTTGGCTTTGACAATTGCTTCCGCTGTTTGTTGCGATGATGCTGTGGCGAAGCGAGCCGTGGCAATATTGAGAGTATTGAGAACTTCTTTAGCGTAGGCTTTGCTCCACTCTAGTTTTGCCTGGCTTTTGTTCGGTCCAAAAACTCGCAGACCAGCGGCTTCCATACTGTCGACGATGCCTTCGGCCAGAGGATTGTCTGGTCCAATTACAACTAAGTCGATAGCCTGCTCTTTGCTAAAGGCAATTAGTTTGTCAAAGTCCATCACGCCAATATCAACATTGACAGTCTTGTGGCAGGTTGCTGTGCCACCATTGCCTGGAGCGCAGAAAATGTTTTCCACTCTGGTGCTTAAAGCGAGCTTCCAGCATATTGCATGCTCTCTGCCTCCGCCGCCAACAACCAGAACTTTCATCTATCTATACCTTTATATTTTTCTTTCAGCGGCAATATTGATCGAGTCAACAAATTGGGGCAGGGTGGGATGCTGCTGGAAGACGTCGTAGCCGATGGTGTGGTTGGCCAGTACGCCATAGAGCTTGTCGGCCACCGCTTGAAATTGGGGAGATAAGTGGCTGGGCTTTTCTTTCAAATCTTTCTCGCAAATTTCTTGCCAATCAAGGCGATTTTGACTGGCTGCCATCTTCTGCGCTTTGCCTATGGCTAATTGCCAACTGGAATCACGGTAAAACTGCCTGATCATTTCTTTCGATAGGCTGTGACCGCTATAAACCAGTCTTAACTCATCAGGGCCAATGCTGTCAGCTAAGAGCAGGCCTTTGTGATCTTCTAGAAATTCAAATTTGCCGTCCCATAACTCGATGCCGCGCTCGGCGAAGTGATGGTAGATAGCTAGAGCTGTAGCAAAGGCTAATTCGGCTAACTCTTCAAAGCGCTTGGGAGTGAGCCCTGAAATTGTCAGTGCTTCTTGAATTGATAAGAGTCGGTCTTTCGGTTCGAGTTTTGTATAGAACTCAAGCACAGGTCGCTCAAACCATCCTTCTTCGGGCACGGCACTCAAGCCTAATACTTGCGCATAGCTAGGATCAGCTGTTAGTCGGCTTTTAAGTGAACTGCCTGGAGGCATGCCAAAGCGGAAAACTACCTCTAGAGGTACCAGTCTTCTGGCTTCGGTAATGTTGTGGCTGTAATAGAAAACTGTTTGATCAAGCAGTGAAGTTGGCTCTGGTCGCTGCACTTCAGCTTTGACCACTGACATATAAGCTTTTGTGTTCGGAATTTGCTCGATGGTAACTGTCTTGCCATCGCTTCCTACTAATCCTTGAAAATGGTGGCGAGCACCGTGGGTGGTGAGGCGTTGAAACAGTGGTTGATTAACTAATTTCTTCAACCATTCATGATTGAATCTAGAGAGGTGAACTGATTCGCTCAGGTTGATCCAGGTTTTGTTATCAGCCAGATACTGAAAGAAGAAAGCACCTAGAGCAACAAGGGCCTTGCCTTTGTTGGCGATGGTATCGGGCATCTTGCCCCAATCAAACACAGAGTAGTCGTCTGTAAATTCAAACCAGTAAGAGCCGTCGTCGCCTTCTGGCCGCCAGACCCGTTTTACCGAACCGTCGTATTCCAGAATCAGGTCTTGCAAGTCAACCGACAACTTTTTTCTCCTTACTTAAGATTTGCGAATAAGAGTGGTGCGGTCTTTGAGCCTCTGTGATTGGAAGTCACTGCCACAAGTGACATCGGTGGGATAGGTTCCAGTTAAGCAACCAGTGCAAAGCGTATCTTTCTTCAAGGCCTTACGCAGGCCTTCGATTGTTTGGAAGACAACACGATCGGCGCCCAATTTTTTTGCAACTTCTTCATCAGTACAGTTGTAGGCAACCAGTTCATCTTGACTGGGGAAGTCGATACCGTAGTAACAAGGGAATTGAATTTGAGGGCAAGTAGAAGCCATGATTACTTCTTTCGCTCCCGATTGGCGCATTAGTTCAATAATTTGGGCTGCAGTGGTGCCACGGACGATACTGTCATCGATAACCAGGCAACGTTTACCGCGAATTTCTGATGGAATTGGTGAGAGCTTGCGGCGGATTGCTTCTTGTCTGGCGGCATGGCCGTCAAGAATGAAAGTGCGATTGACGTAGCGGTTTTTGATTAGTGATTCGCGGAAAGGCAGGTCAAGTGCTTCGGCAATGGCAATAGCTGCACTTCTGCTTGTTTCAGGTACTGGCACAACGACATCAGCTACGATTCCGAGCTCTTTGATGCGTTCAGCTAAAACTAAGCCTAACTGGAAGCGTGTTTCATATATAGAATGCTCTTCTAGCTCAGACTCAACTCTTGAGAAATAGACCGACTCGAACATGCATGGCGAAAGGGAACGCTGGAAGAGCACTTTACGAGACACTTGTCTATCTGCTCCAATATAGATGGCTTCGCCAGGAGCGATCTCGTTTTCGACTGTGTAGCCTAAATAGGTAAGGGCAATGGATTCGCTAGCCAGGGCATAAACAGGCAGGCCTTCACTGTTTATACGGCTGCCAAAGATTAAGGGTCTGATGCCGTCAGGATCGCGGAAGCCGAAAAGGCCGCCTGTGCCATCAATGCCCACAACGGCATAGCTGCCCACCAAACGGTGCATACTGGCTTCAATTGCCTTGAACATGTGCTGTGCGTTAGGTTCGTGGCCATCTAGCTCAAGAGCCAGTAACTTCAGTATCACTTCAGAGTCAGATTCACTAGCCGGAGTATATTCCAGCCCTGCTTCTGCCAATTCATCTCGCAGAGTATATACATTGACGATATTGCCATTGTGGCCAATACCGATTGTTGAGCGAGCATCAAAGAAAGGTTGTAGTAAATTGGGGTCTTGTCTGCCGATGGTGGCGTAGCGCGTATGACCTAGTGCGGTTTTGCCTTTGAGGCCCTTCTTAAAAGAGCGCTCGGAGAAGACATTTTCGATTAAGCCGCTGCCTTTCTGTAGATTGAAAAGCTCACTGCCGCTTTCGGCCAGAGTCAAAATGCCCGCGCCATCCTGCCCCCGATGCTGAAGATTCATCAATCCGACAAATACATCTCTAGCAGCGTCAGTCGTGCCTGATACGCCAATAATTCCGCACATACGTGATCCCTCTATGGTCCACAAGCCAAGAATACTGCAATTGCTATCTGGTTAGCTGTTGATTAGCTCAATTATTAATGAGTTCCCTTTAGAAAATTTTCTCAACTGCCGCTCAAGCTCTATGCTTTGAGGCACTTAGTAATATCGGCTACCTCTTCACAACGTTTTAGGCAATAATAGTGCACTAAATAATTGACTAAATACTGCACCGTTAAATGTTGCATTTTTGCTCGCCATAATTTTATGAGGCCCTTCTATGACCACACCAATTGTCTCCGTTGTTATGGGCAGTAAGTCGGACTGGGAGACTATGCGACATGCCAATGAAGTGCTTGATGAGTTTGAGATCCCTCATGAATGCAAAATCGTCTCGGCCCACCGGACTCCCCAACTATTGACTGAATTTGCCACCACCGCTGAAGGTCGTGGCATAGAAGTTGTGATAGCCGGGGCTGGAGGTGCGGCGCATTTACCAGGCATGGTTGCTGCGCAAACACTTGTGCCTGTCCTTGGTGTTCCAGTGGAAAGCCATGCTCTAAAAGGGCTTGATTCGCTGCTTTCAATCGTACAGATGCCAGCCGGTATTCCAACAGGTACTTTGGCCATAGGGCGAGCCGGGGCGATAAATGCTGCACTGCTGGCAGTGGCAATCTTAGCTAATAAACGACCAGCTCTTCGCGAAAAATTGCGGGCATATCGTCAAGTGCAAACTGATAAAGTTTTAGGAGATGTCTTACCTCTATGAAAGTACTTCAACCGGGTGCCACCATCGGCATGCTCGGTGGCGGACAGTTAGGTCGCATGTTCTGTGTGGCGGCTCGCGAAATGGGCTACAAAGTGCATGTTTATACTGACGAAGAAAAGAGCCCCGCTGGCCATATTAGCGACAAGCTAGTCTGTGCCTCATATTTAGATGAACAAGCCCTGGGTCATTTTGCTGCTGAAGTTGATGTCGTTACCCTTGAATTTGAAAATATTCCAGTAGAGACGATCAATATTTTGTCGCGCACAACCCCCGTCTATCCTGGTGCCGAGACTCTCTATGTCGCTCAAAATCGAGAGAGAGAGAAACAGTGGTTGGTCGCCAATGAATTTCCCGTTGGTGCCTTTGTCTTGATTGAATCGCCAGAGCATTTGTCTGCCCTGGAACAAATTGGCTTTCCTGCAGTATTGAAAACTGCTGGTTTTGGTTATGACGGTAAGGGTCAGCGCATTGTGCGCAACATTGAAGAAGCCAAGTTGGCCTTTGCTGAGCTTGCTAAGTCAAGTAAGCAAGCTGGAGTTGTCGCTGAATCATTGATTACTATCGACAAAGAGTTTTCGGTTATAGGGGCGCGCAACTATCAGTCTAACGAGAGAGTTTTTGAATACTTTGGTCCAATTGAGAACAAGCACGTAAATCATATTCTTGATGTTTCTTCGGTGCCAGCCAGGCTATCCCAACATCTAGTAGAACAGGCGGCCAACATCACTGCTGCCATTATGGACAAGCTCGATACTGTTGGTCTTCTCTGTGTTGAGTTCTTTCTTACTGATAAAGGAGTCTTGCTAGTCAATGAATTGGCACCCAGGCCCCATAATTCTGGCCACCTCACCATAGAAGCTTGCCCTACTAGTCAATTTGAACAACAAGTTCGTGCTGTGTGCGGTTTAACTCTAGGGGCAACCATGCCATTTCACTCAGCAGCAATGGTCAATTTATTGGGCGATCTGTGGTTGACGACTGGCCATAAGCCTAATTTTGCTGCGGCTTTAGCTATTAGTCAGGCTCACCTGCATCTCTATGGCAAAGAAGAAGCTAGGGCTGGGCGTAAGATGGGTCATATCACAACAGTGGCAGAATCAAGCTCTTTGGCTGTTGAGTTGGCCTTAAGGGCTCGCTCTTGTCTTTAGTGAGCTGAAAAAGAAATGAAAAGAAGGCCAGGACTTACTCCTGGCCTTCTTAGCGCGGTTCTATTACTGCTAGATTTAGAAGCGAAGTTCTAGACTACTCTTCTTCTTCCTGAGTTTTTGAAGCGACGAGCAGGAACAACCTTGCGTGGTTCAGGCTTGCCTTCTTGTTCGAGTTGACGGCCCATTACTTTTTCGATGTCACGAATGAGGTAACGTTGTTCGTCGTTAACGAATGAGAGTGCTACACCAGAGCGTCCAGCGCGACCTGTACGGCCAATTCTGTGTACATAATCTTCGGGTGAATCAGGCAAGTCATAGTTGACTACGTGTGAAATCGCTGGAATATCGAGGCCGCGAGCAGCAACGTCTGTTGCTACCAAGACTTTGAAGCGACCATCGCGATAGCGCGATAGTGTTTTCTCACGTTGGCTTTGGCTGATATCACCGTGAATTTCTTCAGCTAATACATTAGCGTCACGCAATCTGCCTCTAACCCAGCCGGCTCTACGTTTGGTTTTTGTGAAAACAATCACTGAACTCATTTCTAGTTCGGCAATTAGTTTAACCAATAGGGCATCTTTGCCGAATTCGGTAACGTGGTAGAGCTTTTGATCAATTGCAGTAGGCTCAATCTGACTTGATTTTGCTTTTACTGTGATTGGGTTTTTGAGGAATTCAGCAGCCAATCTGTGAACGCGATTGTCAATGGTGGCTGAGAACATTACGGTTTGACGTTCTTTTTTTAGTTGCGAAATGACTTTGCGAATTTGCGGCATGAAGCCCATATCGAGAAGTCTGTCGCCTTCATCGAGAACCAAGATTTCAACGCCTGATACATCAGCAATTCTACGTTCAACCATGTCGAGCAAACGACCGGGAGTAGCAACGATAATATCAACACCACGCTTGAGGGCGCGGCTTTGCTTCTCGTAGCCTGTGCCGCCATAAAGGGTGACGCAGCGTAGTTTGTTGTATTTGGAGAATTTGACGAACTGTTCTTCTACTTGAAGAGCTAATTCGCGTGTTGGCACCATAACTAGTGCTCTTGGTCTTTTTTCTGGTTCTTGCAGGCATTCAATAATAGGCAAAGCGAAAGCAGCAGTTTTACCTGAGCCTGTTTGAGCTGAGCCCATGATGTCTACGCCAGACAATAACAATGGAATAGTGTTGAGTTGAATTTCGGTTGGTTCAACGTACTCTGCATCTACAAGCGCAGCGAGAGTAGACTTGGACAAGCCAAGTTCAGCAAATGTGGTCAATTTAGAATCCTTTTATAACAACGGCTAACAAGCCAGTACCTATCTATTTGCGATCCATTTAGAGTGGATGGATACCCTGCCTGATTACTCAAGGACCCTGATTGCTCAAGGTTTTAGACAAGGACGTTCTGCGCAATCGACGGTGATGACCAGTTCATGGCTTAAAAACCATCGTTTTTTCAGAATCTATCGCAGCATGCCACATATCATCACTGGATGTCAATGTAGAAATGTTGCAAACTAACTTATGTGAACTAAGCTGGGGTTCATTTTGCCCCGAATTGATACCATTTACGGTCACTCTTCTGCTTCTGTCCTGGTTGCTCAGTGAGGGTGAGATTGAGCCTGCGACCGCTGACATCGTGGCCGTTTAGGTTAGTTACGGCGTCGGCCGCTTCGCTAGAGCTGCCCATCTCCACAAAGGCATAACCTCGATTGGTGCCAGTTCTTGGGTCTTTTGGAAGATCTACAGAAAGCACGGTGCCAACAGTAGTGGCAAATAACTCTTTGATTTGGTGCTCAGTAACTGCTGTAGCCAGGTTTCCTACAAGTATTTTGTTGTTCATTTTATTGTTCTTCGAGGCTATTCAGGGTTACTTCGCATGCTGTAGCACGATAAATTGCGCTTCGCAGAAGATTCTGGAAGCAAAACATTATCGCCATGCTTGCATTATGACAGAGATCTAAGAATCAAGCCGGCTATATTAGGTCTGTTTACCTACTTGAATGTCAAGAGAAGGTTAATTCTTCTATTAATAGCGATTGCAGTCTGGATTGTATTCAGAAACTAGTTGTTCTTGAACACTTGCTCTCTCCCAGCGGGTTGAATCAGGCATTGCCAGAATGAAGACAAAGAGCTCGCTTTCGTCGCCGCCATTGTTGGCCCAGAAATCTAAGACGTGGTTGTGACTTCTTAGGGCTTGTTGCGAGAGATCATCTGCTTGTCCGAAGTACAAAACAGTGTGAGCTTTGGGTTTGTTAGCAGGGTCTTGCTTGTAAGTAATGGCATAAACGGCTGGTAGCATTGGTGGTGCCCAGTTGTTGAGTGTGCCACCTGGATTGAACTTGAACCGTTGGCGCTTGCCCCAAGAAATACTCATGTCCTATCCTTTTTTGCTCGTTTTGTGCTCGTTTTATACTCGGCAATATATCGATTAACTAGCATGACATATGTTGCCCCAATTTGCCACTGCTCTTAGCCTCTAGCCAGGCACTGCTGTTAGAATTAAGTGATTAGTTGGACGGACCTATGTAAGGTTTGAAAGTCAGGGTTTGAAAGTAGGGTTGGAAAGTCAGGGATTAAATGTCAGTGTCTAGTGGTTTAGAGCAGCAGTCGCATTGGCGCAATGTCTTGATTCTCGCCCAGCAAGCTGAGGTGACCGGTAATTTTGCTGAGGCTGAAAAGCATTTCAAAGAAGCTCTTGCCTTAGCCCGGCAATTGCCTGATTCGACTCATAATGTCTTACTCAGTCTCAACCGTTTAGGTGAGCTTTATCGCTTGAAAGATGATTTCAAGCAAGCTGAAGACTGCTACCGTCAAGCTTATGAGTTAGCAGCTTCGAGTGTCAATGAAGATAAGGCTCTCATTAAGGCTCAGGCTGCGATTCTGGCAAAAATGTTAGTGGCTCAATCACGCATCGACGAAGCTCTTGAGTTTGATTTGGCTGAAGAAGTCTATCTGGATGCCGCTGGTATTGCCCTTTTAGCTGGTAAGAAAGAGTTAGCTCTGCAATATGTCGACAGTGGCATCCATGCTCTTGAGCAAGAGCCAGACCAAACTAGGCGCCAAGGACAAGCCCTTCATTTCCTTTCTTTTGCTCGCTTATTGCAGACTGCCGGCCAAAATGAAAAGGCCGAAACTGTCTTTCGCTCGGCGCTTTCTTGCCACGAGGCCGCGGGCCAGATTGATTCGTTTCTTATCACCTCAATAGTTGATGGTCTTGCTCGGGTCCTCAATGAGCAATCACGCGCAGATGAAGCTAACGAATTGTGGGAGAAGTATCGCCAATACAACGTATAGGTGATGTTACAAATGGTCTTTTGTCAATGAAAGCGCCATCATGCTGTGGCTCTGTGCTGGTATTGTTTTGTCTATGGAAGACAAGCAGCGAACGCGAATTATAATGGCAGCGTGTGCCCTAACACTGTTGGCAGGCTTGAATACAGGCTGGACTGGCCCGCTCATTCCGAAAATAGCGCAAATCAAGGGTATAGATTTAGTCTTAGCTGGTTCTATAGTCAGTGTCAGTGCTTCAGGCAGTATGCTGATGTTGCTGCTCGGTAAAATTATTTGTGAGAAGTTAGGCAGTCGCAATAGTCTGCGCTTAGCTGCAGTTATTGCCGGTATTGGTATGGTCACCATAGCTGTTGCCCCAGGTCTTGCGGTTCTTGCTATTGGAGCATTTGTTATTGGCTGTGGTACAGGCCTAAACAGTATTGCTTCGACAACTAGTGTTTTGTTAAGTGATACTGCTAGTAGTGCCGCTGCTCTGAACCGTGTCAACTTATTCTTTGGTATTGGTGCTCTAGCTGGCCCGCTTGTTGCTTGGGCCGGCCTTAGTAGCCCCTGGTCTTTTCATATTGTTTATCTCTTTGGTGCAGCTTTCGCTTTCATCTGTGCCTTAGTGCTCAAGATACAAAATCCAGGTAAGAAGCCGGTAGCGGTTAGTCAGCCAGTTACGGGTAATATCAAACAACCAATATTATGGTTATTTGCTTTGGTAATTTTTCTCTATGTCGGTATGGAAGTAAGTTCTGCTGCCTGGCTATTTACTTTTTTGCAAAAGTACAGCGCCCTTGATTTAGCTCTTGCCTCAATTAGTATGACTGTGCTCTGGGCTGGTCTTACTCTCGGCAGAACAATCAGCGTATTTCTCTGCGGCCGTTACTCTTCAATAAAGATTACTTTGCTTGGCATGGCTTTAGCTGCTTCTTCACTTCTATCGTTAGCTTGTTTCAGTAATTTGGGAATGGGCACCCTTGCTCTTGTGCTGCTTCTAGGGCTGGGATTTGGTCCGATATTCCCTAATGTCTTGGCCGCTGCTAACGAGCACTTCATGCCTGACACCACCACCACTTCTAGTGTGGTGATTACCTCTGGTTCTGTTGGTGGTATCACTCTGCCACTATTGGCTGGCTATTGTTTTAACAATTTTAGTTGGCAGATCGGCATGCTTTTCTTGTTTGCGGTCTGTACATCAATGCTCGCCCTCTATCTTGCTCTGCTCAAGAATATTGCAAGGAAGAGTCAAGAAAAGAGTGCAGTTGAATTTGACAATCAAGATTTGCCTGCCATAGGTGTCTAATTGACTGCGATTTTAGAAACGGTTTTTCAAACCTATCGAGCGCTGCAGAGTTACAGTGACAGCGGTACTGTTACCGTTGAAATTGAATCTATTGGGAAGAAATTTAGCGGTGAGAAAAAGCTCTTGACCGGTAGTATTTTCGCTACCAATTTTGTGCGCAATGCCCTCGGTTCTAGTGCGAAAGAACCACATCTTTTTCGCTATCAATTTACAAGTACGGGGCATTTCGCTGAGCTTAAAGAAGACAATCTCAACTTTATTTGTTCCAACCACGAAGGTGTTTTTCAGCGCTCTCCCGAAGAGGGCTTGAGCCCCAGTCCGAGTTTGGCCTTAGCTGTGGCTGATAGCGCGGCAGTCTCATTTGCGGGCTCGTATTATATTGCTTCGCTTTTGATGTCCGGTATTGTGGCAGAAAAGCAATGGTTCTTTAATAGACTGAGTGATATAAAAGTTGTAGAGAATTCTGAGCAGATTCAACTTCGGGCCAAGATTAAAGATGGGCTTGTCGATTTATTTGTTGATAGTGCTGTCTCTTATACACATCTCCGAGCCCACGAGACCGTACTAGATCTCGTATGCCGTCTTCTGCTTGAAAAA
>CAJXZK010000069.1 GCA_913063055.1 uncultured bacterium
CTCCAGAATCGCCCGTTCTTTTCGAGCTGCTTCTTTCAAGGCTGAGGCCATGTCATGAAAAACATGATCGAGCTGGGCAATCTCGTCATTACCCGAAACTATTTGATTGAGCGGCTTATCACTGGCTAGACGGTAGCTATTGTCGTTCATGATCTTGAGCCTATTCACAATACTACGAGTGAGAACGAGCGCAAGAAGTAGAGTTAAGAATATATTGGCTACGCCTCCACCAATTAAAACGAACTGCACTTTCTCGCGAAACTTTCTCTGATTCTCAGGACTGGCATCTGCTGCAGCTTTACCAGCATCGCCAATACTGAGCAACTGATTAGAGAGTTCAAGGGTAAGGCGGCGCAAATGAACAACAAACTGAAATCGATCAATCCGCCCCCTTAATTTTCCAGCCTGATAAGCCACCCGGGTATCGTCAACTAGTTGCCGCGACCGATGCATAGTGGCAAATGACTTTTCTACCGCTTGAGCTAAGACTGGTTTATCTCGAGTTAGCTCTCTCAATTTCAGAAAATGTCTCTCGATATCATCGTTCAATATCTGATACTGACTAGTCGGAGCCGCTTCAGACGCGATAAGGGGAGCGTCCTCCAAATTAGTTTTTAGTGACACCATATCACGCGTGATAGCAATTACTTCGTCTGCAATTTGCCGTGAAATCTCAGCCCGCCGAGCCTCGCTCTCTGCCTGGTTTTGCAAGTTCGCAACTGTTGCTAAAAGTGCCAGTTGTAGAAGCAACGGAAAAGAGACGAGCACTAGAATCTTCAGTCTTAGACTAATGGGTCTGAGCATGGGCCGAATATCTCCAAGGTCTTCCAAAACAAGAACTCTGCAAATCAAGCTGGACTAGATTGTATATTCCTACTGCGGAAGAATACTTGCAAAGCAGGACCGCTTGGCTTCCACCACCGCAATAGCTGGACTTTCCTCGCCTCAGCCTAAAACTTGCTGACCCGAGAGCAAATGGTTTGGTATATTTATAATTGCCCAGAAGGTAGCTATCGAACGGATACTGAGAGAATGTCTAAAATCCTAATAGTTGAAGATGACCAAGACCTCTCAGACATGATCTCTGGCTGGCTCAAGAGCGAGCGCTATACCGTTGAAGCAGCCTATGATGGAGATCTAGCCCGAGAAATCCTAAAGATATCGAGTTTTGATGTAGTAGTACTCGACTGGGACCTACCGAGCTGTTCTGGTATAGAAATTCTGCGCGAATTTCGTGAAAATGGCGGCTCAACGCCAGTTATCATGCTTACCGGCAAATCGACTATTACAGATAAAGAAACCGGCTTAGATATTGGAGCCGATGATTACCTCACCAAACCTTTCAACATCAAGGAGTTAGGCGCTCGCATAAAAGCATTACTGCGTCGTCCAACTCTGATTAACTCATCTGTACTAAAGGCTGGCGACATCGAACTTGATTCTTCCAAGCATCGCATTATGCGAGGCGGTCAAGAAGTGCATCTTTTGCCCCGCGACTTTGCTTTGCTAGAGTTCCTGCTCCGGCATAAGGACCAAGTTTTTAGCGCCGAAGCCCTAATTGCCAGAGTCTGGGAATCGGATTCGGACGCCAGCCCAGAAGGGCTCCGCACCGCAATCAAGCGCATCCGCAAGAAAATCGATGATGGCGGCGAAGATGATCAATCATTGATAGAAAACATACCAAGAGTAGGCTACAGACTACGTTCAAGTCGCTAGAAGCTGGCGTGTTAGCGCTTGAGACTATCACGCCAGCTTTTGCGATTGGCTATTTAGTTTTGAGCGTTGAATCTTTGTCGTCAAAACAATTGATCTTGTAGGGGCTACCCGGTGCGCAAATTCCAAGCTCTGGGTTCCAGGGCTTACCGCCTGGTTTATCGGGATATTTGTCCGGATGTCTATCAGGATATTTGTCTGGATATTTATCTGGATACTTGTCTGGCTTGACCTCTGTCAGGCTTGGCTTATTAGGATGTTTATCAGGAGTCATCCACGGCGGACAATGGCCGGGGTCTATGGGCTTGGGCTTCTGTTGCTGAGCATCATCTATACCGAAGTGATTCAACATTTTCTCGATCTCTTTCTTATGAGCCGATTTTTCTGCACTATAGTTGCTACCTTTAGTATTAGAAACGGTCTGCTCGGCCACCTGGTAATTTCCTACTTCAGCAAACATTCGCGACGATACTGAATCACTGTCCCTTTTAGCAACACTGAGCTGACTCGCTTCAGCTCCTTCGAACTGTGCATATACCATTGTTTATTCTCCTCCACAGGTTCAAGACTATAAAATTGACTGATTTTCAACACACCACCGGTAGTGCAGAAATCAAATTTTGCCCCAAGCTAAATTACTTGCGGCGATTACACAAGTTCCACAAATACAATTCAAATCGACTGGCTCGATCCTGATCAGTTGGCCCCCTTGAACCATCGCGCCCAGGCAGAGAAGGCTTGCCATCACCGTCTTTATCAGTTGAGATGATTCGGCCATACTCGATTCGTTGGCCTTTCATCATGCGACAAGCGATGGCACTCTTATGGGCAGCCGCATCGTCTTCTTTAATAGCAAAGCCAGTCATGATTTTATCGATTTCTTTATCGCCAGTCTTGGTTCCGGTATTATCGCCAGCACCTGCAGTAGCGCCACCTCTAGCGCCAGACAAAGATTTATCATGAGCTTGGTAAGATTGAGATTCAAATAACATTTTTGCAGAGGCCGTATCTGACTGGCTTGCAGTGCCTGAATCAGTAGTTCGGAACTGAGCACCTTCGAACTGCGCGTGTACCATGATCTATTCTCCTCACTAGAAGTGCGTGGTGTCTACTCAAATACAATAATCGAAGCAACGCGACCGAGTGGTGACCGTACAGTGACGAGTCTGTGACTGGCAGAAAATACAGAAGAGCAGCTTTACAATGCGAACTCTCAATCAAAAAAGAAGAAAAAAAATCACGCAATCTCCGGGTGCATGGAACGACCAAGCGGGGATTGCGTGAAGATTCTTCGAAATACTAGAACACTTAATTCAGGTGGCCTATCTACCAGCACCGACCTTAAAGCCCTCCATGAAATCTTTCAAAAATTCAGTCCTATCGATAACAGAACCTTTTTTTGGCTCACCTTCACTGCCGTCAGAATTAGGTTGAAACTCTTTGATATTCTTTGGTCCCTTAGGTGGCAAGAGGCAATCGCCTAAGTGATCTTTCAAGCTACCAGTGGCTGGATTCTCTCTTTTAATGGGCTTGAGACCGCCCTGTTCTTGATTGCTGTCCTTAGTGATTTTCTTTATGCCACCGTTAGGATCTTCATTAATGACAAAATCTTTTAGTATTTTCTCGACTTCTTTGCCATTAAACATCTTCTTTACGGCCTCGTCACCAGTGAGTGTCTCGGCTGTTCCGATGATATTGGCTCCACGCTTTTGCTCTTGGTAATTTTGAACTTCATTCATCATATTGTTAGATGCTGCTGACTCAACGGAATTTAGAGTTCTGGCAGAAGGGGCTTCATTAAACTCGGCAGGTGCATATGGCATAGTTTGGTCCTCAAGAAAGTAGGGTGTCGGTCATGCCATCACACTACCTTCGAAATAAAACCAAGTGGTGACCATTCGGTGACCGCCTTGTGACTAGCAGTAGAAATTTACTCTAGAGTTTCTAGCGCTTCTCGCCACTAACAAGCAAAATGATGACCGCCAAGAGGGCCAACCCACCAAGAATAGTTATCATTTACTTGTGCCCGGCCCCTCGACCAATCAAAAACTTAATGGCATCAAGCAAATCAGGATCTTGAAACTCGTAACCGGTTTGCTTCAGTTTCTGCGGTAAGACCCGTACACTGGCCATCAACAAAGCATCCGCCATTTCACCAAAAGCAATACGAAGAGCCCCCGGAGGAACCGGAAATAGCGTCGGTCTAAGCAAAGCTCGCCCCATGGCCCGAGTGAACTCGGCATTAGTAGCACAATTCGGCGCCACTACATTTAGTGGCCCCTCAACCTGCTTAGTGACAATGGCATGATAGATGGCACCGCAAACGTCATCAATTGAAACCCAACTGAAATATTGTTTGCCATCGCCAATTCGGCCACCACCACCGGCCGAAAATATCGGCAGCAACTTAGCCAAAGCCCCAGCCTTCGGACTAAGCACAGCTCCAATTCTGGCCAGAACCACTCTTATACCAGAAGCCTTGGCTGTGTTTGCCGCCTGCTCCCAATCAATACAAACTTCAGCAAGGAAACCTGAGCCCTCACTGGCATCTTCAGTCAATGGCTCAGAGCCTCGGTTTCCATAATATCCAATTGCTGACGCGCACACCAGCACTTCGGGCTTCTTCTCTAGTGCGGCCAGTAATTGGCACAAATACTGAGTGCTCTTCACTCGACTCTCGTGGATCAATTGTTTTTCTTCTATGGTCCAGCGAGCGGCAGAAACGTTTCGACCAGACAAATGCACAACCGCATCTAAATCGTTAGGAAGTTTAGACTCGATTGTCCCGGCCAGTGGGTTCCAAAAAATCTCAGTGAGAGCCCCATCTTTAACAGCTCCTCCGGCTTCACTCGCCCCCGTTGACGGATCTATAGCCACCTCACCCTCGCGGCGACTGAGACGTACCACTGAATGTCCCTGGGTGAGGAGCATAGCCACAAGTCGCTCTCCCACTAGCCCAGTGGCGCCGCTAACCAAAACTTTCAAAGGCTTTTGGCCGTAACGCTTTAGCAAAGCCATATCGCGAGCAAGTAAGGCATGCCGGTAGCGGAACAAACGGCTAAGCTCGGAGCGAATAAAGCCAGCAGCGGCAATCTTGCCAGCCAGGCCCATGGGCACGGAGAACTCAACGCGATCAGTAAGATAAGAATGGGCCGGGCCATCTTCTTCAAAATCATGATTCTGTTGCCAATAGTCAAAAGGGCCAGCAATCTGGTAGTCAACAAAGCTCTTGCCCTTGACATAGTCTTTGTGGCCAAGCACCCAAGGCATACGCACCGGGCCCTTTTCCAACAACAAGACCACCCTGGAGCCGTCCTTGATGCCACCGCTGCGTTCAACACACTTAACATCCACCCAAGGGGGTGAAAGTCGCTCAAAAGCGCCCGGCTTCTCGTGCCAATCAAAAATTTCATCCGCAGTGGCATGAAAGCGTGACTTAGCAATAAATATTTCTTTCTTCACTTCGCACCCAAATTAGCCCAATATGGGCAATGCTTAGATATTATTCGCCCTAGAATCACTAATGACTATTAGCATCTTATTTGCATCATTAGAACAGATTGAAAGCTGGGTAGAATTAACATGTGATCGTACTAGCGATTTTCTTGACATTTCCTTTAGAAATGTTCTGGAAAGACTAATCAGGAAACATACATTCTCAGATGAGCAAAGATTGGGAAAAGTTTTTCGAACAAGGCATCCAGGCCTTTGAGGCCGACCGCCTCGAACAGGCTGAAAGCTTGTTCAAGGCCGCACTAGCGGCAGCAGAAGATAGCGAGAACCAGCTAGACGTGGCAACATGCTCAGAAAAGTTGGGCGAACTATACTTCGAGACCCAACGTTATCGCGAAGCTGAACCTTGCTTCAAGCGCACTTTGGCTATTCGCGACGGCATGCTCAAACCTCACGACGATCTTGTTGTAGCAGCCCTAAACAACCTATCAGCCCTCTATTTCTTCGAGGGCAATCACGAACTGGCCGAAGAGCCTTGTAAGCGCCTGACCGAAATTTACGAACAAGTACTGGGCCCCGAAAACCCCGAGGTAGCGACCTCTGTAAACAATTTAGCTTTGATCTACGCCGCCCAAGGCAAGAACCGCCAGGCCGAAGAGTTGTTCAAACGGGCCCTCAGTGTCAAAGAGAAAGCTCTTGGTAGAGCCCATCCAGAAGTTGGTGACATTCTTCACAACTTGGCCAATGTTTATTTGACACTCGAGCGCTACGAAGAAGCAGAACCGCTCTTAACTGAAGCCTTGATCATTCTCTCCGACACAATTGGAGATGACCACGTAGACCTCGTTCCCGTTCTCGTAAATCTAGCGGCGGTCAGTCAAGCCAATGGTCACCATAAAAATTCAAGCGCCCACCTAGAGAAGCTCTTGAGCTTAAAAGAGATCACGCTCGGTCCAAATCATCCAGAAGTAGTGGCTTGCATCACCAATCTTGCTGGTTCATACATTTACGAGGGGCGCTTTACTGAAGCAGAACGGCTCTACAAGCGCGCTCTCAGTATTCGCGAACGGTCCCTCGGACGCCAAAGCCCAGAAGTAGCCGAAATCTTAGCCAGCATTGCTTTCGTCCATCAATCAGACAACAAGTATCTTCTTGCCGAAAACCTCTATAAAGAAGCATTGACCATAAGCGAGACGGCTCGAGGCCCGGAAAGCCCAGAAGCCGAGGCCCGACTATGGGATCTTGCCTGCCTCTATCACAACCACAACCGTTATCAAAAGGCAGAGCCATACTGGAAGAGACTAATGGATTTGCGCGAGCGCAAGCTTGGCATGGCCCATCCCGATACCCAGGCATGCATTGATAGTTTGATCATCTGCTATCTGCAACTAACTAAATACAAAGAAGCTGAGGCCTTGCTGAAGCAACTAACCGAATTGCGCGAGATGAATCTGGGTCTAGACCACCCAGATGTAGCCGCTTGCTTACACTATCTGGCTGAAATCATGAGGGCCGATGGTAGATATGAGCAAGCAGAAAAGAACTACAAACGCGCTATTGATATTCGCACTAAATGTCTAGGACCGAATCATCCTGATGTCGCTCACTCACTAGATGGTTATGCCAATCTTCTGGCTGCCACCTATCGAGAAGCCGAGGCAGAACACATGAGAACCTGTGCCAAAGCAATTCTCAAAGCAAGCGTTTAAACAACTATGGTCGGAAAAAATAAATTGGCAACAACGAAGGCTTCACGGCTAAGTGTTGCTGCGATACCGCTAGGGTTGCTAATTGGGCTTTCTCCCTTTTGGCTCAGCGGCTGCAATCAAAGCACAGTAGAATCGAAAGACGGCAGCCCAAGCAGCAGCAATCAATCATCTAGTAGTGCTAGCGGCTCCACTAATTCTTCTGCTTCTTCTACATCTTCTAATTCTTCTTCAAGTGGCGCAGCCCAAACAGAAGACATAATTGCGCTCAGCCCCGAAGCCATTAACAATGCTGGAATTAAAAGTCAGCCGATCAAAGACATGAGCTATGAGAGCGACATTAAGACCACTGGTGAATTGAAAGCCGATGAAAATAATGTCTTTCATATCAATTCAATGGTGGCCGGCCGCATTACTGTCGACAAGGTAAATCTTGGGGATTTCATTCGCCAGGGTCAAACTCTAGCAATCGTACAAAACAAAGAAGTGACAAAGCTAATTGGCGATTATATCCATCAAAAACACGCCAATGAAATTCAAGCAGATCAACTAAACTCCCGCCTAGAACTTGCCAACAAAAATCTTGACCGCCTCAACAAGCTCTCAGATGAAGGCATTGCTCCACTCAAAGATGTGCTTGCAGCCAAGAATCAAGTGGATCAACTAACAATAGAGCTGCGTGGTATTAAAGAACACGATGTCCATTTGAATTCTGAAACCGATGCCATGCTTTCAACCTATGGCAAGCATCTCAGCAATTATGACAATCATAAAATCGAAAGTGAGAGCCCGCTAACAGCCCCGCGAGCGGGAGTGGTCATCAAGAAAAACATTACTCTTGGCGATGTGGTTAACACCGCTGATCCACTGTATGTGGTGGCAGACCTTTCTGATATCTGGCTCGACATTACAATCTACGACAAAGATCTGGCCCAGGTAAAAATAGGCCAGAATGTCACCTTTGCCAGCGACAGCCTGGGGGGCCGCAAATTTGACGGCAAGATTAGCTATATTCAACCACTAGCGGGAGACGCTAGTCGTACATTTCTCGCTCGGGCAGTTCTGCCTAACCGGCAAATGGTCCTCAAGCCAGGAATGTTTGGCACAGCAATTATTCACACCCATCGCAAAGAGTTTTTACCCTACGTCGCCGATAACTCAGTGCAGCGCTACGGCAAAGAGATATTTGTCTTTGAAGATTTGGGTGGTGGCAAATTCGCCAAACGACCAATCGAGTTAGGCGAAAGATTGCTCGATGGTTACTTGATTAAATCAGGCCTGAGAAGCGGCGCTCCGGTAGTAAATAGTGGCAGCTTGACACTGAAAGCCGAATTCTTAAAACGCCTCAATGGCGCCCAAGAAGATTAAGAGGTTCGCTGAGAATGGAAAACTTTCTAGCCGGCATGATTCGTCAAAGATTGCTGGTGCTCACTCTATTTTTAGCAGTAAGTGCCGCTGGTGTTTTTTCCCTTCTCAATTTACCTATTGATGCCTTTCCTGACCTCGCCAACAATCAGGTACAAATCATCACCGAATCGCCCGGACTGGGACCAGTAGAAGTTGAGCAGCTAGTAACTATTCCCTTAGAATCAGTAATGAACGGTCTGCCCAACGTTGATGAGACTCGCTCAATCTCGAAGTACGGACTTTCTGTTGTTTCAGTTATTTTCAAAGACAAAGTTGACACATACTTTGCCAGGCAGCTCGTCCTAGAACGTTTACAAAGTGCACGCGCCCGCCTGCCCGCCAACATAAACCCACAGCTTGGGCCAATTTCAACTGCTATGGGTGAAATCTATCAATATGTTTTAAGAGGTCGGGGCTACTCAGCCACTGAACTAAAAACCATTCAAGACTGGGATATTAAGTATCAACTTCGCACTGTGCCTGGGGTGGCTGAGGTTAACACCTGGGGCGGCCTCACCGATGAGTATGAAGTAGAAGTTCTACCAACAACGCTTCAACAATATGGTCTTTCAATGAAAGACGTATTTTCGGCCATAGAAAAGAACAATGACAACTTTGGTGCTGGAATCATCAATCATGAAGCAGAGCAATTTATTGTACGTGGCTTGGGCCGAGCCAATTCACTGACAGACATCGAAAATATAATTGTGCGCACTGTTAACGGCGTACCAATAACAATTAAAAATATCGGCAAAGTTTATCACGGCAGCGCACTGCGCCAGGGCGCCGCCACCAGAAACGGCCAGGGCGAGGTCGTGCTCGGCCTAGTAATGATGCTCAAAGGCGAAAATAGTCAGGCTGTAATTGAAAGAGTAAAAGAGAAATTGAAAGAAATTTCTCAGTCATTGCCAGAAGGCATGATGATAGAACCCTTCTACGACCAGTCTGGCCTAGTAGGCGAAACCATTGAGACAGTAAAAGACAACTTGATTAAAGGCGGTGCCCTTGTTCTCATCGTCTTGCTACTGACTGTAGACAGCCTGCCAGCAGCACTGATCTGTGCCTCGGCTATTCCTCTCTCTATGATGTTCTCTTTTATTGGCATGAGACTGCTTGGTGTAACAGCCAACATCATGAGCCTGGGAGCAGTTGATTTTGGCATGATCGTAGACGGCTCAATTGTTATGGTAGAAAATGCCATGCGCAATTTAAGCGAAGCTCAAGAAGAAGCGCGCCTTCACCCCGAAGCGCCTAAGCTCAGTACCCAAGCAATAATTGAAGCTTCGGCAAAAGAAGTCTTTAGACCTATTCTCTTTGGCATTGCCATCATCACGGTTGTCTACATGCCGATTCTAGGGTTAGAAGGCATGGAGTACAAACTCTTCTCACCAATGGTGGTGACTGTTTCATCAGCACTTTTAGGTTCACTCTTTGTCTCTCTTCTGCTAGTGCCGGTTTTGTCAGTACTGATCATCAAAAAAGCGCCAAAAGAGAAAGATAACCCGATAATCAAATTTCTCTACAAACCATATGCCTTGGCCTTTAGCATCGCCATGCAGCATAAGCTAGCCACCCTGGCTGCAGCCTTAATCATCTTTGTCGGCTCACTACTACTTCTACCATTCTTAGGCACCGAATTTGTACCACGGCTAGACGAAGGCGACATTCTAGTTGAAATCAAGAACATTCCTAGTATCTCACTGCCCTCAGCCTTGAAAATTTCAACTGAAGTAGAGACTCTAATTCGCTCGATGCCTGAAGTAAAAACAGTGGTTTCCAGAACCGGTAGACCAGATCTTGCCACAGACCCCATGGGTGTTTATGGCACCGATTGCTTTGTCATGCTAAAAGAGCGGTCGGCTTGGCCCAAAGGCGTCACTAAAGACTTGCTCACCCAACGCATGCGCGAGCTACTTACAAAGAACATCGCCGGCGCTCAATTCAACTTCACCCAACCAATTGCCATGCGCGTCGACGAGTTAGTATCTGGCGTGCGCGCAGATATAGCAGTAAAAATCTTTGGCGAAGATATGGACTATCTACAAAGCAAAGCCAAAGAGATTGAAAGAATCATTGCCACTATACCCGGTGCAGCAGACTTACAGGTAGAGAAGCTGCAAGGAGCAGAGCAACTGCTAATTGTTCCAGACCGCGTGCGCATGGCTCGCTATGGGGTCGACATGGCCGATATCAAAACCCTGGCTGAAACAGCTATTATCGGTACATCAGTATCGCAAATTCTGGATGGACGTAAACGCTTTGATCTGAGAGTGAGGCTACCGCAAGGCATTAACATGGAGCCAGACAGCGTAGCCGACTTACTGGTAGAAACTAGTTCCGGCAAGCACATTCCTCTCTCGCAAGTGGCAAAAGTAAAACTTGAGTCTGGTCTAGAGACAGTCAATCGAGAGCAAGGTGCTCGTCGCATCGTCGTTCAGTGCAATGTGCGCGGTCGCGACATCGGCAGCTTTGTCAAAGAATGTCAGCAAAAAATCAAATCAGTAAAACTTGACCACGGGTCACATATTACCTGGGCCGGCCAGTTCGAAAATCAAGAGAGAGCCATGCGCAAATTTGCCATTCTCGTGCCGCTTTCGATCATCATCATTTTCATTCTTCTAGCCATGACTTTTGGCACAGTTAAGCACGCGCTAGTGGTCTTACTTAATGTACCCTTTGCCTTAATAGGCGGCGTCATCGCCCTCTACCTGCGCCACCTTTATCTGAGCGTTCCAGCAGCAATTGGTTTCATCGCCCTGTTCGGCGTAGCTGTGCTTAACGGTGTAGTCTTGATTTCATATATCAATCGCCTGGTAGACAAAGGCCACCCCGTCGAGCAAGCTGTCACAGAAGGGGTCAAGGCCCGCTTTAGACCAGTAATAATGACGGCTCTGGTAGCAGCCCTTGGATTTCTACCAATGTCGCTTTCCAGCGGCTCCGGCGCGGAAGTGCAAAGACCGCTGGCCACAGTTGTAATTGGCGGACTGGTAAGTTCAACTCTACTGACCCTCCTGGTTCTGCCAGTAATTTATTGCCTGGTCTGTCGGCGGCCATCTCCTTCACCCGCAGCCACTGCTAAAACCGAAGAAGACTAGACAGAGATAAGATTTTCAAGACGAAGCGGTCAACCCTTGACATTCCAGCAAAATCGCATATTTTAGAAGATGCGAGACTTTATCTCGCTGTAGAAACCCGTTACTAGATATCAACATTTACTATGAACAAGCAAAAAGCCCTTACAAGCGGCCACTTCTGGCTGCTGATTGCACTCATATTTTGGTCGGGAAGCAGCAAGCTGAGCGGAGCATGCCCTGAATCCACGAGCTCTCGCTGTCCATCAGACGACATTGAATATAGTGCCAAAGATCCACATAGGGATATTCCACTGCAAGCCCTTAAAAACGGCCTTTGGGTTTACAGCCCGCCTTTACCATTTTGCCAAATCCACACCAGGCCGCTACAAGGAGCAACCTCAGGAACAATTTCACCAGGCAATTACTATCCAGATCTTGACCAATTTTTCGACATCGGATGGGCCGCTAACAATAGCGCCCCACCCATAAACGCTCTCTACTACAATCAGATCGGCATCTGCCATTTGATACACAATAACTTTCGCGAAGCACGATTGGCCTTTGCTAAAGCAATTCAAACTGAGCAGCGCTTGCAGCTTGGTCTAGGAGGCCGCAAACAAGTCAACAGCGGAAAAGGCAGGCAGCTAGTAGACGACTTAAATCGACTTGGCGCTTGCCATAACCTTACTCAACTTTCAGAGAATTATTCGACCAATACAACGACCAGAGATCAACTAGAGCAAACCCTTAGCCCCTCAGCTGTTGAGCCTTCCTGCCGCGTGGACGGCTTTCGCCACAACTATGAAATTGCCTCGCACTTAGAAAAACAATAGTTGAAGCTGGCAATAAGTTGGTCGCGCTTACTTCACTAAAAGCTTGAGATTACGCATTTTCTCGTGGGTACCTTCTTGTTTAGAGATCAGATCAGCAGCCAACTCTCGCACATACAAATCAGGATCAGATGCCAGCTTGCGATAGTCAGCTAGACCTTTATCTTCGCCTTCTTCAAGCATTGAGATGGCAGCTTTATCACCAAAGACAGTGGCACCACCCTCTAGCAATTTAGCGAACGAACCCCAGGCACCGGAATTTTCTGCGGGCTTGCCAGCCAGTGAAACAATTTTCTCAACAATGGCATCGACTCTTCGCGAATGACACATGTGACACTGCATAAGAACGTCTTTAGCTCTTGGATCTTCTACTTTTTCAAGCGCCTGTCTGTATGTTTCTAATGCACTCAGTTCGCCCTGAAGCAAGCAATTCATTTTATCCACAGCAGTTGTGGTGACATCAGTGGCCATAACACATCCTCCTTAACTTTGGTGGACCGGGCGACGGGAGGCCCTGGCGAAAGTTCCCAGCACCATTAATTAAGCAGTCAAATTTAAGCAACAATAGGCAATTAAGCCATAATCAGGCTAGCTTTGTGGCATATTGGCCACAGCAGATCACTGTGCCCGAAACTGAACCAGAAACTAAAACAGAAACTAAGCCAGACAGCAAGAAGATTCCATGACGACAATACAGTCTGTTGCACCAATACTTTTGCTTTTGCTCATGCTGGCAAATACAATTCCATACAGCTGGGCAAGTCCAGCCTTCAAAGATTGGGGGAAAACAAATCTCTACCTCCCCACTGATGCCACAGACGATGAGAAAAGAATCGCCAGAATAGCAGCGGCAGGTAAGCCCACAGAAGCGCTGGCAGAGACAGAAAAGGCTATCAAAAGCAAGAAAGATATAGCACGGCTTCTGCTTATGAAAATAGAACTTAGTGAGCGACTCTTGCAAGAAGAAAATGTTAGAGCAGACTTTCAGCAATTACTGCCACTGCCAATGAGCCAAACAGCCCTCTTTCGCGCTGTCGATTTAGCAGATCATCTGGACGAACTAGAGCTTGGCATAAAGTTAGCCGATCGCTATCAAAAAGAGTACAGCACGTCCTCCCCCATACCAATTCTTCTCAATGCCCGCATGAACACTAAACTAAAGCAATACAACCGTGCCGAGCAGTTGCTCTTGCCCATACTCAACAATCCCTCCATGCGTAGCTTCACTTACCCTGAGCTAGCAAGAGCCTATGTCTCTTGGAACAAACCAGAAAAGCTAATTGCCCTTACGAAGACCGGCCTGAGCAATCCAAAGTGGTTTTCGGAAAAGACTACGGTGACATTACTTACTCTAAGAGCCAATGCTTACCTTGAAACTGGTAAGTACAAGGAAGCTCTAACTGACTACAATCTACTAATCGCGAAAGCTCCAAATCTACCTGCTCTCTACACCCTGCGAGCAAAAGCACTAACAGCCCTGGGAGAGAACAAACGAGCAGAGGCAGATAGGCTAAAGCAAAAGCAGCTAGACGCAGCAGATAAGTGAAAACTGCGCTTCCAGGTCTGTCTCATCTAAATCTATCCTTTTCCCCATATAAGCTCACGGGCTTCGATGTTACTGTCGACTAACTTGTCAAGCGAGAAGCTCGCCATCTAAATGCGCATGAGGTGTTCATGGATAGATACCCCGTGGTAATTTTGGACCGCCCGATTCGAATATTTGATTTCAAACCAATTCCTCTCTTCTGTCTAATTGCCGCAAGCTTAGTAGCCCTCAAACTGTCATCTTATATTGACCCCCATCTGTACATAGGCAATATTCCAGCCAACTTATTGACCTTTATCTGCGCCTTCTCGCTAATAGCCGGCAATGTCAAAGCCCTAGAACTGAAGCCCCTGAAATGGTGGCTAAAGAGAATTAGGTACATCAGAGAACCGCTGCCCCTCTATCTGCCAGAGGGCGAACTCTCGTCATCCCTTGTCGGTAGCGGCTCTAATTGCTCTTGTCTCAAAATCAACAATCAGGACCTAGCCAATCTTGATGCAGTGCAGCGCCTCAAAATAGCCGACCTGATTGTCGATTTCGCCAATGATCAATCGGGCAGTCTGCAAATCTATTCGCCACCAAGCTGGGCCCAAAGCAACCCAGAGCAGCGCGATTTTTACTTGATTAGCAAAGAAGTTTCAAAAGTAGAAATGGCAAACCAAGACTCAAAAGCAGGCGCGCCAATGCCTTCACGAGCGCGCTCGCGCTTTCTCAAACTGGCCGACCGCATTGGCAAGCACGGCCTTGGTGTAGAGGCAGTCTCGGCGGTTGATGTGCGCCGCTTGCTCTATGCCCAACTGAGCCCCTCGCACCCTGAGCCAGATCTTCATGCCACCAATTCGATAAACAGCGGCAGCGACTTACTCTCGCTCTGTGTGGCTGGCTTTGAGCACAAGCCTCGCTACGTGCTAATAGATGGAATGTATGTCTCGACTATTCACTTAACTAGTTTGCCCCTTGAAGTTAATTTTGGCTTGATGGACAAACTACTAGATTGCGATGCTGAGCTTTCTTTTTCAATGTATCTAAGGCCCTGCAATATGGCAGCCCTAAAAAGGCAAGCACGTTTTCGCCTTAACTGCGAACTGAACACCGTCGAAAGATATAAGGAAATCAGAACACCGGCCACGCACCTGGCGCACTTCAGAGCCTTTTGCGAGAGCGAAATGGCAGCCACAGGCATAGGCATCTCTGCCACTATCTATGCTGAAAACCTGAACGCCCTGGAAGGCCAAATGATGCGCGCGCAGAAGGCCGTACATAGAATGGGCGGAACAGTCAACACCTGTTATACCGAGGAACTAGAGGCAATGATTTCAGGTCTGCCTATTTGCGAAGACATGGTGGCCTTTTCGCACACAATTACCTCCCAGGCAGCGGCTAAGTTCATTCCCTTTCTCTAGCTTCGATTAGTTTCACACTCGTGTCACATTTGTGCCCCAAAGTGAAACCTATCGAAGCGCAATTACCTGCCCCCCACTAACAAAAGCGCTTCGAATGTCACCATCGACTTCAACACCAACATTCGAGGTACTGTTAAATGGACGAAGGCTACTTCATCAACCGAGACGCAAGAATGGCCGCCCGCGAACTGCGCGAAGGAGATGCAGCCAGTGCCGCCAGCTTGCTGAGAGAAGACTGTCAGCATATGAATCCACGCGAGTTCTCGAGACTAATTCAAGAAACATCGCGCAACAGCGGCAACTGCACCCTAGCCGACCTGCAAATTGAAAGAGATGGTGATGTGGTCGTGCGTTCCCAAGACGGCAGACGCTACAACGCTGGTCACCTGCCCTGTGAAGAAGCCTCTCGTTTCTTCACACCACCACCACCAGTGGTAATAATCGAGCGTCCAGAACATCGCCGACCACCTGTGGTTGTGATTGAAAGACCTGAACCTCATTGCCCACCACCTGTAATTATTCGCCGACCTGAACCCCACTGCCCACCGCCAGTAATAATTATCGACCGCGATAGGGACAGAGGCAGACAGCCAGAGCCTTGCCAGGTTCCAGAACGACCACGAGTCGGAGTCTACGACAGACGTTCTGAAGGCCCAAGTGACACATTAATTGGAGTAGTGGGAGGAGCTGTAATTGGTGGTGTCATCGGCGATGGCAGAGGCAAGAACGGCGCCCTCAAAGGAGCTCTAATTGGAGGAGCCGCTGGTGGCATTCTCGGCCACGTGTCCGATGAAATCAAAGAAAGACGCTAACAAGTCTCGAATTAAGAAAGAAACTTCCCCCTGGTGTTGACGAAAAAGAAAGAAGCGAGTGATCGCTTCTTTCTTTTTTTAGGAGCATAGCCAAAGAAAAGAAACCGAAAGGCCGAGGATTATCCGCAGCCCTGACCGCAAGTAGCGCCAACGCTAGTGCCTTCAAGTGGATACTTACCAGCAGCATACTCAGCGAAATTGCCATAGAGTTCTTTCACTACAAAACCTTGCTTAGCAAGCAGCAAGGCCGCTTTAGTTGATAGAGCACAAGTAATGTCGTAGGCATAAACAACAATCGTGTGATCTTTGTTCAGCGCGGCGGTGCTCTCTTGTAGTTGCTTGAGAGTCAAATTGATGGCGCCGGGAACATGACTAGCAGCATACAGCTCAGGAGTGCGCATATCGATAACAGTGATTGCTTGCTTTGATTCCACAGCCGATTTTAATAGCCCTGGCCCCATTTCGTAAGTGAGCTTTTGCTCGAAATACTCGACAGCTTTCTGCTGTTCTTTAGTTAGGCCTTCTGCGTTTTGACTCTCGCCGATCATTTTATTTGCTCCGTATTTGTTGTCGTTGATGGTTTCCGATGTGTCCAGCCACATCTCATTAGATGCGAAATGCGTCCGTAGGCATGATCATTAACGATCGGTATCTCCACGCGGGAGAAACGACTTGTCGCGTAGATATAAGCCGGGTGATCTTCAGCATCTTTAGTGATAGCGTGTGGTTCGCCAAATAGCGCAAGAATCTCGGCGCGGCTGCGACCTTCGGGATTTCCCATCGCAATCCTGAAGCCGGCAATCTCCCGGACAGGTGGATCGCTGAGCTTTGCTTTGCCAGAAGCAATCTCATCGGGACGCATAGATGCAAAACGAAACATATTCCATTCACCCATGTCTCGCTGTTGAGCGCCAGATAGAAGAGCGCTGCCAATACACTTACTGCCATCAAAGACTAAGCGAACAGGCACGCCTGAATGCCCGAAATAATAGACCCAGTTTTTCTTATACTTGTCGCTATCGCCCCAGACGAGAACCGGACCAGTTTTAACACTCGGCTCGCCTGCTATTTTGATAATATCTGCATCGTCTAGCCCTATTACCCGATCACGGAATTGCAGAGCGGCTGCTGATTCCGCTTTGCGGAAGCAATTCGAAGCACCAATGTATTGATTTTCAAAAAAGTCTGAAGCACCAGGGTCATCATTCAACTCTTTGAATTTCTGATCACTGAGTGAAACGGCACCAAGAGGTCGAAACTCGGCTGTGTCTAAAACTGAATGTTTCAATACTTCTGGTCTATAAGGTCCTCCCCTAGGACGCTCGTGTTTATATTCGCGTTCAACACTATGGCCAAAAACGGCCTTAGTACAATCAAAACCTCTGTAGGTCAGCTGCACTGGTATGCAATTAAATCCCACAGCTAGCTTGACGTCAGTTGTAAATGCAGGGTCAAGATTGGTCGGGCGAAAAGTATTGAACTTACCGGCTAAGGCCAACTTACACATTGTCTCAGCCAAATCTATTTCAGCAGGTTCGTGTGCTAAATAGTTGGCATCATAACGTACGTCTGAAAACCAGAAATAGCCATCACCACAAAGTTTATCGAGATCAACGGCGGTCAAATCACCGTTGAAATGCTCACCCGCCTTAGTTCCGAGAACTGGGTGAATAGAATAGTCGCGGGCCAGAACATTCCCAGAAGAAGAAGAAGAAGAAGAATCAACAATTGCTGATTTTTCGTTCACGGACTTGCCCGCAATTTCGCTTTTCTGAAAACCTGAAGCATCCTTCTGGTTTTCAGAACGAGCCGAATTAGAAGTTACAACTGCAAGCGAAAAAGCCAGAGTCACCAGCAGAGAAGCTCGAAAAGCCCGGCGAATCAATAGTCCGAAACTCAACATTGATAGCCACTCGCTAAACTCTACTCAGTAACAATGCGATGAATAGTCGAATAAGCTTCATGCTTACCAAACGAATTATTGATAGTGACAGTAATCATTTCATCGCTAACATAAGCTTCTAAGTTATTAGTGCGGTCAAGACACTCGCCAATACCTTCAACAAAACCGTCATCAAAGGCTATGCATTTAACGTTCTTCAAATGCTTCACTTTGTCCTGAATCTGTTTGTAAAACTGATCCATGTCGCGCTCAGTTTTGCGAAAAACAAAAAACTCGATATTATCGCGCACTTTGGTAGCAATAGTATCGGCCTTCTTCGCTGATACGCTGCCGCAGTCAACCCAAAGAATAATTTCACCAGCATCGTTGCGGGCAATTAGATCAGGCACAACATGCCAACCAGCATCTTCGTCAATGCGTGGGCGCTTTTTGATGAACATCAAATAGGCCAGAAGCTTCAAGGCAATGTGAGTACCAGCCTCATTATTGAAGGCACCTAGAACGAGCTTTTCTGTATAGTCTTGCTTGCTATCGTTAGCTTGAATGTTGAAAGAATATTTCATCAGCTATTGACGATTCATGCGAGCAAGGTTTTCTAGTTGAGCTATCTGAGCAGCTTCTTTTTGTGCTTCCTGAGTGAGAGAAAGCTTCTGGTACCCAGCAAGCAAGGCTTTGTGAGCCTCTATCCAACCAGGATACAATTCAGCAGCTTTCTTGAAACTCTCAACAGCATCTTTAGCATTGCCGCTCTTAAGTTGACCTTCGCCTTGAGCCAGGTAGCCCGGGGCGTAATAAGGGTTAAGCTCAAGGGCGCGCTTGCCAGCTTCAATGGCAGCAGTGTTATCGCCTTTAGCTAGAGCCACTTGAGCCAGGCAGAGGTAAGCTGGATAGCACTTCTCATACAAAGATAAAGCTGACTTCGCAGAAGCCTGGGCCTCATCTAATTTGCCGCTAGACAACTCAATGCGGCCCTTTTCACAAAGAACCCGGGCGGCAATGGCTGGGCTATCAGCTTTGCTAGCCTCAGCCAATGGCACGGCTGGTGTTATGGCAGCGAGAGCACCATTGAGGTTACCGGAGAGCCTTAAGCAAGTGGCATCATACAAAGCATAAGACAAATTATCTTTGCGTTCATCCACCGGTATCTTATCGAGTTGAACTCGCGCAGCAGCGCTTTTATTAGCATCAAGCAAAGCTTCAATTACGCCATAGCGGAACGCCAGCCGTCTATCCTCGGGCAGACCATCAAGGGCCTTGGTGAGCACTTCGGCAGAGGCAGAATTGAGATCACGTAGCATTTTGCTCTTAGCCAGAAGCAACTCGTCATCTTTGGTTGCACCCTTGTCGCGGTAGGCGGCAATTAGGTTCTCAAATTGCGTGGCAGCGTCAGCGAATCTTCCTTCGTCATAAAGCAAGCAAGCCAACGAACGCATTACATCTAAGCGACTGGGCTCATCAGCCGAAGCACCTGGTGCCAATTGCTGCAGAGCAAGAGCAGTGACAAAGGCAGCTTCAGCCTTGAGATAATCGTCGTTTTCAGCGTAGCAAAAGCCGAGAGCAACCAGGTCTTTAACAGAGCCAGGCACTAAGTTGAGGGCGCGAGTATACTCAGCGGCAGCCTTGCCATATTCTTTGCGAGTAATGTAGAAAGCGCCCAGAGAGCGGTGAGGAGTAGGGTCGGCTTGGGCTAAATTGGCCGCTTCTTTAAACTCTTCAATCGCCTTGTCTGATTGATTGAGCATCAATAAAACATTGGCATAACCTAAGTGCAAATCTGCTTTTTTAGGATCTCTCGCAATTTGCTCTTGATACTGCTGAGCCACATCGTCATAGCGCCGCTCTTGCAAAAGCAGCTTGAACAGGCGCTCGCGAGCTTGTTGATTTTCGGGGTCAACCACAAGAGCTTGCTTAAAGTTTTCCACCGCCTTATTTGCGTTGCCCGCGGCTACATTCATGTTAGCCAATTCAGTCAACTCAAAAGCTTTGTCTTTACCAAGGTGCACAGCCACTTGTTGATCGGCAATAGCAGATTCAAGCTCGCCTTTCATCTTCTTCACAGAAGCTCGATTGCGGAAGAATTTAGCATTGCTAGCATCATCAGCAATGGCCATGTTGAGCTGTTCTAGAGCTTCATTCAAGCGCCACTGCTGAATATAAATTTGAGCTAGACGAAAATGACTGGCACCGTTTTTTCCATCAAGGACAATGCCTTCTTTGGCTAATTCTATGGCACCGTCAAAATCGTTGCGACCCAGTTTAATGTCTATCAACATGTCGCGGCACTCAGAACCTAGTGGTTCTATTTTGAGAGCCTCGGTCAAAGCCTGTTCCGCTCCAGCATTGTCTTTGAGCCAACGCAAGCGCAGGAAGCCGATAGTACGGTAGGCCCAGGCGAAGCGCGGATCAATTTCAGCTGTCTTCACTGAATAATCAATGGCTCGGGCAGCCTGACCCTTCTTGCCGCAAACTGCAGCATAGGCAAAATTATAGAGAGCGTCATTGCGATTACATTCAGGAACTAGCTGCAAGCTGGCTTCAGCAGCATCATTTTTGCCCTGCGCAATTTGATTAAAGGCTTGCACCACCATGGCATTGCCATAGAGCTTGCGATCTTGATCTGTTTTTATGTCAGCCAGAGCCACCCGTTCTCTATCTACTTGATCGTTCAAAGCCTGAGATTGCTCAGGCTTGGCATTGAACATATAGGCAAAGGCCAACCACCCTTGACGATAGGAGCGCCTCAGCTGATCAGCTTCACTCTTGCCATTCTCGGTGCCGAGCTGCTTGTTCAGTCTCTCAATCAGAGCCTTCCAATCGCCGGTGTTAATTAGATGAATAGAGATGGAGTCGAGAGCAGCATTGGCGGCAACTTCTGAAGCTGGTGCTTTAGGCACTCGCTTAGTCTCTTTGGCTTCAACTTTGCTGTCTTTGACTTCAACTTTACTGTCTTTGATTTCAACTTTACTGTCTTTGATTTCAACTTTACTGTCTTTGACTTCGTCCGCCGCCAAAGCTGCTGGTGAAAATGGCCCCAGCACGCTGACCAGTGAAAGTAAACTGAGCGATAGGGCAAGGCCTCTGTTGAGTCTTCGTCCGCTGATTCGATTAATTACTGGCATTGTATTGGGCTGGTAGGTCACTTTTCTAATCTCATTAACACTGTTGATAATTTGCATTTTCACCTTGCTAGTCGGCAACTACACGAGTAGATGCTTCAAAAATCGAAAGCTGCATCACTTCTTCCATAGGTATATTGCGCAGGCGAGGTCCGTCCAATATTTTGGAGGCGACACCTTTCTTCTCCATCTGATTTATCAAATAGAGAGCGCGATCAATTATTTGCATGGGCAAACCAGCCATACGAGCCACTTGCACACCGAAGCTGCGGCTGGCACCACCAGGTACAACTGAACGAATAAACTCAACTCGGCCATCTTGCTCTTTGACGAGAACTTGATAGTTGACTATCTGCGGGAAGAAGTTAGCCAAGCCATTCAATTCGTGATAGTGCGTAGCAAAGATGGTCCGGGCGCGCACCTCTTTGGCAAGATACTCAGCCACCGACCAAGCGATAGAAACACCGTCATAAGTGCTGGTGCCGCGACCGACTTCATCAAGCAAAATCAAGGAACGATTGGTGGCTGATAGGCAGCACTGAGTTGTTTCAGACATTTCAACCAGGAAGGTTGACTGCCCCTGAGTCAGGTCATCAACAGCGCCAATTCGAGTGAAGACCCGATCTACCAAACCAACATGGGCTTCTTTAGCAGGCACGAAAGAGCCAATCTGGGCCAAGATTACAATCAGTGCCACTTGACGCAAATAGCTCGATTTACCAGCCATGTTAGGTCCGGTCAATATCACTAGTTGATTGTCATCGCTCTCGCCGCATAAGCGCACATCGTTTGAGACATACTTACCCATGGGCAAGATTTTCTCTAAAACAGGATGGCGACCTTGCTTGATCAAGAGATTCTTACCATCGTCAACCTGAGGGCAGACAAACTTACGCTCTTGTGCCACTTTAGCCAACGACAACAAGGCATCTAGATTAGCCAGATGATTAGCCATCTTGTGCAAATCAGCACCAAGGGCAGCCACTGACTGACGCAGAGCCAAGAAGAGTTTGTACTCAACATCTGATTGATTTTTCTCAGCGTTGAGAATTTTCACTTCATACTCTTTCAAGTCTGGCGTGATGTAGCGCTCAGCATTGGTGAGAGTTTGCTTGCGAATATAGTCGGCAGGAACAGAACCCTGGTTGGCATTTGTGATTTCAATAAAGTAACCGAAGTTACGATTGAAGTTCACTTTCAAACTCTTAATGCCGGTGCGCTCTTGCTCTTTGCGCTGGAAGTCTTCTATCCATTGCTTGCCACCACCAAGCAGAGAGCGAATCTCATCAAGCTCGGCGTTGTATCCACTGGCGAAAATGCCACCATCGGTTAATTCACGCGGTGGTTCTTCAGCTAAGGCGTGGCGGGTCTTTTGACACAACTCCACGAGTGCCTGGGGAGTTGTTTTGAGGGCTGTTAGATAAGGGCTTTGAGCTGTTTGCAAAAGCTGAGAAAGCTCAGGTAAAACATCAAGCGAAACAGCAACAGCGGCCAACTCTTTAGGATTGATCGACTGCGAAGACATGCGCACGGCCAGGCGCTCTAAGTCAGAGAGACGGCCAATCACCTCGACAATCTGATCACGCTTTGTCGTCGGTTGCAGCAATTCTTTGATGGCATCTTGTCTTGCTCTGATTCCTTCCACTGACAGAAGCGGCTTGAGCAGCCACTTACGCAACATACGGCTGCCCATAGCTGTTTGGGTCTGGTCAATTGCCCAAAGCAGTGAGCCATTGAAACTTCTATCTCGCGAAGTTTCAGTCAGCTCCAAGTTCTTGCGCGTGTTGGCATCGAGCACAAGATAACCGTCAACCGTATAAGTAGAGATGCCCTCAAAGTATGGTTTCTGCCCACCCTGGGTGCGGTCGAGATACTCAAGAACGGCACCGGCAGCTCCTATTGCCAAAGGCATATCCTGGCAGCCAAAGCCTTCAAGGGTGCTCACTTCAAAGTTCTGCAATATGCGCCTTTGCGCGGGCTCGGTCTGGAAGAACATGGCCGGACGACCGCTGAAGCGATACTGTCCAGCAATCACTTCTGGCACTTCTAAGACTTCTTTAGCAACGACCTCATCGGGGCCGGGCTTAACTAAACGCAGCGGAGCTAAGACTTCAGCCGGACGCAAGCGACCAAGTTCCAAAATCAAATTTTCTTCTGATAGCTGGCTAACGAAAAATTCTCCGCAAGAAGCGTCAACGTAGGCCAGCCCCCATTGCTCTTCGCTAGAGCCAGAAGAACGACCAGCTCGAACAATGGCGGCAAGATAGTTGTTGTCACGAGCCGGCAGCAAGTGTGACTCAAGCACCGTTCCTGGTGTCAATATGCGCTTAACTTGTCTCTCAACCGGCCCCTTGCTGGCGCCGACTTCTCCCACTTGCTCGCAAACTGCCACCGAGTAGCCCTTGGCAAGAAGCTTGCTGACATAGAGTTCATATGAACGCACCGGCACTCCGGCCATGGGCACACGACCGGCTGGGTGGGTAGACTCTGGTCGACCAGTGAGCGTGATGTCAAGCTCGCGGGCAGCTACTTGTGCGTCGCTATCGAAAGTCTCATAGAAATCGCCCACTCTAAAGAAAAGCAAAGCGT
>CAJXZK010000070.1 GCA_913063055.1 uncultured bacterium
CCTATTCCCGGCCGGAGATTATTGTCTTTCAAGGAAAGCCATTAACGACTCCAGTCATTTATTTATTCACGGCCGATGGCAAAGTAACTCTTGAACAAAAAGACAAAAAGCTGGCAGTGCAAAAGCACAGCGGCAGCTATTCAATTTCAGGCAACGACCTGGAGATGACCTTTGGCAGTGACCATACAACTTGTACGATCTTCCCCCAACATTTAGATAATCGCAGCCTAAAATCGCCCGATAGACTATCTATCAACGGCAAACTATTTGAAAGAGTTCAATAAGCTATTTTTTTCGGTGAGCGGCGCGGTAGGGAAGCATAATTTCCATGTAAGCAGTTTCTGCCGGAGTCTTTCCAGCTGCGGCTTCGACCCGGCTTACGGTATGCTCAGATGGCAAACCATGTTCACCAGAATCACGGATGATCCGCCTTTCTGCAGTACTGTTTTTAATATCCTCTTTCGGAGTGCCGCCCTGAAGAGTCAGCTCTAAATGCTCGGTTCTGCTTTGATCAAGTGGGCGCTCACGAGAAATTATCAATGATGGCGACCTGTCACCATGAAAAATACCCATTGAGCGGTAATCAAAGTCTAGTCCTTGCTTGCCAAGTTCTTTATTGAGCTGATAAAAAGTCTCGTCGGCAATCTTTACACCAGATCTATTTCTAAATTCGTCTGGTTTCGCACCATTTTCTGCCCGAGGAGCGACTCTGTTAAATAGTTCGCCTACAGCAGTTAAATCACCAGTATTGATTGCCTTACTGAATTCAGCGACATTCTGCTTCACCTTTTCTTGCTGCTGAGAGTTGAGCTTAGGTCGAAGCGAGTCTTCATACTGCTCTCTTGGTATACAGGCTACCTTCTTAAGGTCTGCATCTTCTTTTGGGAATCCCATCTGATCCATAACCCAGTCAATAGCGCCGCGGTTAGCATCTCTCACTTCCTCGGCTTTTTTAACGTGCTCGCGTGATTCGCAAACTGGTTTATCGTTACCCATAAAGTCTCCTAATCAAAATTGCAGAAGCCAGGCGAAAGGGCAAAAGGCAAGTATCTCGCCCTAGATATATACCCAATTGCCTCACAGGGGAAACCTTATCAGTCGTAGATGCCCACCAGCGCCGAAAATCTAGTGCTTGGGCAAAGCCTCGAGAGCCGCGCAGCACTTGACAATGCTTTCGGCAGCAGCGGCTGGTTCATCACCATTTACGGTCAATTCATAGGGCTGATGGTTGGCTATAGCCTTAGAGTAAAGCGGGTCATAGTAATCGGCCAACAAAATCGAAACCACAGAAGAGAGATCATTAAGTTCGGCCAAACGCTTAACCTCGGCCAATTTCTGGCCGCCAAGGCGTTCTTTAATGGCATCAAGTGAATGTAAGGCCTGCTCTTTGGCTGCGCTAGAAAGCCGCCTTGAACCTTCTGTGTAGTCGCGCACTATGCGTTGGGTTCTTGCTCCCAGGCTGCCTTCTACCAGCACCCGAGCACCATATTGAATGCGGTCGTAGACGAATTTTGGCAAAGTCAGGCGGCCGATTTTCTTGCCTTCGGCCTCAACAAAAACAAGCCCAGGAGGAAAAGTCCGCACTGCCTGCCAAATAGCTGCGTCAAAATTCTTCTGCGTCGGTTGAGCCCCAAGACCTAAAGCACCAAAGACCGAGCCTCGATGATTGGCAAGATCTTCAAGGTCAAGCACAGACTGGCCCATCTCTTTTAATACGCCGAGAATTTCAGTTTTACCAGCGCCCGTATGGCCATGCAAAACCACCATAGCAAAAGCATAAGGGTCATCTTCGAACTCACTAAGAAGCTCTTTGCGCCAGGCTTTGTAGCCCCCCGTTAGACGCCAACAATCGACGCCTATGATACTGAGCAAACTAGCTACCGACTCGCTGCGCAGCCCGCCTCTCCAACAATGCACCACTAGAGGTGCTGAGCCTAATCGCTTCGACAGAATCTCGTCAATCAGCGCAGGAATTTTAGGGGATATTATTTTCAAGCCCTGGCGACGAGCAATAACTTCGCCTTCTAAGGCATAGATAGTGCCGATAGTCTGGCGTTCTTCATCGCTAAACAATGGCACATTTATAGCATTGGGAATATGCTCTTCGGCAAATTCGCAAGGTGAGCGCACATCAACAATCACGGCCTTTTTAAGACTATTGAGATCCTCGGCAGTGATTTCGCGCCAGGTCATAATCTATTATTGCCTACTTGTCTTTGACCGATTTAGGCACCGCTTTGGCAGCTTTCACATTATTGATAGCTGCCAATTCTTCGGCACTAGCCTTGGCCGAGCGCATTACCATTACTTGCAATAACGGGCTTGAGCGCAAATCTCGCGCAAAGTGTGCTTCTAATTTTTCAATCAAAAGGCTCCTCACTTCATCGGGTGTAACTGGCCCGGCAGCATTAGCTTTGCCAATGATGCCTTCAATAGTCTGACGCAACTCTTGGACAAAATCTTCAACAGGAATACCGCGCGGCAAAATTACACCGCGAAGAGTAACATCGGGGCCACCGACAACTGCACCCTTAGGATCGACGGTTATGGCGATCACAACTAAACCGTCATCAGCCAGTTTCTGCCTCTCAGCGACGATTTCTTCGTCAATAAAGAAATCGCGGTTGAAGTCAATTAAAAGCACACCAGACTCAACCTGTCCTGTGGTTTTTCCATGGTCGGCAGTGAGTTCGAGCACCTCACCATTTTCCATGACAAAGATATTTTCGGCACTGACACCACATTCGACAGCTAGTTCGCCGTGACGAACAAGCATGCGATACTCACCATGTACTGGCATGAAGAATTTTGGTTTGCACAAGTTGATCATCAACTTCTGCTCTTCCTGGCAGCCATGGCCAGATACGTGCACTCCAGCATCGCGACCATAAATAACCTTTGCCCCTCGGACACAAAGAGCATTGATAGTATTGGCCACCGACCTTTCGTTACCCGGAATTGGCGTAGCGGAAATAATCACGGTATCGCCAGCAATGATTTTAATTTGTCGATGCTCATCATTAGCAATACGAGTAAGAGCCGACATTGGCTCACCCTGGCTGCCAGTGGTGAGGATAACCACTTTCTCTTTTGGCAATTGATTAACTTGATCGACGGGCACGAGTAGACCATCGGGGTAAGTCATGTAGCCAAGCTCTCGAGCAATGCTAGCAAAAGTAAGCATTGAACGACCCAAGACCGCAACTTTGCGGTCATACATCATAGCCGCCTGCAAAACTTGCTTGACCCGATTAACGTTGCTAGCAAAAGTAGTGACAATGATGCGCCCTTTGGCGTTGGCAAAAGATTCGTTTATTTTGGCCCATACAGTGCGTTCAGAGGGAGTGAAACCTTCTCGTTCAGAGTTGGTACTATCACTCATCAAAAGCAAAATGCCCTCTTCGCTGGCGGCAGCTAAACTAGCAATATCAGACTGTTCACCATCAACAGGGGTAAAGTCGAATTTGAAGTCACCAGTGTGAACGATCACACCTACTGGTGTTCTAATAACTAAAGAAAAGGCATCAGCAATAGAATGAGTACAACGAATAAATTCGACATTGAAACATCCCATTTGCACTCGCTGCCGAGGCTTAACATGCTTCAGGCTAGTGCGACCAAGCAAACCATTTTCAGACAACTTCTTTTCTAGCAAACCAAGAGCTAGAGCCGGCCCATATATGCTCGGTAAGGTAACATCACGCAAAAGGAAAGGAATACCACCGATATGATCTTCATGACCATGGGTAATGGCCAGGCCCCTCAGATACTGTTGATTCTTTGCTAAGAAGGTAAGATCAGGCAAAACCAAATCTACGCCAAGCATCTCTTCAGAAGGAAATGCTAGCCCAGCATCGACGAGAATCATGTCTTCGCCATAGGCAATAGCCATAGTGTTCTTGCCGATCTCGCCTAAGCCACCCAAAGCAATGATCTTTAGTGTCTTACTGGTAGAAAACCCGTCTTTTGAGGTCTTCAGTTCTGGCTTAATCGCCTTAGTGTTATGGTCTGTCACAGGGTTCCTCGTTATTCATTTTCTAAGTTAGTTGCAGACTTTGCATAAGCTTGTAAGTACTAATGAGACTATCCATGCTCTCGCGCTGCTTGCTATCGAGGGGCACCAGTGGCAGTCTCAGATGTTCTGTACAGAGACCCATTTTGGCCAATACATATTTGACACAAGTAGGATTAGGGGCAATGAATAGCCCCTTAAACATGGGCATACACTGATAATGCAATTCGCGGGCAGCATCGAGTTTGCCAGCAAAGAAAGCATTTTGCATGGCCATAATTTGACTACCGATTACATGACTGGCAACCGAAATCACCCCAGAGGCTCCGATTGACAAGAAAGGCAAAGTAAGATTGTCGTCGCCAGAATAAACTAAGAAGTCTTCTCTGGCAGCGGAGGCAATATCAGAAGCTTGATCGACGTTGCCGGTGGAATCTTTGAGAGCATGTACTGTTTTTTCGTTTTTGCTTAAAGTAATCAGCGTCTCAGTACTGATATTGATGCCAGTGCGACCTGGAATATTGTAGATAATCAAAGGCAAATTAGATGATTGGGCAATGGCTGAGAAATGAGCCAGCAAGCCCGCCTGGTTAGGCTTATTATAGTATGGCGCCACTACCAGTGCACCATCGGCACCAAGACTTTCAGCCCGTTGCGTGGCCTTGATAGATTTAGCCGTAACATTAGTACCAGTACCCATAATCACTTTGACGCGCTTATTGGCAGCAGCAATAACAGCCTTGAGCAGAGCTTCTTTCTCATCTTCGTCGAGAGTGGGGCTCTCGCCAGTGGTGCCAGCTACAATTATAGAAGTCGTACCTGTTTTGATCAGGTGCTCAACCACAGCTTCCACTGCCTTAAAATCGATTTTTAGATGCTCGTCGAAAGGCGTCACCATTGCGGTGATCATTCTGCCAAACAGTTTTCCATCCGTGCTAATCAATTTTATTTCCTCACTACTCTAAAATTGTCTCAAGGCCAATCTTCAGTTCGGTCAGGTGCATAACTGCCTTTAGAGACAGAGCAATACCACGCAAGAAACAATTAGTATTGAAGCTGTCGTGCCTGATGGTGAGCAGCTCACCGTCACTGCCGAAAATCACATCTTGGTGCGAAATCAAACCAGGCAAACGGAGTGAATGGACTCTGATGCCCGATGAATGTTCTGCCCCTCTAACATGAGGCATTGACTCGTGTTCGGTTACTTCCTTAACGTTGAATTTCTTGCCACCACTGGCCATTTTATTGACCGTATGCACCGCTGTACCGGAGGGAGCATCAAGTTTTTTAGTGTGATGCATTTCAACAATCTCAGCATTGCCGTAATACTTGGAAGCTTGTTTGGCAAACTCCATCATCAAAACGGCTCCGATTGAAAAATTGGGCACCAGCAATGCACCCATTTGTCGTTCAGAAGCAAGAACTGATAGTTCGGCAATTTGATCTTTACTCAGACCAGATGCACCAATCACAGGGCGAATGCCATTCTCAAGGGCTTGCTTAGCACAGGCGAAGGAAGCGTCAGCAACCATCAGCACTATAATGGCATCGGGATGAGTAAATTCAAGCAAATGATCAAAAGACGAGCAAACGGGAATGCCTAACTGACTGCGATCTTCAGTAGCATCGGTAAACTCGCTAAGGTCGCAGCCGACATATGGTGCTCCCGTGCGGCCAAAGGCGCCAACTAATTCAAAGGCACCATCTTTGAGTATAGGAGTAAGACTGGCTCTTCCCATGCGCCCGTTAATGCCAGCAACGGCAACTTTGATTCTGGCATCCGATTGATTTAACAAGTGCTGTACCTCTTTTTAACCAGAGATTCTAAACAGTAAGAATCTAAATCAAAAAAACTAAACCAAAATCTCGTGGCCTTCACTCAAACGGCCAGTAGAGCCAAATCCGCCAGCACCGCGCTCGGCGCTGTCTGATAGCTCTTCCACTTCAACAACTTCAACTTCAGGAACTGGAGTAACTAGAAGCTGAGCGATTCTTTCTCCAGGCTCGAAGGTATAGGGCTGTTGACCGTGATTAACAACCAAGACTTGTACTTCACCGCGGTAGTCACTATCAATGGTGCCGACACAGTTAGTTAAGCTAATGCCGGCTTTATCAGCGAGGCCGGATCTAGGTCGAACTTGACCTTCGTAACCGCAGGGAATCTCAACGATTATGCCAATTGGAATGCGACAACGCTCACCGGGCTGAAGAGTTACAGCTTCAGCAAGAGCATTGGTCAAATCGAGACCAGCAGAGCCGGAAGTAGCGTACTTTGGCATGGCCTTACAATGGGGCAAACGCTTGACTTTTAGTGTTACTTTTCCTACTGGTCCAATCATCTTTCTACTTCCTCCAATCAACTTAGTTTCAATTGATAACTTTCTGCTAGTTCAGCTTTAGGCCCCACCACCACCAGAGACAACGACTCTTTCTTAAAGAGATCGTTGGCCAGAGCAATTACGGCTTCGTTTGTGATGTTTTCGATATCTTGACGCGCTTCATCAAGAGGCACGATGCGGTTGTAGTGCACTAAATCTGAAGCATTATTTGTGCTGCGGGCGCTCATCGATTCTAAGTCCATCAACAAATCGCTACGAAGCTGAGTCTTGGCCCGCTTTATCTCGGCAGCATTAAAGCCTTCGACTTTGACACGCTCTAACTCACTGACGATTAGCTCTAGAACCTGGGAGGTATTCTCAGGTGTCATGGCCGCATAAATTCCAAACAGCCCACAATTGCGGTAGCAGTGCTGCATGCTGGCCACTGTGTAGACTAAACCGCGACGTTCTCTAATCTCTTTGAAAAGACGAGAAGAAGCCGAAGCCGCCAAGCAAAGATCGAGCACTTGCAGAGCATCAATGCGTTTGTCACTGTGACTCAAACTGGGCAAAGACAGCATCAGCTGAGCCTGTTCCACATCTTTGTTGCGAACAATATTGAATATGCGCGGCTGAGGAGTGGGCGGCTTAGGGCCGTTTCCTCTAGTCAACTTGCCTAGTTTTTCGGTCAAATATGCAATCGTGGCCTCTTCATCGAAATTGCCAGCAATAGAAATGACCATGCGCTCAGGGCGATAGAATCGCTGATAGTGCTCTGTAATCATGGGCAGAGTAATACCGTTCACGGTATCAACGGTACCGATAATTGGATAGCTGTGAGCGTAACCCTGCCATAAATTTAGATAAGTAAGTTCTTGGGCAACATCAGCAGAATCATCTTCGTACATCTGCATTTCATCAAGAATGACTTTTCTCTCTAAACGCAGGTCAGCGGCATCGAAGCGCGGCGCTGAAATCATGTCGCAGATAATGTCTAAAGCGACCGGCAAATGCTCACCGAGCACATGACCATATATTTTTGTTAGCTCTTTTGAAGTAGAGGCTCCCAGCATACCGCCGACATCCTCGATGTCTTCGGCTATTTGCTCAGCCGAACGCCTCTCGGTGCCTTTAAAAAGCATGTGCTCAATGCAATGAGAAACACCATTGTTCAAGGCTGTTTCATAGGCCGAGCCAACTTCAATCCAGAGGTCTATGGCAGCTGAATAAACAGACTCCACGACCTCGGTCACTATTCTTGCCCCGTTCGGGAGAGAGGTAGTCCGAATCATCGTCTTCGCTTTATGGGAATGTCTATTCTAGCAGAATGGCCAAAAAACAAGAAAACCACCCGAACAAGTCGCGGCGGTTTTCTTGCTACTGTCTGACTGTCCGTTGCTGGACTCAGTATTTCACCGCGATTCAGTCAGTCCTTCACGCGATGCGGGCTCTCTGCTGTCGTTTCCGGAAGACGTCTCCCTGATGTTTCTACAGCGCCCCTCGGCTCAAAGTGGCCACTTCGCTTAGCCACTCACCGTATGTAACTAATCTATCAAGCCCAACTAAGAAGCGTAAGTACCCCGTTTTTGATTTAAGGATCAATGACCACAGCCTGCTCAGGCACGCAATTAGAGCCACAGGCGTTCATTGCGAATTACTAAGCAACTGGAATAGAGGCGGAGAGCCAATCAAGCAGGTCGATATCCAGGTAGATACCATTCACGGCCCAGTAGATACCTTTGGTATATACAAAAGATGTACTTGGAATAAAACTACCCTTTAGATCGTTTAGCAAAATGTACTCTGAAAAATCTTCCAGCAGTTGGTATTCGGCAAGGCCTTCTTTTATAATGCCCAATGTGCCGACGTAGCTCAGCTGGTAGAGCAACGGTTTCGTAAACCGTAGGTCGAGGGTTCGAATCCCCTCGTCGGCTAATTTTTCAGGCGTCCTTCAGCTAAAGGTTGCCCATGTCAAGAAATAAAATTGCAGATCTCCTTGTCAAGTTGTACCTGTTGCTAGTTAAAGCTGGCGATTTCAGCCAGATCTTGCTGCTACTTTTCTTCCGCCTAAACTGGGGTTGGCAGTTCTTTGTCAACGGCAAAGGTAAGTTAATCAACCATCCCGACATCGTCGACTTCTTTACCAGCCTGCATCTGCCCTACCCCAATGAGACAGCTTGGTTTGTTGCCTGTGTGGAGTGTTTTGGCGGCCTATTGCTGATTGCCGGCCTGGCCGCCCGCCCGGTTGGATTGATTCTGGCCACCAACATGACTGTGGCCTACCTCAGCGTCGAAGACGACCGCAAAACAGTCCTCAACTTCGCCAAAGAACAAGACCCATTTCTGCATGCAGACCCGTTCTTCTTCTTACTTACTGGTTTACTGGCCTTCTGCTTTGGCGCCGGACCAATTTCGCTAGATGGCCTAATCAAGCGCATTAGAGAGAAGCGAAGTACTACCCAAGAGACTACGGCTCAGGCCTAATCTAGGGTAAGGGATAGCTCCAAACTGCCAGCAATTTGCCACACCTTCGACACAAGTGACCGTTAACATAACTGACACTGCAGTTGCTCCGGTTCCGCAACGGCTATTTTCTTGGAGCAAAGTCTATGACAAATATGACAAACCCGACAGATAATGGCAATCAAAGTGCTACTACTAGCAGAACGACAATCGAGGCAAGCGATGGCTTTTTCTTCAGCATTGTCAGTACTCAGAAAGCTTCTGAAAAGTTCGTAGTCTCAATCAAAGACCTTTACCAAGAACTGAAAATCGCTCCGACCAAAAGGGCAAATATTGAGCAGTAAGCATGAGATTTCATTGCTAAGATTGTCGGGGTAAAAGTTACCCCAGAAGTGCAATGAAAACATCGCTGAATCCCTTGCTTTATCAACTCAACACCAGAGTGTTGCTCACAGAAATTTCGCAAAGACTGGGGCGCACTGCCACCCTTGACGACATTCCTGACGAAGAATTGGACAGGCTAAAGAAACAAGGGTTCGACTGGGTTTGGCTCCTCAGCGTCTGGCAAACGGGAATAGCTGGCCAACAAATGTCTCGCAGCCATGAACAATGGCTCAAAGGATTCAAGCAGACACTTCCAGATCTAAAGAATGAAGACATCGGCGGCTCCGGTTTCGCTATCACTGACTACGTAGTTCATAAAGACTTAGGTGGTGCGCCTGCTCTAGCTCGGCTTCGTCAGCGCATGAAACAACGAGGCTTGAAGCTCTTACTCGACTTCGTGCCCAATCACACAGCCCTCGACCACCATTGGGTAGAAGAACATCCGGAGTACTACGTCAGCGGCAGAGAAGATGACATCAACAATGCCCCACAAAATTACACAAGAATAAAGCGCCAGGCTGGCGAAATTATTTTAGCCCACGGCCGCGACCCCTACTTTGATGGCTGGGTGGATACATTACAACTAAACTACGGCAACCCCGCCACCCAAGAGGCGATGAAGCGTGAGTTGATCAGAATAGCTGAGCAATGCGACGGCGTGCGCTGCGACATGGCCATGTTGCTTTTACCAGAAGTGTTCGAACGCACCTGGGGCAAACCATGCCAGCCGTTCTGGAGTGAAGCTACGAGAAGAGTGCGTGAACAATTTCCCAATTTTTGTTTCATGGCAGAAGTCTACTGGGACCTTGAGTGGACACTACAACAGCAAGGCTTTGATTACACTTACGACAAGCGACTATACGACCGCCTTCGCGCTGAGAATGCAGTACCAGTGCGGCAGCATTTAATGGCAGAACTAGATTATCAAAGTAAGATGGCACGTTTTCTAGAAAACCACGACGAGCCACGTGCGGCAGCGACCTTCCCGCTAGAGGTACATCAAGCAGCTGCGGTTATTACTTTCTTAGCACCAGGAATGCGCTTCTTTCATCAAGGACAATTCGAGGGCCGAGAGAAAAAGATCTCACCACATCTGGTGCGCGCCCCCAAAGAAGAAGTCAACCAGACACTTAAGCAATTCTACGACCGTTTGCTCAGTGTATTGCGCCAACCAATTGTACGAGAAGGCCAGTGGCAGTTGTTAGAGAGTTTGCCAGCCTGGGATGGCAACAGCTCTTCTAGTTCGTTTGTCAACTTTGCCTGGCTTGGAGCTAACGGGCAAATGCTCCTCGTTGTAGTCAATTATTCGGCCTATTACAGTCAGTGTTATCTGCCTTTGCCCTTCGAAAATATGTCCGATAGCCAATGGCGTCTGCAAGATCAGCTCAGTGAGGCAATCTACGATCGCGCTGGCACTGCCCTGGTATCAGAAGGGCTGTATCTAGATGTGCCACCATGGCAGACACACATTTTCTCTTTGACTAGGTTAAAAGGGAAAGCGAGTGATGAGGCTCTGGCCAAGGCCTAGTGAGCAATCATTCCGATGGAAGCATCGGTACAGATTCCGCGCCGGATTTTCAAATCAACTGATGTCGAAAGGCCTGTTGTGTAACCTATAGATCCATAGCTATTACTTGCCGAACTAGCCAAACTTTTCTCAACTAAATTCCTATCCCCCGAAGGAACTCCGAACTTTTCGACAATCAAGGCGGTTGGCTTGCCTACTGAAAACTTTGCGATCTCTGCCGCTCTCCACTCAGCAAATTCGCGATCATCTGCTGAGCTACAGAGAGCAGAATTGATACACTTATCGTTTCTAATAATCAAACGAACTGGTATCTGTAAATATCCCAAACGATAGAGCCAAATATCTTCGCCAACTCTAGAAATCGACCAGCAATCGACGGTACCACCAGCAAAGACAGGTTGACCGACCATTGACTTAATTTGCCTCTTGGACAGGTCTTTAACTCTGGCTGCAAACTGCTCTACCGCCTCAGTTTCAGCTACTTCGAAATAGTCACGTTCAGTAGAAAGCATTAATGAGTATGGAGATACACATCCATTCAGTCGGCGAAAAACATCATCGTGCAAATGCGGATTTGCCAGATTATGACCTGCTTTCGATTGAAGAATTGGATGAATGACAAAGTCGTTCTCATTGGTTGGATCAACCATGTAAGCAGCAAGGTCAGCTTTGGATAAGCCTCTACCACTGTTAAGTAAAGCCTCTAAAACATGTGCTTCACTAGTTCTTTTGGCTGACTTCAAAAGCGATAGGTATTGTCGAAGAACACCTGGAACTCGCCGGCAGCAACCACCGTAGATATCAAACTCTACTGCCACAAGGCGCTTGTAGATTTTCTCAGCTTCAGAATATCGGCCTTTAGAGCAAAGAGATTCGGCCTCTTCATATAACATATCTGGAGCACAAAGCTTCAACGGCGCATTTTCACGGTTGGGCCAGCGCTCAACTCCAATAGGTAGACCTATCTTCACTCGATAATAGTCAGACTCTAAAGTTTGGCCTTGCGCTTCATAGACATCGGCAACATCAGCATAAGAATCCTGCAATAGTGGACTATCCGGTTTGCAAATAGATTCTCTTATCTTCATAGCTTGAAGCAATTTACTAGTAGCTTTATCGACTAGTCCAAGTTCTGCGTAGACGGCGCCCAGCTCACTTAAATTAGCTGCTAACTTCTCTACCGCAACAGGCTTAGTATTCTCGATAACATGGATAATTTTGAGATAGAGAAGTTTGGCAGCAGCAAAATTGTGATGCTTTTTGTAGTGCCTTGCTCGACTCTCTAAGTAGTCTGCTCCAAACCAACTGCTCAGACCAACTTGGTCGAAAACCTGTAGCTCAAGTTCGGCGAGTCGAAGAGCCTTAAGATTCTGATCTTCCTCAAGCCTTTGTTGGTTCTCAAAACCGTAATAGGAACCGAACGGCTCGCTCACAAAATGGAACTCTTTATTCAGCAACAAAAGGCTGGCGCCAAATGTTAGAAGAGAAGCCGCCAATGCAATTGGTTTGCGGTATTTGAAATTTCTTGCGGCCGACAACGTTTATGCACTCATTTTGGAAACCACAAATACCGGCTATATATCAAGTCTACAGGAGTGCGAGATTCTCATTAGAGGGTAAACCCTACATTATTCACACTCAGCTATCTGTGAGCTCTTCCCAGCCAGCCAATCAAAACAAATAGAAGAGGTGCATGGATGAGGACGCTGATGATATTGAGCAGCTTGGAATTATCCACCCCTTGTTGGCTGAGCTGTTGGCGATAGCGAAATAGACTAACCGGCAGTGCAATTGTGGCAACAAGAGCCAATCCTAGAGAAACGCGCTCAAGCCAATTAAGCGTTCTTGCAGTATATTCCATAATAGACCAATAGTTACTGGACACAATGAGCAATCCAAGCTGTAGGGTGAGAACTTGCTTGTCTAATTCGGTCAAAACATCTTTAAAAATAGTCAATGAAGCAGCAAAAACGGCTGCTGGTTTCACAACTTCCTTTAAAAGACAAAATACAATCACTGGTGTGATAGCCGCTAAGAAGACTAGAGCAAGAGTATAGCCAGACAGCGAGATTTGACTAGCGGCGCTAAGGTAGCAGTTATAGGTCGTGAAAAAGACAGCAGGTGCAAGCAGGACGAGTGGCACCAGCATATAAAATCGAAACTTTTGCGTTGGTACTAGCATATAGGCCAGCAGAGCAGCCGGGATCGCGCCCAGACAGGCGCCTAAAGCGACTACAAAAAGCATAAGAAAAACATGCAATTGCGGTGGAATCAAGAGTTTAAAGCAAAAGGCAAATATTGCTAGTGGCAGACCGGCGAAACAAGCTGCCAGACTGAAAACGATAAAGCATGCAGGAATAAGTACTAGCCAACGGCAGATAGCCACAACTCTATCTTGAGGAACTTGGCGGAGAGCAATATTGGAACTATCATCCTCCACTTGGCCAGCTCCTCAATAATCTAATCTGTGAACTAATCAGTGGAATAAACAAGGGAAGATGCATTCAACACTCCACAGGCAATTCAAAGCAAAAACGAGTGCCTTGGTTAAGCTCAGATTCGGCCCAGATTTTTCCACCATGCAATTCGACCAAAGCCTTACAAATAGCCAGACCCAGGCCAGAACCACCCCTGGTGCGAGCGGTTTGATTGGGAGCCTGTTGAAAGCGATCGAATACACTTTCAATCATATCTGGTGGCAGGCCTGCACCTTGATCTTCCACTGTTACAGTGACAGATTCTTTATTACTCTTTGCCGACAGCTTTACGGTGCCTCCCTTGGGCGAAAACTTAACAGCATTCGAGACTAGATTGGCCAAGATACGCAGCAGCATCTGCTCATCGGCTTCTACTACGGCATTTGTCGCTTCAAATTTAAGTGATACACCCAGTTCATGGGCAAAACCAGCAGACTGCTCAACCGAGCTTTCAAATATCTTCTGCAGCGAAATACTTTCGCGGTTTAATTCCATCATGCCCGACTTTACTTTCTCAATGTCCAGCAGGTCGCCAATCAAGCGCATCATACGCTCACTACTGCGCTGAGCACCGGGTAAATAACGCTTGGCTTGCTCGCCAGGGTCGCCATAAATGCCCTCGCCTAAAAACTGAAGGTAGTTCTGCACCGTGGTTAGCGGCGTGCGCAAATCGTGGGTGACCATAGCCACGACCTCTTGCCTTAAGCGCTCAGCAGCACGCTCATCACTGACGTCATGAAAGATACTAATTAGAACGTCATCTTTACTCGGCCCGTCCTTGCCCTGGAGATCTCGACCTTCTTGTTGCGCCCACTGAGCAGACCAGAGCACTTCCCGCTGCTCACCATCGGGCCGGTTAATGGTTAAAGTCAATGCTTTGTCGTTATTGTCTTCTCTTGCTCGTTCAAGGTATGCCCGGGCCTCTTCTCTACAAGATTGATTGACATAGTCAAAGAAATTAGTGTAAATAATTTCGTCAACAGTCAGCCCAAAAAGCTCTTCACAAGCCGGATTAGCGCTAACGAATTTGAGGCGAGAATCAAAAGAGCATATGCAGTCGCTGGCGTTCTCTAAAATTACCCTCTCCTTACCTACAGCCTCACGTAGTTGATTAGCCATTCTATGAAAAACTCTATCTAACTTAGAAATTTCATCGTTACCGGAAACAAGCTTATTCAGGGCCTTGTTACTAGCTAAGCGATAACTATTATCGTTCATGATATTCAACCGGCTTACAATACTGCGTGTCAAAACGAAACCAAGACCAAGTGTTAGAAGTATGTTTGCTATACCGCCAACTATCAAAACTTGCTGCACTTGGGCGCGAAAATGTCTTTGCTTTTCTGGGCTAGCATCAGCCACAGCCTTGCCAGCATCACCGAGACTAAGCACCTGCTCTGAGAGTTCGCGAGAAGCTCTACTCAGTTTGAGCCAGAGCACCATGCGGTCGACACTGCCTTCCCGTTTTGCTGTTTTGTATTGCACCCGTATCTTGTTCATCAAGTCTTCAGACTGACGCACCTTAAACAGAGCTGTATTCATTGCATCAGAAAGATCAGGCCGGTCTTTAGTCATCTCCTTGAGATTGAGAATATGTTTGTCAATATTCTCAGCCATCTTTCTGTATGCCAGGCCTAAGTTGGGATTCTGCTTAAGCGAATCTTCATCACCATAATCTGTTCGCACAGTAACGAGTTCACGGGTTAGAGCAATGACCTCATCGGCCACTTTGCGCGAATATTCGGCCCGCTTAGCCTCATCTTCAGCCAGATTCTGCAGGTGGGCAACAGTAGCCAGCATGGCCAGCTGCACAAGCAAAGGCACCGAAATCAGAATGAGTATCTTTGACTTAAGAGAGACAGGTCTAAGCATAAAGTGTTTATCCCCAAGAGCCTGTTGGGCAAAACATTTGGCCCTATTTTGGCTGCTAGTTATCAGCCGCACGCAAGCAGTCACCGCCTCAAACCATAGATTGGTTATTGGCGGCGACTGTCTGTTTAACTTGAATCTAGTAGATGGTTTCCAGTTTCTCTATCTTCGATCACTTTCGATTGATTGGACGCCCTGCTTCTTAAGGCTCTGGCCGTCGAACTTCTTATCTTTCATTTCGTAAGCTTGCTGCATCATTTCTTGCTTTCTCAGATTGGGCAAACAACCGTCAGCATTAGGTTTATTTGGGAATAGCGGCGCGAAGTCAAGAAATCCTTTATCGTCCATTCTTTCCTGCATTTTCTGAGCCTTATCTAAAGCCGCGCTCCCATTCAAACTCTCTTTAGGCAACTGTCCCTGATCATTCTTGATGTTTTTAGGGCCTCGATCAGAGTGAACTTCGTTCATCATTTGATCCAAAGCACCTTTAAGAGTCGAATCTGATTGAGGATTCTGTTGAGCTTCTCCGACTCTATTGACTTCGTGTGGCTGAGCTGATGGCATTTGTTTGTCCTCTAGTAAGGTGTGCAGCGGTTATGTAATAACAATAGCGACGCCATAAAACCAATTGGTGACTGTTCCGTGACCGAGCTGTGACCACAGGTTTTAAATTTCAATTTTGCGAGAAAAGACCGGCTAAGACTCGCTATCTTGAGAGAAAAGCCTGGCTTCAATACGCTGTCTCACTTGCTCATCGGTGATATTTGCCAAAACTGAATCTACGCTTTCGACTGTAAGAAGAGGGTAGCCTTGTCTCAAACCGGCTAGGGTGGCATCATCTGGATTGTCCAGGCGATACTGAGCTTGCAGAGCACGCATTAGCGCTGTCACTTCAGAATTGCCAGCTGCAGTGCCTCCAGAGGCTAGCAGTCGAGCGGCGATTTGATACGGTCCTTCACCTTTTTGAACTTGAGCAAGGTCAGCAATTTCTTGGGGCAGTGATTGTAGAGGCAAGTTTGTCTCAGGTTGATTAGCCTCAATGTGCTCACTTACGGGATCACTAGGAACCTCGGAATAAGGCTGTTCTGACCCTTCATAGGCAGGCAGAGCTAAGGCATCTTTATCGGCGGCCACTTGTTCCTGCCGCTGCGGCAAAGACTCCATTCCAGCAGCAAATGACTCTCTAGTGATTGCCCCCTGAGCATCCTTGTATGGCGACATTTCAGGATTGTCCCAATTTTCCGAAATCTTCCGAATCGACTCAACAAAAGCGTCTCTGGCCGGATCACCTGAGGTTGTGGCCATATCATTGCTAGCGACACTTGCACTTATGAAGCTATCTATCTCGCTTTTGGTTATAGCTCCGTCAGTTATGCCTTCCAGAGAATCAGCACCATCAACCTCACTTAAGAAGTCAGCACTCGCAACAGGCGTTGCAAAAACATTGACACCATCACTGGCAATCATATTATTGAACGCTTCCCGCTCCCCTACGGCTCGCAGCTGATCACTTACCGAACCTGTCTCTTGCGAATCTGAATCAGTCTCACCTGTGGCAGAATCAGAATTAGAATCTGCACTAGCTGGATCAATAGTTTCAGTCTCGGCAGGCTTGAGTATCTTGGCGGCAATACTATCTCTCAATGCCGGGTCAGAAATCGAATTCAATAAAGCATCTACTTTTTCGGGAGTAAGAAACTGATGGTTAACTTTCAAACTAGCCAAGTTTGGATCTTCTGGATATTCTTCGCGATACTGCGCTTGCATTGCCCGCACCAGTGCCATGATTTCAGTCTGGTTGGTTGGGCTATCGCCAGCAGAGAGAAGGCGTTCGGCAACTTGGTAGGGCCCTTCACCCAGCTGCACCAGTGAGAGCTGAGCGGCATCATCACTCAACGACAATGTAGTAGCAGGGTCTCCAGAAACATCTACAGGAACGTCAGCTGGAACATCTACTGGCCCTGTGCGTGCATCGCTAGCAGATTCAGCTGCACTAGCTGTTTCCTGCGGCACCGCATCGGCAGGAGCTGCTACAGGAGCATCAGCTGGAACATCAACGGGGCCGGCAACAACCTTAGCTGGTTCCTCTAACACGGCGTCTTGTGAAACACCTGCTGATACGTCGGCTGGAACATCTACCGGCCCTGTTGGTGAAGCATCGCCAGTCAACACAGGTGGCACAAATTCTGCAGCCACACCCGAGGTGTCTATGGCCTCGGCGCTAGGTGCTTCAACCGCTGTCACTGCTTCTTCTTGCCGCTCTGGCAAAGACTCTAAACCCGCAGCAAAAGATTCTCGAGTCATAGTATCTTCAGTAGCTTTGTAGAGCGACATTTCCGGACTGTCCCAATTTTCAGAGAACTTTCTTAGCGAATCTACAAATTCTTCTTGTCCGGGATCAATTGACCGCCGAGGCGCAGCGCTATCGGCCTCAGCAATGTAGCTATCAATGCCGCTTTTAGTAATGGCGCCATCTGTGCCGTTCCAGAAGATGCCGGGATCATCCAGACCATCAACATCAGCAAAATAGTCTCGCTGTCCACGACCGGGTGAATTAAATACTGTAAGACCATCAGTAGAAATCATGTTGTTGAAGGCTTGGCTATCAGTTGCAGAAACAATCTCAAGCGCCGGTACCTGGCCAGCATCGACGAGCTGCTGAGTGGCTTGGCTACTATCAGCCGGGACGGCATAAATAGAGTCAGTATCTATCTCATCTCGAAGGTGATCATTACTAAGCGCTATCTCAGGTGGCGAAACCACATTGTCTGTAGTGCTTGAGCTGTCGTACATTTTGCAAGGCCCTCAAAGAAAGTTTGTCGATAATCTTCTGCTTTTTATTCGACCGACTAGTAAGTGCTTACGAATTCGAGTTCGGACATGCATCAACAATATCGAGGCCTTGAAACCAAATGGTGACCATTCGGTGACTGACCTGTGACTAGCGGGGAGCAGTCAATTAATCGCTTGACTTCGCTCATGCCAAACTTCGGTCTATAATTTGTTCTCAGGCAAGCGAAGTGCATGCCAAAGTAGAGGGCACCGTTGAAAACCAGTGACAAGAAACAGCTAATAACCGCGGCGACTCTTCCTTCTTTAACTTTGACTGCGCTGTTGAGCAGCTCAATTTGTCTGCCGTTTGCTCAGCCTGTGGCAGCTGCTAATGACAGCGAATTTACTGCCGGCGTTAAAGACTACACTGCTAAAAATTTCAAAGGCGCCTCCGAGCACTTTGGTAAGTCTATTCAAGGCGGAAACAAAACAGCTGCGGTTTGGCTCTATAGCGCTCACTGTTTTGTCGCCATGGGCCAGTACAAGCGGGCACTGCAAACCTACGAAATCATTGCTCAATCATTCAAAGGAACTAGTGAAGCAGCCACTGCAACCAAATCGATAGATACACTGAGGGCGCGCCTGGGAATGCCAGCCGCTCCGGCCGGTCAGACTGCTGCCCCTACTGGTGGTGCTGCTGCAACTGGTGCAAGCGCAGCCGCACCTGGTGATGAGGGGCTCATGGCTCGCGTTGAGGTTATTCCTCCTAAGTTTGGTCACCAGCCGGTTAGCCCCGCCTCTATCAAAGCCGTAAAAGATGCTATTGCTGCACTACCAGCCCCCTTAAGGAAGAAACTGGATGACACACCAGATGCCAAGGTAACACTCTCGCCAAACCTGGTTGACCGCTGGCCTGATACAGCCAAAGAAGCTCCCGATGAGTCTGGTGTTGATTTAGCTGAACTGCCAGGACGCATATACGGCAAAGACATGAGTATCTATGAACGAGCCAAAATACGCGGTACAACCTCGCTCAGAGACGCTAGGCCGCCAAAACACCTGCGCCAAACCACCTTAAATATGTGTTTTCAATTGCTCGATGACAATATGGTTATCTCAAAAGACCCAGCTCTGAGAAAAGAATGGGAAGCTGACAAAGCTACAATCACTTCACCCATGTCTGAGACCCTGGCTACCTTTATGAAAGAAGACGATTGGGGTCCACGCGAAACTTGCTCAGAGCTTTTTGGCTTCATGCTTGGTGGTTACAACGACATGACCGAAAATGTACTTCGTTATTTTCCCCGCACAAAAAAATGGCTAGCGGCAAAAATGGGTATTAAGTAGCAAGCGCTCGAATGCTATCTGGAAAGCGCAAAAGATCAGAGGTTAGCCAAATGAGCTGCAAAAACTGCGCGAAACAACTTCAGCCCGACTGGTTCTTTTGTCCTGGTTGCGGAAGCGCTGTACACGAAACTAGTGTAATGGGCGACTACTTAAGAAGCGCTGACAAAATAGACGACTCACCCGGTCAGCCAGAAAATCAAGCAAATACTGTCGCTGGCCTGATCCGCAATATCTTTACTAACTCTTCTAAGGAAAAGGCGCCAGTTGATGAAGGTAAATACGGAGCGGGTGTTCGTGCGCAGGTTCTTGAAGTTGTTGTGCGTCAGGCCATCGCCGGAGCACCGTGGCAGGAAATCTGCAGCTTGCCCATGCAAGTTAACAGCATAACTATTGAAGAAGTCGAAGAAGAGGTACAGAAAAGAAAAGGCGGCGGTGGTGGGGCGGCTTCCGCTTCTAAGGCTCCCAAAGGCCCTTCGCCCTCAAGAGGGGGAGCGGCGCTCTCTTCACCCAGTCAACAAATCAAAAGCATTCGCTTAGCTATCAATAAACTAGCAACTGAAGATCAGTCAGATGAGGCGAAGGTAAAAGAACAGCTCAATCAAATAGGCCTCGAACTAGCAGCTCTTGAAGGCAAAGTACAAAAACTCGAATTGTCAGCCATGTCGAGTCAGGCCGAGGCCCAGCTGCAGGGAGACCTTACACGCGAACTGGATCGTCGGCAACAATTCAAACCAGGTGACGAGCCAGGGCCACATCGCATTACCTGAGCAATGCCAAGATAAAGCCCAAGTTGCCAGCCTATACTCCAACCAGGCAATCACATCGGGAGTAATGGCAATGGATCTTGCTGAGCGGGCGAAGTCAGTCGAAAACGCACTAGAAAGCGGGCAAGGTTGTTCGGCTACCAGACTCTTAAGCGATCTCAGCCCAGCAGAGCGCCTCACCGTATTAAAACAGGCTGTAGCCGACAATCACATGAAGGCTGCAGACGACATACCTATACTAGATTTTAGTGCAGCACCGCCCAATGCACCGCTAACAGAAACCGACAAAATTATTTGGGTGACCAAGCAATCCAAAGCAAAAACCGAAGCTCCAGTTAAACTGATAGGGTTTAACGATCTCACTATTTTGCCCTGCAAGAACGCTCGCTAACTAAAATCCGAGTGCATCGAGCCAAACTCGACGGATTTCACTAGCGCCGCGATAGCCAGGTTCAATTGGACTCGGTTTCCAGTACCAAAACTTTTCAGCTGCTCCACATAGAGCGCCGTGACCATCAAAGTGCTTGTGCACATCTGCTAATAAGAAAGGTGATTTTGCTGCACAAGAGCGGATGTAGTCATTGTAGGTATGTAAGTATCCGATCGGCAAGGCACTATCAAACAAAGGAGAGCTCGTTGGCAGAACTCCTGTGCCGTCAGTCGGATCGTAAACAGTAGTAAGAATAACCGTACTAGTCGGAAGCTTTTTGCAAATTATGGTGAGCACTTCTTCGTAACGTTTGGTCAACTCAACAACAGCTTTAGTCAGATCTACAGAATCATCCCGGCCTTTACGGCTGATGACCTGAAGCAAATCATTGCCACCTAGTGTAAGGGTAACGAGAGCCCTACCTCTATATTCAGGGAAGCTGCTAACTCTCTCGGGATCAAGCAAATCAAAAGTAGTGGCACCGTCAAAAGTGAGGTTGATGTGTTTAATCGAAGGCAAGAAACTCTTTAAATCGTGCCTAGCAAAATCCGGAAAGAGTTCAGAGTCGTTCTCATAGAGAAGTGCTGCTGCCCCAATGGTATCCCGACCAATGCGACCATCTCGTCCGGCATCTGCGGCAGGGTAAAAATCGATACTCATCGAATCACCAAGCGCCAAATACAGGTCGAATTCTGTCACTTAAATAAATTTCTCGGTCTGCAATGTATTAAACCAAACTCTACGGATTTCACTAGCGCCGCGATAGCTCGGTTCAATTGGCTGCAAGGGGCAATACCAAAAGTTATCTTTGCGACCACACTCGGCACCATGACCGCGGAAGTGCGAATAAACATCAGCCAAAGTAGCGCGTTGTCGCTTGGCGCAAGATTCAACAAAAGAATTGAACTGTTCAATAAAAGTGACTGGCAGTGTCCCTGTTCCCATGGTTGTGGTTGGTAATATGCCGGTACCATCGGTGGGGTCATAAATAGTGGTCAATAAAATAGTACTGGCAGGCACAGTTGCCTTAATCAATTTGAGCAATTGCAAATATCGTGTGTGCACTTCTTGAGTGGCACTAGTTAGCGCCTTGACATTATTGGCAGGAATAGCCTTGAAAATCTTGAGCATATCATTGCCACCAATTGTCAAAGTAACCAGACAATGGGCCGTAGAATACTGATGCAATGCTTTCATTTTCTCTTCAGAGAGCATGTCTTCGGTTGTAGCATCGTCATAGGCCAAGTTGGCAAACTTGATTTTAGGATGAACTGAGGCCAGATCCTTTCCTTCTAAATCAGGAAAAAGCTGTGGATCGTTTTTATACAACAGAGCGGCTGCGCCAATGTCTTTTCGACAGTTGAGGCCAAGTCTTTCGGCGTCGCTGGCAGGATAGTCGTCGATGGTCATCGAATCGCCGAGTGCAATATAAACTTCAAATGCCATTACTTGCCTCTGCTATCCTGAGCTACCTTATAAAACGCCTTGTTTCGATGCATCCAGAAGGCAGAGCATGAGACCAACGCCTTCTGCAGTGTTGATCATCGAGACAGTAAGCTTAACCGGTACTTTTTCACCGTCTTTTTTCAAGCCCTCTGCACTAATCAGACCTTCATCACAGCAGGCGGCCAAACGCTTTGCCAGCTCTGCTTCACTCAATTGAGATTGTAAGAACTTACTGATATTACGGTTGCAAATATCTCTTGAGCCGTAGCCAGAAAGTTTTTCAAATTGGTCAGTTATGGCTTCGATACGGCCGTCAAGCGTAATGAAAACTACGCCAGCTGGAATAGCTCCAAGTATGCCCTTGACGCGCAGTTCCATCTCTTCGAGCTTTTCTTGCATCTCTTTTCCGGCTGAACTCTGCAGACTTACCTTAACTTCAGACATCGGTCTAATCTTCCCTTTTACAACCTAAATACGAACTTTACTACATTGACGGCAGCTTTGGCCGTTGCTGCAAAAGTTGTAACCAGGAACTTTTAGCAAGTTATGTCATTCATAGAGTGTCGAAAAAGATATATCTAGCAAGGTATAGTCTTAAGGTCGAACAATTAAATAGATAGGTGAGAAATGGCAAGAACGGAATCGACAATGCTGGCATTAGGTACTAAGGCCCCAGATTTTAAGCTTAGTGACGTGGTCACTAATCAAGAGATAACCCTGGCGACCTTCTCTGAATATAAAGTCTTGCTGGTAATGTTCATCTGCAAGCATTGCCCCTATGTAGTTCATGTCAAAGACGAACTATTGCGCTTGGCTCGCGACTACTCTGAAAAAGAAGTGGCAATAGTAGCAATCTCAAGCAATGACGCTGAGGCTTATCCTGATGATTCGCCAGAGAGCCTAAGGCAGTTTGCCATAGACGAAGCCCTTCCTTTCATTCTTTGCTATGACCCCACTCAAGAGACAGCCAAGGCTTATAGCGCTGCCTGTACTCCTGACTTCTTCCTCTTTTCGCGGGATCGCAGTTTGATCTATCGCGGCCAACTCGACGACAGTCGACCAGGTAACAACATCCCACCCTCAGGCCATGACTTACGCGCCGCCATTGATGCGGCTTTGGCCGATAAGCCAATCGCGGAAGATCAGAAAGCCAGCCTTGGTTGCAATATAAAATGGAAAGCTGGAAACGAACCTACCTACTTTGCTATCAAATAAAACCATGGAAATAAAAGCACTTAATACTAGCCATCTGACCGAACTAGAAAGCCTTGTGCGAGTGGCATTTGCCAAGCACATTGGCATTCCTGATCCCAATTCGTTTAACAGCGGAGCCAGCCTGGCTAGCCGCTTCGAAGTTGCCGCCGACGGGGCATTTGGAACTTTCATTGACAATAAGC
>CAJXZK010000071.1 GCA_913063055.1 uncultured bacterium
TTTCAAGCAGAAGACGGCATACGAGATCTAGTACGGTCTCGTGGGCTCGGAGATGTGTATAAGAGACAGTTCGCCACCATTGTCAAAGCCGTACAACAGGGCCGCATCACTTACGCCAATATCAGTCGTGCCGTGGGCTATTTACTAACGGCTAGCCTGACCTCGGTGGTGGCAATTATGCTGGGCCTGCTGGCCAATACAGGCCTCTTCCTTGAGCCTCTACAACTGCTTTATCTCAATTTGATTATGCATGTCTTTCCTGGGCTAGGAATTGTCTTGCAAAAGGGCTCTAGCGAAGTAATGAAGCAAAAGCCGCGCGATCAAACAGAACAGCTCATGGATCGCTACGAACAAATTCAAATTATCTCCCGCAGCACTCTACTGGGCGGCATGATTTTAGCAGCGGTGCTGATCAACCAGAAATATCTAGATCAATCTAACGCGGCCACTGTGGCTCTGGCAGCCCTATCATTGGCCCTGATAATGCAATCTTGGTCATGGCTCTCAGTGCGAGGTTACGCCACCGATGTCGCCTGGTACAAAAACGGGCCGATGTTACTTAGCACCGCCATTAACCTCGCTCTGCTTGCTGCAGCCCTATACTTGGCGCCACTGCAGAGCGTGCTAAACACTGCATCCTTGAGCAGCGCCCAGCTATTGCTAGTGACCGCTGCCGCCCTAGCTACGCAGTTACTCTCTATACCAATCAAGGCCCTAGGTGCGAAGGGTGTATCTACTTAATAAGAAGCTCTAAGCCGGCTCACCGGGAGCTTTCTTTAGGGTCTTGCAGTACTTATACAAGGCCTCAAGAGTAGCTTTGTCTTTGACCAGGCTCTCGTAGTAAGGCATGTGACCAGGTGGGGAGCTGAGATAGTCTTTGAACCTGACTATGCTATCAAGCTGACTAGATCCGGCCAGAGGATGATTAGGAGCGACTTTGTTTCCACCGCCAGCATGGCAGCTAGCACAATACATTTTAAAAGCTTCAGCCCCGGTAGCCTTTTTCGCTGCTCCCTTTGCCGTACAAGGAAGAAAAGCAACGAGAAATAGAGCCGCAGCAGCTAAGGGCAATCCAAACTTGACATTCATAACAAAAACTCCGAAACCTAATGGGTTTATACCCGGCAGCAAATGAAATTCTAAACCTCTTTAGCGGTGGCGTTTAGAAAATAGATTGGCTTGGAAAATTTATTCAAGCATTACCTCTAGGAAAGTTATGGTGTTAGCAGCAAGAATATTGGTGGCCGTATTAGTGAGTAGTTGCCTCGGCTTCATAAGCACTTTTGCTCTGGCAGCAGATAATAACGAAGCGGCCAGTTTAGCCATACTTTTCAGACAATCGTTTGGCAATTGGGACCTAAACCAAGACGGTATTTTAAGCAAAGACGAACTAGACCAGGCTATTCAAAACCCCGCCATAAAGGGCAACCAGGCAGCGGCTCTGGCGGCGGTTAAGATTTACTCGCGCTCAGCCTGGAAAGAGGAAAATAGCACACAGACATTCACTTTGGCAGACCTTTGCCCAGGCAACAACACTACAGGCAGTGGCACAGCCCTAGCTAAACTCGTTAGTCTTTTCAACACCTATCAAAAGAAAATTGCCAGCGAATCACCTCTACTCTTCTCGGATGGCCGCCCACACATAGAAGAAATCAAGCAGGGCAAGACAGGTGACTGCTATTTTCTCTCGACCATTGGCGGCTTGGCTTACCATACACCCCAGCGAGTGATAGACATGATCACTCAAAACAACGACGGTAGTTATACCGTGACCTTCCCCAGACATGAGCCAATTGCTGTACCAGCGCCAACAGACGCCGAAATCGCTTGCTACAGCGACGCCGGCGAAGATGGCGTCTGGCTGCATGTTTGCGAAAAAGCCTATGCCATTTACAAAAACAGAAAAACCAGAAAAGACGACACTGAAGCTGTAGAAGTAGTAATTCATGGTGGCTCTGGTGCCCGCATGCTGATGTTTATGACTGGCAATTCCTGCACCCGCTATCCCACCAAAACGACCAGCATTGAGCAACTGCGCCAGGAGCTTATGGAGGCCTTGAGCAATCATCGCATTGTTAATACCGGCACCTCGGGCCACTGCCTTACTATCCTGCAGTACAATCCCAGCACTGATTTTGTCACAGTCTGGAACCCCTGGGGCACCAGTGGCACCTATTCAACAGTACATCAGCAAATGAATCATGGCGTCTTCACTATGCCACTGACTGACCTGCAAAACTATTTCGTCTCGATTCTGCCAGAGAAGGCAAGACCGTGGACAGCCGCCGATTTTAAGCGATTTAGATAAGGAACAACTCTAAAGCTTGATGAAGCGGCCAGAGGTCCAGAGACTTCCACCAGCACCAACAGCCACGCCCAGGGCGCACATCAAACCAGCAGTCTGCAGCAAACTAAACTCTAGATTCTGGGGCATGAAGGGCACTAAACTCAAAATCTGGTCTTTGACGTAGGGGTCAACATAAAGGTGAATTCCCAGCAAAACCAAGGTGGCAAGCAGGGCAGCAATGGCACCGTAAGCAGCGCCCTGGAAAACAAAAGGACACTTGATGTAGAAGTGACCAACACCCATCAAACTAAGAATCTCAATTTCTCTATGGCGAGCCTTGATTACCAAGTTGATAGTATTACCTATAACAGTGAGAGTAGCTGTGGTCAGAACCGCTGTGATAAAGAAGCCAGCAATTTCTAAGAAGTGACGCACCTCGGTGATTTTCTTAGCAATCTTCAAAGGCGAACGGACTGTTTCAACTGAAGGCAACAACTTAAGCTTAGTGGCCAACAACTCAACTTGTTCGGGGTCGGCCAATTTGACATGCAGAGTATTGGGCAGTGGGTTGTTAATCACAGCAATCTTGAAAGTATGCTGCATGTCACGCCAGGCAACATCTTTGGGCACGATTTCAACTTGTCTGACTTCAGGCAGCTGACTAATTTCGTTAGCAACTTTTTTAGGGTCATAGCTATCTTTGAGATAAGCCGACATCTCAATTTGACTGCCCCAGGCATTGACGAGGTTTTTCAAACTCATGGTCATCTGCAGCACGCCACCAAATATGGTGAGGGCCACAGCCAAAATACTTACGACCAACCAGTTAGACCAGCCACTGGCTTTAAGGCCTAAGAAGGTCTCAATGAAAACTCGACGAATAATTCTCAGAGTGCGCATCATAATTGCTAACTCATCTCCAATTCGTAAATGCCATTGTCTACATCGGCCACCAATTCACCATTCTTTAAGGCAATAACTCGCCGTCTCATGGCATTAACAATTGGCTGGTCGTGGGTTGAAATCAAAACTGTTGTACCGCGCTGACTAATACGCTCGAGTAATTGCACAATTTCGAGGGAAGTAGCCGGGTCAAGGTTACCGGTTGGTTCATCAGCCAGCAAAACAGGTGGGCCATTAACTATGGCTCTGGCGATACCAACACGCTGCTGCTCACCACCAGAAAGCTCAGTGGGGTAAGCGTCGAACTTGTGCTCAAGGTTGACCACCGCTAAGGCGCTGTTAACACGCTTAGCTACTTCTTTTTCATCAACACCAAGGGCACGCAATACATAAGCGACGTTGTTAAAGACAGTCTGACTGGGCAGCAACTTAAAGTCTTGGAAAATAATGCCAAGCCGTCTGCGCAAAAGAGGAATTTGACCCGCATGAAGACGGTTTAAGTTCACGCCGCCAATGAAAACATTGCCATTGGTTGGTGTTTCTTCACGATAAAGCAGGCGCATCAAGGTCGACTTACCAGCTCCACTGGGACCCACCAAAAAGGCGAACTCACCGAGGGCGATGTGCAAGTTTATGTTGACCAGAGCGGGTCTGCCGCCGTAGTTTTTGTTAACGTTTTGCAGTCGAATCATTCGTTAAAGGGTCTGTTACGGCCAAAATGGCGAGGCAGGGATCTTCAAGAGGTTTGATGATAACACAGTAGTCACGAGGAAGCCTTGGATCTCAGTGAAGGTGTCAGATTCTTCATTTTGAAGGCTTGGCCGGGACTAAAAACAGCCCTTATGTATAGCCACCACGGGGCATTTCTAACATACCGGTAGCGAAGCAGAGAGGGCAGATTAGATTCGCCCCATGTAAGCGTGGGGTAACATCGCCACATTGCGAACAAACTGGGTAGTTGTGAGCCATGCGCCATTTCTTCAAACGTAGTTCCTTTTCATAAAGCGAGCGCATGCGAATAGCCAAACGGGAGAAGTCGGCCCCAGTGGTTTCCTGAGCCTCATCTAGATGAGGTTCTATGGTGAAGTTAGTGGCAACGGCTGCAATTTGCAAAGCTTCATCAACACTGAGCTCGATGGCATAAAGGTCAGCTTCAGTAGGCTCGGCCAGTGGTACTTCAAACTGATAGGCAAACTCGTCACTTGTGGCTTTCTCAAAGTAGCGCTTCATGTCAAAGCGCATACCGTTAATTGAAATACCTACGCCACGTGCAGCCTGTTTGAGCTTCTTCAGCAAATCACCTTTGGCAAAACTAATTTCTTGGCCAGTAGAGGCATCTTTTACAGCAATGACAACATTGCCCTCGCTATCAATAAATAGTGGTCTAGTCCGCGAAGCAAAAGGCTCACCGACAATATGCGGCCACAAATGCAAAAAGGTATGCTCTTTCAAGCGATTATCAATGCCAAGCTGGCGCAGCACTTTGGGCAGCACTTTAGCAATCTGCTGGAAGTTTCGCCCCTTACCCTTGCGCAAAGGTTCTATGCCAGGCTTATTCGAGCCATCTGCCTTGTCTTTAGCTTTATCTTTGCTGTCGTCGACCAAGAGCTTTCTACCTATAAAGTTGCTGGCAAAATTAACGCCAAAGGCGGAAAGAACTAACTGTACCGCTAAACTAACATATTTCCTCAGCTGATTTTATCGTTCAGACCATTGCTACAAGCGGCGACACGCCACTATATTTAGTACCACTACAGCAAGGTGAGCAACTTTTTAGAAAGCTTGCCCAGTCACGAAAAGTACAAAACAGCTCCATCATGGGGGCCATTCGGTTATAATCAGCAGCTTCAGTCAGTTTCAGCCAACCAGAGGTTAAGAACGTGTCAGCAGAAGAGACAATTGCAGTATTGAAAAAGCGCTTCAGACCAGAAGCAGCAAAAAATCTCTGCGCTACTTACTTAATCAATATCAAAGGCGATGGCGCTGCCGCCTACCTCACCAAAATTTCTGATGGCACCTGCGAATTTGTTGAACACGCTTCTTCAGGCTACAGTCCGGCTGATTGTCAGATCACAATTGATTCGGATGACCTGCATCAAATCATCAGTGGACGTATGTCTGCCATGACAGCAGCTCTTTCTGGTGTGCTTGCTATCGAAGGCGAGCTTGGTCTAGCGATGAAACTTGTACCAATCTTCTTTGAAGGTTAAGCCTAGCTATTTGCTTTAGCACAGGCCGCTAGCAGGGCGTTGAGGCCCACTTCGTAAGGCGGCAGCTGCCCGGCAAAGAGAGCGAAAGCAAAACGAGCCTGGTGCACAAGCATCGCCTTACCGTCAGTGTTCTCTAATTGATATTTTTGAGCGAGCCTACAGCAAACTGTGGGCTCGCTATTTTTTGCATAAACTAAATCTTGCACAAAGACGCCTTTGGGCAAAGCCATGAACAGGGGCTCTAACCAGGGCGGAACCTCATTATCGAGGTGGCCAATCGAAGTAGCATTGATCACAATTTGACAGTGTTCAACAGCAGCGCTGAACTCCTCCTCAGCATCCACAGCAAAAGCACCAAAACTGAGTTGCGGCAAAGATAGCTGAGACAAGGCAATAGATTGCTCTAGGCTAGTTATGAAACCTTCGGCCCGCTCTTTACTGCGACCAAATATCTGAAAATTAGTCGCACCCATTTCAGCAAGAGCAATAACTGCAGCACGAGCCGCGCCGCCAGTACCAATTATGGCAGTTCCTTTAAGAGCAGAAGGTGACAGAGACTGCTCAAGGCTCGCTCTAAGACCAACAATATCGGTGTTATGACCCTCTAGCTTCTCCTTGTTAAACACCACAGTATTGACAGCACCGGCTGCTCTGGCCTGGGGAGAGCAACTCTCAAGAAAGTCGAAAACAGCTACTTTATGAGGAAGAGTGACATTGATGCCATCCATGGCTTGCGGCCCCTTCGTCATAACAGCAAGACGACTGGCCAACTGGCTTTCAGCCACATCAAAAAGGCGATAGCTTCCGGCAATGCCGGTGCAATCGAAAAAGGCCTGATGAATGAAAGGCGACAAAGAACGACTAACGGAACTACCAATTAGCCCGAGATTTAGACTGGGTCTAGCACTCACTAATAGTTAGTTTGCTGCTGGGTAGCTACGCGCATTTTCTTAATACCAGCAGCGGCTGCAGCACTCATAACTTCTACTACGTCTTTTTGCTTAGCATCACCATCGGCATTGAGAGTGACGTGCAAATCGTCCGGGTTTGGCGACTTGTCTTTGATCTCTTTAATCATGGCAGTAATGATGTTGATGTCGTGGTCGCGAACAAACTTGCCGTTAATGGCAAGCTGCCCGTCTTTATCAATGTCAAAACTGATACCCTTGGTCGCTTCGTCCTTCTTGGCATTCCTTGTTTCTGGCGGCTTGATTTTCAAATCTGATTTGTCAATCAAGGGCGCAATTAAGATCATGATGACGAGCAAAACTAAGAACACATCAGTAAGCGGGGTGACGTTAATATCGGTGAATTGATCACCGACCGCTCCCATAGACATAGCTTACCTCCCCGTTTTCTTCTTGAAGTGAGCTTAGTGTGTAGCTGCTTCGTGGCCAACAAAGCTCAAGAAGAGCAGTTTGAGCAACAAGAAGTCATCGTTAAAACGCTTCACTGTATTAGTGTAAGTGTTGTTGAAAATAACCGCCATAATCGAAACGATTAGACCATAACCAGTTGCAATCAGAGCTTTAGCCACACCGGTTACAACTACCGGAGTACCACCACCAGATGCTCCCAATTGGTCAAGGGTGAATACAACCCCTACCACTGTGCCGAACAAGCCGATGAACGGGCAAGTTGCACCAATGGTTCCCAATACAGCTAAGTGCTTCTCTAACTTACGTGATACCAGACCGACAGTGATATCGAAGGCCTTGGAGAAATCTTCTTTTTGGTCAGCCATCAAGCGAACGCCTTCCTCAGCAACTTCGCCAATAACACCGCCCAATTGGCTGCAAGATTTTTGCGCCTTTTGCAGGTCGTTGGTTTCCAAATATCTTTGCAGAGTATGGATAAATTGAGTGACGTCGCGACGATTCTGTTGATAGTACATGTAGCGCTCAACAGTCACGGCAATTGTCAACACCGAACAAATCGTGATCGGAATGGAAGCAAACCAGTCATGAATCATGAATTCGAGGAAGTATTGGAGGAATTTACTTTCCATAAACGTTTATCAACATCTCCTTATTTGCTGGCCATTCCAACAGAACTTACTTTGCTTGTGCCAACAGACCCTGACGAGTCTATCAGAAATTGCGGAATTTCCCGACACCACCACCATTGAATACGTTGTAGTCGAAGGTGAACTCAATATCTACATCATCAGGCGCTCCGGCAGGAAGCGGTCTGAAGGGAGCAGCATTCTCAACAGCTTTCAAAGCGGCCTGGTCGGCTATTGTTAAGCCAGATGAAGTAACCATTCTTAAGTTGGTCATCTGACCATCTTTGTGCACCTTGAAAACAACTTTGACTCGCTTAGATTCATTACCTTTCGGTGGGAACCAAGCACGCTTAATTCTTCTCTGCAAATCGGCCATGTATGGTCCGAAGTCTACGTCAGCGCGAGCTGCCACCGATGGACGACCTTTGCCATCATCAGGGTTACCAGCTTCACCACTGCCACCACCGCCTCCAGGGGCGCGAGCAACAGAAGGAGCAACGGCAATACCAGGTGAACCGCCACCGGCTGCGCCACCACCACCAGAACCGCGACCGGCCCGAGTAGGCGCTGGGGATGGTCCTGGACCACTACCGCCGCCGAGTGATCTAGCTCCGCCACCGACTGGCACTGGAGTAGGTGGACCACCACCGCCGGACATACCGGAGGTAGAAGCAATATTGATAGGAGTCGGCGCTGGACCAGGAGCAGTGGCGGAACCAGCACCTACGCCAGCTTTAGGCATTGGGGCGATGGAGGAACCACCAATCTTAGGCATAGACACAGGCGACGGAGATGGGCTCGGAGACGGAGCTGCCGAAGGATGGAAAAATGGATTAGGCATCTTAGGAGCTGGTGTCGGTGTTGGCGACGGGCTCGGAGATGGACTTGGTGAAGGTGATGGGGATGGGCTAGGCGACGGCGAAGGTGTCGGGCTAGGCCGAGGAGTAGGCCGCGGCGAAGGAGTGGGACTCGGCGTAGGCGATGGCGTTGGCGTAGGCTTGGACTGGCTAGGCTTAGCCTCAGTCGGTTTAGCCTGTTCTTGGGCCTTGCTTGGCGCCTTAGGAGCCGGTGAAGGTTGTACCGAAGGTTTATTAGGATCGTGCTTGCCACCAGCTTGAGAGTTGTGAGCGGCACGCTTCTGTGTTTTCGGTGGTGTCTTGGTGTTTTCTTCGTTCTGAATAAACTCGATGTCAGTGATCTGGGATCTTGGCGGTGGAGGAATAAGGAAGAAGAAAGCGAGCAAGAAACAGGTAAGGAAAATACTTATATGGAATATGTATGAGCCACTAGTGGCCTCAGGCATTTCTAAGAAGTAATCGTGATAGAGCGACTTGCGCTGTAAGTGGGAGGCTTTATCAAAGGCATCGCGAGCGGCAAAAACAGCAAATGAAAGGAACAAGCCAATCAGCATGAAGGATGCGCCGGAGCCAATCTGCAGCTGAGCCAATGAATCGGCCAAAGCGCCGTTCAACTTCATCTGGTTGGCATCACCAAAGCCCTTCAAGGATGCCATGAGAGGAGCAGCAAATATCAATCCGATCAGAACTAGATAATTGATCACGCCAACCAGCATGAAGAGCAGGCCTTTGCGCTGCTCGCCGTTGTAAAGCTGCCCCAAACCAGGCAAGATGAGAGACATCCCCCCAGCCATGTTGGGATCGCGCTGTGTGCCTTGTTGTCTAGGTGATGCTGCAGTCATGAATTTGTCCTACGCTTCTACCGTATTTTTCTAAGTATTTGCGCAGCTGGTAATTTTAAGAGGGTTCAACCGTAGCATCGATAATTTGATACTAGAAGTCTTGAGTGTAGCACAACAGACACTAGCCTGGCCTGGGTATCAAAGCTTGTTTGACAGTCTTACTTAGCGAAGAAAGTTATTTGACAACCGACCAGCAACTAAAACTACAGACAAACACCTCTAGTTGATATCCAACCGCTCTACAAGCTTTACCTAATGAAATTTCCTACCGCCAGTTACTGGCAACTTACTGTCAGTAACATCACTATAACTTCTGCGCCAAGCTCAAGCTAACCCCTTTTTGCTAGTCATTACCCGGGGTTTACCCCAGGCAACGTCCAGCAAATAGGATTAGCAATCAGAACCCTCTAAAACTGCCACTACCGCCGCCATTGAAGACGTTGTAGTCAAAAGTGAATTCAATGTCGACATCAGCCGGCGCGCCAACTGGCAAGGGATGAAACGGTGCGGCAGCTTCTATGGCCTTAAGGGCAGCCTCATCGGCGGCAGTTAAACCAGAAGAGTTAGCCAAGCGCAGATTGCTCATCTCACCGTTGCGATGCACCTTGAAGATTACTTGAACTCGCTTGGAACGGGCAATTTTGGGTGGGAACCAAACACGTTTAATGCGCCGCTGCAGTTCAGCCATATACGGCCCAAAATCCACATCTTTTCTAGCCTTTATAGCGTCGTCTCCCCGGCCATCATCAGGATTGGAGAGATCACCTTTGCCAGTCTTGTTCTGGCCATTTTGGCCATGCTGATTGCCCGCATTAGCCCCATCACTACTTAGAGAAGGCGCTACAGCCGGCCCCCGACCATTCAGACCATTACTATTTGTACCAGAGCGACTGGGAGCTGGCACGAGCCCAGAGCCGTTGCTGGCTGAGCGGTTGCCATTTTGATTAGAGCGCATTCCCACTGGAAGGGGTGTCACCGCACCGGCTGGAGAAGATGAAGACGAAGAAGAAGATGAAGCTAGACCCGGTACCGCAGCGATCTTCACTTCACTGGCACTGCCCTGGCTAGGTGCCGGCAACTTAGGCAAATTCAAATTACTAGAGCCAGAGCTTGTGGGCATCACCAATGAAGGACGGGGTGTATTCAAAGCTGGCAGAGCAGCTGAGGCCAACAGATTTGGCACTGCTGGTAGTGGCGTACTGCTCGGTGAAACCTTTAAGTTTTGACTGGGAGTAAAGCTTGGTGCCGCTGCCGCAGGAGCTGGAAGTGCTGCGACTGGCTTAGGCTGAAGGAAACTTTGAGCCATCCTTTGTAGACTCGGTGTAGGTGTAGGAGCAATTGTCGGCGTAGGTGGCGGAGTACTACTTGTTGCCTGTGCTACTGCTGTGCGTGTCGGGGCCTGCCGCGCCGGAGAAGAAGAGGAGGAAGAAGAAGAAGAAGAGGAAGAAGCTCTAGAAGCGGCTGTAGAAGAGGGGCGACTGTAGTCGCGCCGGCCACCAGCTTTCGAATTATTCTCGGCGAGATTCTTGGTTTTTGGAGTCTCTTTAGTATTCTCCTCAGCCTGCTTAAACTCAATTTCGGTTACCTGCGAGCGCGGTGGTGCCGGGATAAGAAAGAAGAAGGCGAGAATGAAACACGACATAAGCAAACTAATATGAAATATGTAAGAACCGCTTGTAGCCTCAGGCATGCCCACAACATAGTCACGATATATGGCGGCACGTTTAAAATATTGAGCCCGATCATAAGCATCTCGCGCTGCAAACAGAGAGAAGCCAATAAACAGACTAATTAGAGCACAGCAAGCACCAGAGCCAAGTTGCAGCTGAGTAATGGAAACAGCCAAAGCTTGATTGAGCTTGACTTGATTGGCTGCGCCAAAGGTTTTCAATGCCTGCATTATTTGTGGTGCCATAATTAGCACTAGCAAGAGCAGATAATTGACACAGCCGACGGCCATAAAGAATATTGCTTTGCGCTTCTCTTTATTGTAGAGCTGACCCAAACCTGGCAGTAGCATCGACATACCGCAAGCCAGGTTGGCATCGCGCTGTGGTTCTGCCGCGTTTGCATAAGGTGTATATATAGGCATGACTAGTCCTACGCTGTTGGAAAACCAATAACGAACACAAATTTCAATTGTTGAGAATTTGGTTTCGGACCTTCTCTACTCTATCTCGATGAAGAGCGTTAACTTAAGCCCTTTTTGACTGAGCCTGACACCGGGTTTTCCCCCTAGTCATCGCCAGACAAAAACAGGCTCCCGATGGGAACCTGTTTTGCATGCTATCTGTCATGAGGGGCCATTTGGCTTATAAAACTATCGAGCAATCTACATAGTAGGCATACGCAGCTCTTCTGCCAGTTCGATTTTCAGTTCATCGCCAGGACGAACTTCAATCTTCTTACCTTTCTTGGCACAAAGAACAGCTATACCGACGGCCAAACCGATACCAGCACCAAGAGCTGCGGCAGCGCCTTTGCTCATGCCGCTGCTGCTGCTATTCGTTGAGTTGTTGTTGTTGTTGCTATTACCAGCTAAAGCACCAATGGCCAAGCCAGCAACAAAGGGCAGAGCAACGGTACCAGTATCGATGGCAATATCTTTCATACCGCGACGAGCATGAACAACTCCGCCGCGAGCCACGATTGTGGCAACTAAAGGAATTTGGCGATTATCTGGAGTGGTGATGTTATCAAACTTGAGTGCCACCGAACCAGATCTATTAAGAGCTCGTGGTGAATTCAAAGTAGCAATACGACCTTTGATGATAGAACCAGCAGGCACCACGGTGCTGCCATCAATAGTCAAATCTTCTGAGGTACGGGCCGAGAACTCATCGCCTTCCTGGCTCGTGTCAGAGTCAACAGCTGTATCCATCACAATTGGAATCTTTGTACCAGTAGGAACTACACGAATGTAGCCCTGCAAAACTTTTGCGTCTTTAGTCGCGCTACTAGAAGTAGAGCTAGAAGTAGTACTAGTAGTAGTGGTGGTTTTTGCTTCTGAGCTAGTCTCGCTTGCAGCTTCGCTGGAAGGCTCGCTGCTGGTTTCAGTAGCAGCAGGGGCAGTGGGCTCTGCCAGCGGTTCAGCCAGAGTGTTAGCACTGGTTGGTGTTGTATCTACCACTGGTGTTTCTACCACTGGTGCTTCTTTCACTGGTGCAGCTACTGGAGTCTCAGCCTTAGCTGACTCTTCTTCAAAAATTGATGGATCAGCAGGGGTTGAAGCAGCACTAGTTGCTGCACTTGAGCTATCAGGCATTTCGCTCTTAGGAGCGTCTGTATCAGCCGAAGGACTCTCCGCGGGAGGGTCTTGAGGACTATATATCTTAAAGTTGAGTTGCGGGTCAGCTGCCAAAACCGCGCAAGTGGTGGCAGGTGAAACGGCCAGCATCAAACTAGCTGCCAAACATATAGCCTTAGAACTGAACATTTATTTTCTATCCCTATATTTGAGAGAATCGTCAATCTGTTAACTAACTAACAACCAAACAACTTACTTACTTAGTTACTCGCCTAATTAGAGGCATCATAACGACCTTACTCCTTAACCGCCAATTTGATCTGGCCATAGCAGTCAAGCGGAAGGTCATGGCAGTCTAACACTTGCGCAGCCTCAAATAATTAGCGTCTTCCAAGAAATCAACAGGTAATTTAGAGAAGAGGCCCTGACAACCGCATTACAACAAGATTGCGCGAAGTGAAAAAAGTACTTAACTTTCTATATATAGATGAATTAAACTGGGAGTTCAGAGCCACGCAGTATAAAGTGGCATCTAGGACTCGATGAGGAAACGTCAGTGATTCAGTGCCAGATATGCCAGGTCGCAAACGAAGACATTGCACAGTTTTGCAAAGAATGCGGTGGGCGCTTAAGCCCAGCCAAGCCCCTCATTACCAATCCCTCGGTTCAACCAGCGGCTCCAGTACAAGCACCAATGCAAGCGGCACCAGTTGAGACCCAAGCTCAGCCTAAACCCAAATTGCGCTCACCACTATTTGGTGGTTCTGACGCCGATAATAATTTTGATGATGAAGAAGAGGTTCAACCAGCATTAAATAAACCTAAGGGCAAGGGCCTGCGCTCACCATTACTCGGCGGAGCCGATGATGACGACGAAGCCTTCGAACCTAAACCGCGAGATGCCAAGTCACGAGGCCTGCGTTCACCTATTTTGGGTGGCGGTGCCGATGGTGGCAAGAGCAAAGAACACAAATCAACTTTTCCTCATCGCAGCCATGAGGTCGAAGCCCAAGAACCAAGCCCTGTGGCAAAACTGGAACCAGGTAGGCACCAGAGCAAGGGTCTGCGTTCACCTCTCTTAGGTGGCGACGACTTTGATCCCGAAGCCGGCCTCGCAGAAGAGCCTGGTATGAACAGCAAAGCTGCTGGTCAAGTCAAGGCTCATCACCGCTTGCGTTCACCCATATTTGGCGCCAACGATGACGATTATGAAGATGAGATTTTTGATGAAGAAGCAGATGATGTTGATGACCCTAATGTTTTGCGCTCACCTCTGCTGGCAGTCAAAACCCCAAGGGCAAAAGCTCCAGCTCCGGCCGCAGGGCAACCAGTAGCGCCGACGCAAGCTATGCCTGCCCCTATGCCAGCGCCAGCTCCTAACCCTACTGCGGCTCCTGCTCCGTTACAGCAATTCCCAGCACAACAACCAGCTGCAGCACCAGCCCCTTATCCTGCGGTTAACCCCGCTTTTGGGCAAAATTCACCGGCTTCACCTTTATCTTCCCCACCGTCAGCGCCAACTTCAGCGCCTAGATATGAACCCAAACCAGCGCCAAGTCCAAGCAATTCACAGTTTGGTATGGCAGCTCAAAACCCTCATCATGATTACGGTGTCCAACCTTCCTCTATGAATGCGCCGGCTCCCGTGCCTGCACCTATGCCAGCTCCTATGCCAGCTCCGGCTGCTCCACAGCCAGCGGCTAGCCCTGCTCCAGCGTCTGATAGCGATACTGGCGTAAAAAAAGGTCTGCGCGGCTCCAAGTTGCTTTCCAGTGGCAGCGGCGATAGCGATGACGACGATGAACTGCTCGGACCTCAAGACCGCCGCAGTAAATCAAGAGAACGGCGGATGTCGAGACCAGATCGACGCAGTTCAGCGTCAGTAAATATAGATATGGATGATGATGACGATGTTTTAGCACCAGCACTGAAACGGGGAAGCTCTGGTGCTGGCGGCGGTGCCAACCCCATGGCACCACTATTAATGGCAGCCGCTGCCTTTGCCTTAATTGCTAAAGCATATGGATTCATACCACTATTGGGCAACCCTGATTTGTTTACAAAGAACATGCCCTATGTCGTAGACCAAGTTTCGACAATGGCAGTTTTACTTTCTCTAATAATGTTCGCAATGAAAGCTTCGCAGAAACCATAGACCGGGTTGCCAAGGGATTACAGCTAATATCAAGATTATCTCAAGATGCCAACTGAGATTGACAAAAGGTAACTTTCAAAGAGATAGCAGCATGGTATATTGTCGCTTGCACAGGTAGATTGAATACTGTCCCAAAAGTTTGAATTTGTCTGTTTGCCACCGAAACTTCCTAACTACTTCGACGTCTTCGTATTACATGAGTGAAGAAAAATACGAATGCGAGAGACAATTAGTGAAAGAGAAAAGGACCCACTTAATGTTCTTAAAAAAGCTTGCCAGCCTAGGTGTTAATAGCAGCGCCAGCAGACCACACTTCCATCTCTCCCGCAAAGTTTTTAGTATGGCCTGCTCGGCCATGCTCTTAGGCTCTACGGCTCTGAGCTCTCAGGCCATGGCTCTTTCTTTGCCTAAAGGCCAGAAGAAAGGCAACCTCCAGCTACCTCTTAATACCAGGTTAGAAGATGGCTTAGATTCTGGTAGCACTACTACTAGTAGCACTACCAATAGTACCAGTGGCAATGATTCAGCAGAATCAGCAAAAGTTGAAGCAGCAAAAAGTGTAGACCTCAGACCCTTTGGCCTGAACGACAGCGACACTGCCAAGCCTGTAGAAGAAAGCAATGGCGATACGCCTACTTTCAAAATTCAGGCTAGCGAATCAAACCTATTACCTAATGGCACCACTGCCAACGAAGGTCTTCCTGCTAAAAGCGTCAAAGCGGAGAAAGGCTTCTTGGGCATGGGCAAGCCTAAGCATGCCAAAGATTTGATCAAGACACCAATGGATGCAGCGAAAGCAACTAATTCAATGCCTTTGGCATTGATAACCAGCGAAGATGAGACCAAGCAAAAAGCTGAGTTTCTCGAGACCAGTGAGCAAAAACAAATTGCCGCTCTTTGGGACGCTACTCTGAACCGCTCACCTGATATTCAATTTGTTGTACAAAAACTAGTGCCCACTAGCGATACTGGCCATGCTGCTACAGTAATGACCCGCATGCTAGGGGGTGTTCTTGCTGGCTCAATTGGAGCCATGGGTATGATTGCTCCAAGCCAAGGCATGTACGCTGGCCAGAGTTTTGCCAACCAGGCCCTCGGTCAACTGATGGGTGCCGTTGATGACAAAGCCAAGCGTAAAGCACAACTGGGTCAAGCCGAATTGATTTCGCTCTATCAGATGGTACGAGCCACTTCCGACAAGTTAGTCGACAATTATCGTCAGTACAAAAAAAATATTGTTGGTCTCAATCGTGCCACCACTGATTTTGAAGAGCTCAACAATATGATGAAAGATGCTCGCGCGGGCCAAGATGCCGCTAAGCAACTTGATATGGAATATACAGTGCGCAAAGCGCAACGGGATGTCATTGCTCTTAGTGATGATATTCACCGCTTCCGCCAGGGGCTAATTGATATGTCCGGTGCTGATGCCGTCGATAAGCTTGATCAGTCGATCCAAGAAGAGTTACAAAATCTCGGCGAAAGCTCTTCTAGCACTGCAATTGGTGGCAAGAAACTAGAGTCCAAAGACAAAACCCTATAATTGAAAGTCGAGTGACATAAGCTGATGCGCATAAATCAACGTTGGTTCGTTTGGCTAGTTCTAGCCCTCTGCGTACTGGCTGTGCCTGCGGCAGTTCTCACTCAAAGTGCTGGCGGTCAGAATGCTGAGAGCAAAGACTCATCCGGCAGCTCTGATAGTTTGATGACGCGCTTCAAAGATCACATTCAAGTGGTGCGTCTATCAGGAATGATCATTGATAAGGCTGACCATTCAATATTCACTTCTTCGGTTGGTTCTTCCAACAACGCTTTAAAGGAACTCCGTAAAGCTCTCAAGTCAAAAAAAGTAAAAGCAGTGCTATTGCGAGTTAACTCTCCTGGTGGCACTGTGCCAATGTCGCAAGAAATTCACGAAGCTGTCCTTCAACTTAAAGCTGCTGGTAAACCAGTGGTGGTATCAATGGGAGACGTAGCTGCATCGGGCGGTTACTACATTTCTTGTGGTGCTGACAAAATTGTGGCCAATCCCGGCACTCTCACTGGTTCGATTGGTGTAATCATCAATTTGATGAACTTCAAAGCACTGGCTGACAAAGTTGGCGTCGAACCAGAAGTAATTAAGTCTGGTCTATTCAAAGACATTGCCTCACCCTACAAAAAAATGACCAAAGAAGAGCACGATATTTTGCTCGCTCTGATTATGGATTCATACGAGCAGTTCACCACTGCCATAGCTGAAGGGCGCAAAATTCCTATCGAGAAAGTTAAGACCATTGCCGATGGCCGCATCTACTCTGGCCGTCAGGCTCAAAAGCTTGGCTTGGTCGACGAACTCGGTTCATACAGTGACGCTCTAGCACTTTTGCAGACCATCACTAAAGAGCGCTATAAGTTGAAAGCTGACTTAGCCGTTGATGAAGACGATGATAGCGGCATACTGTCTTCGCTGATGGAAGGCCGCACTGCGCTTACTCCTCCAGGTGCAACTTCGCCTTTAGACAAATTGATTCCATCCCAGTTCAATCCTGAACTCAATAAGCAACCGCTCTGGCTAATGCAATAGAAATGGCAGACGACAGCTCCCTCAACGAAGATTCAATTTCTCCTGATAAGCGTATTTCAGAGAGCAATCCGCGTGAGCTTGAGCTGGCCTTCAGACAGGTATTGATTCAAACCCCGAAAGCCGGAGAAAGCTCCCAGGCCGATCCCCTGGTAGAACCAGTGGCGGCAGAAGAAACCCCTGAAGGCAAAACCAAAGACATCTACAAAAATGGTTTCACTCTCTGGGCTGACATTTTTTACGGCGTACTGGTAGCCCCGCGTCAAACCATGATGATTTTGAGCGACTCTAGCCGCTTTCCTACCAATTTTGCTAACTTCAGCTCAGCAGCAATGCTGGTGGTGCTAACTCTTTCGATTACTGCTTTTCTCAAGATCAAACCAGACAATACAGCAGCCAGCCTGCTCAACTGCTCGCTTTTTATACTCTCTGGCCTGGGCTATTGGGTAACCTTGTCTTGCATTCTCTATTATTTGAGCATCTGGTTAAGAGGTCATCGCCTCACTTTCGGTAATGCTTTTATTGCCACAGGCTGGGCCTTTCTGCCCTTCGCCTTCTTTGCACCGATTGCCTGTATGCGACATACGCCTCTGTTTTTTCTGCTCGCATCCATACCGGCCTTCTGGTTTATCGCCCTTGAGTGGATTGCTTTTCAAACTTCGCTGCGTACCTCAACAATCAAACTAGCTCTGATTTTGCTGGTTGTACCACCAGTGCTGGCCCTGGTTTATATTTTCTGGATTGGGCTGGCGAGCTTTTCTCTAATCTCACAGCTACTAGCTGCATTCTAAAATATGCAGCCTCAATTACCGCTGGTTATTGCTGTAGTCGGTCCGACCTGCTCGGGCAAAACCAGCCTGGCCATTGAGTTAGCCAAAGCGCTCGGTGGAGAGATTGTCGCTAGTGATTCGCGCACAATCTACAAGCATATGAATATTGGCACAGCCAAGCCAACTGCTGCCGAGCAAGCACAAGTGCCCCATCACATGCTCGATATTATTGAGCCTGACCAGGTTTACACGGCTTCGCAGTTTAAGCGCGAGGGCGGAGCAATTCTCAGCAGGCTAACTGCAGCTGGAAAAATTCCGGTGGTCTGCGGTGGGACTGGATTCTATATAAGAGCCCTGCTTGAGGGTCTCAAAATGCCTGAGGTTGAACCCCAACAAGAGATTCGAGACGAGTTAGCGAAAGTGGCAGAGCAACATGGTGTTGAGCATTTACGTGAAATTCTGAGCCAAATAGATCCAATCTCAGCTGAAAAAATTGGTATCAACGATCGCTTTCGACTAATTAGAGCCATCGAAGTTTCGCGAGTTTTGAATATGCCATTTTCGCAAGCCGCTAGTCGGGAACCTGTGCCCTACAATATTGTCTGGATTGGCCTCACAGCTACCCGTCGCGAGCTTTTGAAAGAGCGAATCATTGAGCGCATTGACGTGCAATTACAAGATGGCTTAGTAGCCGAAGTGCAATCTATTTATACTAAATTTGGTGCCACTCAAGCATTGAAGAATACCGTGGCATACGCTGAATTTATACAACATATTGATGGTACCTTGAGCTTAGAGCAGGCCCGCGAAGAAACCATCAAACACTCAGTAGCACTGGCTAGACGGCAATTGATTTGGTTCAGATCAAACACTCAAATGAACTGGTTTGCTATCGACGAACTAGACAGCAGAGCCATTTTTGATCAATGTATTACCAAAATAAAAAGCATGTAGTGCGAAAAAAGTATCGTACCAACATATCTAAGACTAGACGCCATCGCAATTAGAGCTATACTAAGATTATTCTTGGATAGGCATTTTTGAATGAAGCTAACAAAAAATCAGGAAGTAAGAGAAGTTCCTCTTCCCTTCAGTGATGGCCTTCTTTCAGCAAAATTGTGGAAAGTCAAAAATCGTTTTGTAGCATCAGTGCCTGAGCTGGGCCTGAGCTGCTACGGTGAATCTGACACAGAGGCATCCTTCCGCCTTTTCACAGCGTTATTGAAATATTACCGTCAACTAAAAGCGCACAAAGAAAAGCTTGGTGAAAAAGGACTACATCACCTAGAAATTTTGAGCAAGTGGATGGAAGGTATCGAAAAACGCATGTCTGGAGGCTCTACAGCCTCTAACCTACGTAACCAAAGAGAAAACAATCTGGTCAGTTTATCCTCTCGCCGACCACGACTTTCTTAGGGTAGACACTGTTCAAAAAGTTATTTTTGGCTCGGCGAAACCACGCTCTCGCATTACTATGTCGAGCTTCATTTTGTGCAAGCCTGCCTCTAATCCAACCGGATATTGGTGCGGATTGAGTAGACGCAGAATAGATGGGTGGAAGGCCTGAAGACGCTCATGGCGCAGGGCTCTTGCTTGATCGAGGCCAGGCAGAGAATAAACCAGTTTGCCCCCTTTAAAGATTGGCACGAGTAGGTCTTCATAGACAGCCTCTGGCGGAATACTCTTACGCCTGGTGAAATCGATGGGGTCAACAATCACTGGGGTTTCAATTGTCTCTGCGATGGCCTGATTTTGACAGTCAAAAATCATATCGGCAATAAAGCGCTTATCCCCAGGACGGCCATCGCTGTGACCCTCTCCAGTCAAGAAAAAGCGCCTGACTTGATGGATACCGGGGGTAGATATTTTGATTACCTGTTCGGAGAGCTTAAGGCGATACTGCCAATCTTGTTTGTCATGATCACGCACGCAAGACAGCTTATAAACACCACCAAGAGACGACTGCTCACCAGCGGTAACGAGCTTAGTACCCACACCCCAGACATCTATAGCAGCGCCTTGGTCGATCAGCGATGCAATTAAAAACTCATCCAGATCATTGGAAGCTACGATTTTAGCTTGAAGAAAACCAGCAGCATCGAGCATTTTGCGTGCTTCAGTGCTGAGGTAAGCCAAGTCACCAGAGTCAAGCCTGATACCAGCCAAATCATGGCCATGGGCGCGCAATTCAAGCCCGGCCTCAATAGCGTGGGCAACCCCTTGCAGGGTGTCGTAAGTGTCGACCAAAAAGATGCAATTATTGGGCATGATGCGCGCATATTCGCGAAAAGCAGTCAGTTCACTGTCGTAAGACATCACCCAGCTATGAGCGTGGGTGCCCTTAACGGGGATACCGTAAAGCCTTCCGGCTAGGACGTTTGAAGTGGCGTCGCAGCCACCCAAATAAGCAGCCCGGCTGGCCGAAAGGCCACCGTCTGCTCCCTGGGCTCGGCGCAATCCGAATTCTAAAATTGAACCACCTTGAGCTGCTAGTTTTAGCCTGGTGGCTTTGGTAGCTATCAAAGTCTGGAAGTTAACAAAATTGAGCAAGGCCGTCTCTAAAAGCTGACACTGAATGATGGGGCCCTGCACTCTAACGAGAGGCTCGTGGGCAAAAACCACCTCACCTTCTTGCACGGCATCAATATCGACAGTGAGCTTCAAGCCGCCCAAGTAGGCAAGAAATTCTGCGCTAAAAAGAGGCAAATGGTCGCTACCTTCTAGGGTAGCCAGATAATCAAGGTCGGCCTGGGTAAAGCGAAAATTTGCCACAAAATCAATTAGCGCTTCCAAGCCCCCGGCTATGGCGAAACCACCGGCAAAGGGGTTCTTGCGAAACGACATATGAAAAACAGCTTCTTTGTTCAGGGTCCCCGAAGCAAAATATCCATAGGCCATGGTCAGTTGGTACAAATCAGTCAAAGTGGCAAGGCTCGGTTGATAGAGATTACTAGGCGCACCAGATAGGGCATTTTTCAGAGCGGATCTGTTTTTTTCCATTTGTCAGTGCTTCCTATTTTTGAACTATTTCTGGAGCCAGTACGTTTTTACATATAAATGACAAAGTTTACTCCTTCGCCAGGCCAACGAATGAAAATGACGAAATTAGGTGCCCTTTGGCCATTAATTACCGGCTCAACTACCTGCTTCTGCGCTGGCATTAGTCTATGGCCAATCGGCCCAAGCCAAGCCAGCGAATGTTTTTCAGCCACAAGCTCAAGCTCACGCTGCAGCTCGGCGACCTATAAATATGAGGGCAACTTGATCTCACGCAAATTTCACCAGCCCAATTGTCCCTACAGCCTTGTTATGGCGCATTCTAGAAAGATAATGCTAGAAAGCAAAAAGCAAGCTGTCGCCGAAGGCTATAGACCATGCCGTTTTTGCCTAGCTACAGCGACAAGAACCGTTGAGGCCAAATTGATTAACCTCGACATTTCAAGATGAGACAACCTGTGATATCAGACCGTTGACCAGTAAAAGGTGGCGCTGGTCTGTGGTATAAACGACTTTGAGGGACGGTTACTAACGAGCTATACCTATGACTTTTCAAATTCTGGAACAGGACATGGCCAATGCAATTGGTTTTGTCTATGACCGCACAGTAAGCCCACAAAAATTCCTAGCCCAGGGATTTTTGATATCTAAAAGTAGATTCGTCACCACTGCTGGTAACGTCTTCCACTATCCCGACGCCCCCTGGGCATTAAGCATTTACTTCCCCCATGCCGACATCACCATGGGCGTGAAGACCCTGTCTTTGCACAATGATTTTGACAAAGTGCAAGCTCGCAGCCAATATTTGCAGCAAACCGGCTATCCCGGCGAAATGCTGCCTGTTCTCCCCAATGATATGGCCCTCCTCGTCGTTGATAGCACTCTGCCCGAGCTTCAGGCCGAAAAAGTTGCTGAACTGACGCGGGCTATGTCTATTCCGTTTAAAAAAGATGGCGTCGAATCATCGGGAAATATTCACGGCCAAGAATTTTTGCAAGTTATCAATACTCTCTTAGAGCAGAGGCGCTCAGGTCTGCTCACTCTCATTGATACTCACAATATTCCAATAGCCCGTCTGCTTCTGGCCGAAGGCACTATTCCTTTAGTTTATTATCGCCAACCTGAGCTTCTTCCAGCTTATGCTTTCTTCGAATTGGTTATCAAGCAACCAGCCCATGGCTTTACCTTCGAACCAGAAGGGCAATTCCCCTGGCCAGATGCTGTGCCAATTAGCGCCCCAGCCGACCGTTTGGTTTGGGAAGGAATGCGCCGAGCGAACGAACTAAACAGTGTTTATGCACAACTGGGCGGCAAAGATGCCCGTTACCAAAGAGTAGTGCAGTCTTACGATCCAGCCAGTTCGTCTGAAGAAATTCGCTGGATGGTCGGTCGACTGTGGGAAGCAATGGACGGCTTCCTCACCCTTGAGAACCTGGCTGAGCGTGTTGGTTCTGATAGCTATACAGTTCTAGTGGCGGTGCGTGAGCTCGTCAATCGCGGTGTCTGTTCGCAGATCAATCGCAAAACCCCATTCCACTGTAACGGCACAGTGGGGCCACCTCTGACTTCGCACACCGACTTTGAAGTCAACAACTGGGACAATCTACAGTGCTTTTATTTAGATCCACTGTCAGGTAAACCAATCTGGCTGCAAGGAAATTATTTTGGCAGCGCCAGTGCGGCACAACCTAAAAACATGCTGCACACAATTGTGGTGCCACCAGAAATAACTGGTGCTTTAGTATGCAAAGACTACAAATTGATCGGCTTGCACAGCGGTCCACAATCAGTGAAGGCTGGTCAAGCTGCCCCTCCAGTGAAATGCTATCAATTTATGTGGATGGGCGCCTTACTAGATATGAGCAGTAAAAAACTGCGCACATCTACTGAAGCCGAAGATGCTGAAGGTGGTCTTGGTAATTTGCGCAGCAAGCTCGACGCCGAAGTTGTAGCTGCAGCGACGCCTGATATCGATCGCATTGTTTGTCCGGTCTGTTTCTCTAGCAATGCCGCTTACGGAGCCTGCTCTAGCCTGTCTCTTATACACATCTCCGAGCCCACGAGACCGTACTAGATCTCGTATGCCGTCTTCTGCTTGAAAAA
>CAJXZK010000072.1 GCA_913063055.1 uncultured bacterium
CGGCGACCACCGAGATCTACACCTCTCTATTCGTCGGCAGCGTCAGATGTGTATAAGAGACAGCCATCCTTGTGGCCGCCGTTCCCTTCGCCTTTGCTTGGCCCTCGCCGTCGGACGAAGGTCTGCGAGCGGTGGCTGTGTTGCTGACGGCGATGTGCTTCGTCGGCACGCAGATGACCTCGGCCTGGCTACCCTGGGCCGGCGTCGTCTTGTTCGGCCTTCTCGCTCTCACAGCGGTGCCGCCGCGTGTGCGTTTGCCGCGCGTCCCTGAAGACGAGTAGAGCGAAGAGCAACGAGTTGTAGACCAGTAGCTTTTCGCTCGTTCTTTCAGAACCTGTAGCCGAAAGGCTGCTAGTCAGCCTTTAACTTAGTTGAGAGGATTCATCATGGAAGCAGTTTTGGCTGTGCAAACTGACGCTTCGCTGCGTCAAATCTCCTGGCTTAGCGACTTGCCCTCAATGCTAGCCATCGAGAAGGCTAGCTTTGCTCATCCCTGGAGTCTTCTCGACTTCTTGCGCTTCGGCTGCAAGTCGGGAACCTCTGGTCGCGTGCGCGTGCTGGACGGCAAGGTGGTGGGCTACATTCTCTACATCAAGCAGACCGATCGCTTGCATGTGGCTCATGTGGCAGTGAAGCCTGAGTGTCGCAGCCTCGGCCTTGGCCGCGAGATGATCCTCTCGCTGGCCAACCGTGCCCGCTGCTATGTGACGCTGCACGTGCGCAAGAGCAATCTCGGTGCCCAGAAGCTTTACCACCGCCTCGGTTTCGAGGTTGTGCGCGAGCTGCCCCATCACTATGGCGACTGTGAAGACGCCTTTCTGATGGGCTATCGCGGCTACTGATGACCATTCCCGCCAGGGATTGTTGGTAGCTGCAGTTGTACCTGCAAGTGCTGTCGCTGCTGTTCAAGCGACGGCCCTTGCAGTCTTTCTTTGAGTTGTAAGCGATGCAGTAGTTCACCATCGCCTTTTCCATCATTGACATTTCGTGGAGAAATCATGAAAGCCAAACTCGAACTCACCATCTCCTTCCTGTCGAGCCTGATCAACCAGGCCTGTGGCAATCTCGAATCGGTTCTGACCGAGCACCTCAGGCAGGTCGCTCTCTGCGCGGACCCCATGGTCCGGGCTGACCGCCTGCTGGACGGCCTGCGCAAGTACACCAGCCCCGTGGCCCAGGCCGCGCTGGTCAATCGCGTTGCTGCCATGCAAGCGCTCAAGGAGCTGGTGCAGCAGCTCGAGAGCGAGCCGGACAAAGAGCTCTCCTACGAGTTCGGTGTCGGCCGTCAGGGCGAAGACTGTGAAGAAGGTCGCGATGTCACTGTGCCGCTCGATGAGAGCAAGATCACGGGTCGCACTCGCGAGCTGCTCGCTGCTTTGCGCACTGCCGGTGCGGAAATCGAATGGCCGGCACGGCAAAACGGCTTCAAGGCTCGCTTCATCATCAAGGCCGGCGCCAGTCAGTAAGTTTCGCCGGGCGGCAACTCACTGCTGCCGCCCGCGACCATTCATCATCCTGTGAAAGAAAGAAGGTAAGCGTATGAACACGGCAATTCTCGTTTTCGTCTGGTGCCTCAACTTCGGCATCTCCTGGCTGAACGCCTGGGGCTGCGGCAAGGCTTGGGCCGAAACCAAGGCTGTCGGCGGCTGGCGTCACTTCATGGTGTGGATGGGTGCGATCATGGCAGCCAGCGGCTTCACCTGGTGCATCCTCATCCTGCTGTCGCTGGGAGCTGTGGGGCTGGGCTATTTGCCCATGCATTACGGTGCCCTGGCGATGAAGTTGGGCTACGTGCTGATCATCCCTGGCATTCTCTTCTCCGGCCTGATGATCACCATCGACAGCTGGGCTCGCGCTTTCCGCGAAGGTGGTGTGCTCAACTATGGTGTTGCTACCTACAACACCTTCGCCCAGGTGCACAACACCATGAGCGCCATGTCGACCTTCGGTGATGCCCTCTCTGACGTGGTCAGCGGCTTCAAGATCGACCTCGATGGCGAAGACGGTCTCAAGCTGGCTCTCGTCCTCGCCGTCGTGGCCATCGTTGCACTGTCGGTGGTGGCTGGCATCCTTCTGACGGTGTTGATCATCAAGCGCACGGCTGCCAACGATCGCCTGCTGTCGCTGGGCGAGATGCAGCGCGCCCGCGCCCAATAACGGTTTCCCAGCAACCGGTTCTTAGCAGTTGAACCGCTTTAGGTGACCTGAAACAGGAAGGCATTCTCGTTCATTCGAGGACGTCTTCCTCATCCTTCTTGTCTCGGCTTTTCTAGTTTCTGTGTGCAAAAGGCGGTCAAAAAATTTTTTGAAATTTGAATACTATATTAAGCAGTATGCGGTGGAAATTTTTTATTGTATGGTGAAGAGGGCGCGACAAAAGCCGCACCCTCAGTTCTTTTGCGAGCCCGTCGCTCGATATGCCAGCGTCGATTCGCGCAGTGGAAATTTCTGCCCTTCGGGTTAACGTGCTTGTGGATAGCAGACGTGCATCGAGTATTGATCTGAGCGAAGGTACTTTTTCACGATCTCGGGCACGTTCGGATCGTTGCGTGCGCTGTTGATCGTCGGCTCTTAGCGAAGAGTGTACAGCTCAGCCGCGAGATTACTAAAAAATTGGGACTGAACTGTGACCGCAGAAATTTCTTAGCGCTAGCGCACCACGTCGATACAATAACCTAGGCCTTTAATGGTGCGGATGCATGATACTTCACGATTGCCATCAATTTTTTTACGCAAGCGGGTGATGCGTTGACGCACCGCTTCTTCTGACGCATCTTCATCGGCTTTGAAAATTCTTTCCATCAATTCGTTGTAGCTAAAGACTTTGCCCCTGTTGCGCAGAAGTAGTTCAAGCAGTGCATATTCGTTGGCTGCAAGAGAAGCCGGTTGATCATCGATGGTGACAATGCGAGTGTTTAAGTCAAGTTTGACATTTTGTACGGTCAAGATGCTTTCTGCTAACTGGCTGGGGCGACGCAGAAGAGCATTGACTCTTGCTAGTAATTCCTTGAACGAAAAAGGTTTGGTCAAATAGTCGTCGGCGCCCATGTCCAGCGCCCCTACTCGGCTATCGATATCATTTTTTCCTGTAAGGAAAATTATTGGAGCTTGTCCGCCCTTTTGCCGATACTCTTGACAGATCTGGAGGCCCGTTAACACCGGCAGACCCCAGTCTAGAATGGCTATATCGTACTCGCTGGCCAGTAAGCGCTCTAAGCCATCGCTGCCGGTAGTTACTGCCTCAACCACGTGATTGAAGCTAGAGAGCCCATCGGTTAGGGTCTCTAGCAATTGCTCATCATCTTCAACGATTAGAATTCTTGACATTAACTGGCCAACTTTGAACAGGCAAGACGTTAGTAATCATAATAGTCTATGCCCGCTCGGCGGAAAGTTAACAGTGGAACTTCTTGTTGGTCTTGGGGTCGTTGCATTTCGCAAGCGTTATCCCTGCTATATTCAGTATTTGCTGAGCGAGGAAAGTACTTTTATGTCCGCTCAAGTAAATGAGAAAGTGTTGACGGGGCCTTGGTATGGGCCGCAGAACCTTTGGCGTCAGAAAAGTAGAGTAATTGCTGTCTTTTCTATTTTGGCAATTCTCTTGCATCTGGTTCTTCGATTCGCTTTACAAGCTGACGAAAAGATTTACGAGTTGCCGCTACTATGTTTATTCGCTGTTGGCGGGCTGCCGCTTTTGTACGACCTCTTGATTAAGCTGCTCAAGAAGGAATTTGGTGCCGACTTATTAGGCGGTATTTCAATAGTTACCTCAATAGTGCTGCACGAGTATTTGGCCGGGTCAATCATTGTCTTGATGCTCTCTGGTGGGGAAGCCTTAGAGAGCTATGCACTTAAAAGCGCATCATCAGTGCTAGCAGCGTTGGCCAAGCGCATGCCTTCAATTGCTCATCGAAAGACAGGAGCTGAAATAGTTGATGTGCAGCTGCAGGATGTTGCTGTCGGCGACACGTTGGTTGTCTATCCTCATGATATTTGCCCTGCTGACGGTGTGGTAATTGATGGTCGCGGTGGCATGGATGAGTCTTACTTGACTGGCGAGCCTTTTCAAGTGACCAAGACTAGTGGTTCAACTGTTATCTCTGGTGCTGTAAACGGCGAGTCTGTTCTTACCATTCGCACGACTAAACTTGTAGCCGATTCTCGCTACGCGAAAATTATGGAAGTAATGCGCGAGTCTGAGTCGAAGCAACCACAGTTGCAGCGCCTGGGAGATAAGCTTGGTGCCATCTACACACCGGTAGCGCTGGTGGTGGCAGCTCTTGCCTGGGCTCTCAGTGGTGATGCGGTTCGCTTCCTCTCTGTACTGGTTATTGCAACACCGTGCCCTCTAATTCTTGGTATTCCAATTGCAATTATTGGCTCTATATCGCTATGTGCCAAGCGAGCCATCATTGTTAAGAGCCCAGTTGTGTTAGAGCAGATTAGCAGCTGTCGTACTGCAATTTTTGATAAGACTGGCACGCTCACCTATGGTGCGCCGAAACTGACCGAGCAAATTATGGCGTCAGGTTTTGAGCAGAAAGAAGTATTGACGCTGGTTGCCAGTCTCGAGCGCTATTCAAAGCATCCATTGGCCCGCGCTATTCTGGCTGAGGCTGAGAGTAGTAAATTAGAATTAGCTGAAACCAGCGCAGTCAGCGAGGCCCCTGGTCAAGGGCTGCGGGGCACTGTTTCTGGTCGACAGGTGCAAATTACCAGTCGCAATCAGCTTGATGCGAAATTGCCTGGTATTGAACAGCTGCCAGCGGTCGCCGGAGGGCTAGAATGTGTAGCTGTTATTGATGGTCGCTATGCTGCCGATCTGCGTTTTCGCGATGCGCCACGCCGCGAAAGCAGCAGCTTTGTGCGCCATTTAGGACCAGAACACTCTTTCAATCGGGTTTTGATCTTGTCTGGCGATCGCGAATCTGAAGTGCGCTACTTGGCTGAACAAGTAGGTATTAGCGAAATTTTTGCCGAGAAACGCCCAGAAGAAAAACTAGCGATTGTGCGCAAAGAGACAGCCGCGGCAAAGACTCTTTATGTTGGTGATGGCATCAATGACGCACCGGCGATGTTGGCGGCTACAGTCGGAATGGCTATCGGGCAGAATAGTGACGTTACGGCTGAAGCAGCCGGTGTCGTGATTATGGATAACTCACTAGAAAAAGTGGACGAGTTTATGCATATCAGCAGACGCATGCGCACCATAGCCCTGCAGAGCGCCATTGGGGGAATGGCACTCAGTGTTGTTGGTATGGGCTTTGCTTCGACTGGTCACTTAAATCCCGTCAACGGTGCCATCATTCAAGAAGTGATTGATATTCTTGCCGTGCTTAATGCTCTTCGTGCTGCTTTGCCTCCTAAAGTTTTGCACGATTTGTAACTTATCCCCGCAGGCCCAGCTTTTGCTTGGCATTGTTTATTTTTGCTAGCAAATCTGTTTGATTGCGGGCTTTGTCACCGCCAGAGCCAGGGATGGCAAGATACTCGATGTTGCGGCTCTGGGTGCCGCCGTGGGTGGGCGAGGGGTTGAGTCCGAGCTCACGAGCTAGAGCCATTGAACCTTCGCCACGTTTGTGTCTGGGGCCAACGTCGCCAAATACTGCTACCGTGAGCGCGCCATTTTCTTTGTTGCGCACGATGGCAAGGTCGCCGACTTTAACTCCATGTTCTTTGAACTGACCTTTGGGGAGCACCACATACGGTACTGCGTCAGCGTTGACGGAACCATTGCCCTCAGCGTAGCGCAGAGTGGTGTGGGGATTGCCGTGTTTGGGATCAATCTTTTTGACATTCGGGTGACCGTCAGCATCGACATCAAATTTAGCGCGCATGTAGAGACCGTCTTCTGTTTTAACTAGTTTGCCCACTGGGTGACCGGCTCTGAGAGCTGCAGCATCCATTATTTTGTGTGGGTCAATGGCCGAGGGATTTTCCACTTTTGCATCAGGTTTTGCTTCTGGTTTTGTTTCTGGTTTGGCTTCGGTTGTACCTTCGGGTTTATCGGCTGGCTTTTCTCCCGGCTTCGCCTCGACTTTGGGTTCTGCTTTAGGTTCTGCTTTAGGTTCTGCTTTGGGTTCTATTTTAGTTTCAGCTTTAGGTTCTACTTTGGTTTCTACTTTCCGTTCTGTGTTTTCTGGTTTGGCATCTGCCTTTCGTTCAGTGGTAACGCCGCTTGGTTGTTCTCCCGCTCTCGAGTGTCTGCTATGTATCCGTGGCGTAGCGTCGGCTAAACTTGGTGAGATTTCTTTGCCTGATCCGTGCCAGTCGACAAATCGTCCCTTGCTGTCTTTTTGTCGCTCGATGCTGCCATCGCTATTAGCAACTCCTTTCAGCAGAGGCTTTTCTTTGCCGCTGCCATCTGCTGAATGGATGCTAACTAGATCTCGTGCGCCTGCCTTTGATGTTTCGAGACGCAGCGATTGTTTTTCTCCTTTATCGTTTTGCAGTTCTATTTTGCTTATGCCTTCTTTGGCCAGCTCTCTTGCTGCTGCCAGCCGCTCCTCCGGCTTGGCGTTGCTGTCACTAATCAATTGCAAGCGCTGATCTGGTTTGCCGCCAACTTTGCTTGAATCAGTTAGTTCTACATTCGGTAAGTGTGCCGCTGCGGTGTCTTGTCCTCCTCTAAAATCGCTACGGGGATTGTTGCGCTGGGTCTCAGTGACCTCGTTGCCCATAGTCTTTCCAGCTTGATCGTTAACTTGTAGAGCCGTTTTTGAATGTGCATGTTCGGCGTTTTCTCCACGTCTTTCCATGGTCATAAGAGTTGCCGCCTCCCGGTCGATCGCGCCTTTGCTCTACCGCTTAATGCTCTATCGCTTAATGCTTTAGCTGAGGGTTGAAGAAGTTATCTTCAACCCATTAGCTTGCCAGCCAGTGATTTCTATTGGTAAGTATCATGCGGGGTGATTTGCCCAAAGTAACTCGCCATCGTGACGCCATCGTGACGAATTCGCAAAACCTGTTGTGGCAATTTTAAGAGTATTTAGAAACCGACTCTAAAACACAGTCCGGCGCGTGCTTTAGAGTTGCATTTGCGCGGGTTTAACGACATTTCGACCGGCTGGCCATTGAAGTTGAGGTCGAAAGACGTAACCTTGTCGAAGCGCAGACGCAAGTCTAGGGCTGGCTGCGAGGGTGGAGCGTCGAGTTTGAAGGTAAACCTGGTGTTGCGGTCTAGCGCTTCATCTTCTTTGGTGATTGGATAGGGCTTAAGCTTAAATTGGTCGCCAAATACTGGCGGATTGATCAGGTCTAACTTTGGCATTGGGCAGAGGGTCGGTTCCAAAGTCAGAGGGTCTATGTTTTCTGACTTGATAGGGCAGCGGCCAATCTTTAACGGCGCCAAAGGTGCAGCAAATTCAGGTTGAAGCGTCGGTAGCTCGGCTTGAGCTGAGACCGCAGGGCTGTCAGAAGAGTCCATGTATTACCTTCGTGGGGGGAGGTTCAATGTTTATTTGAATACAGGATTCCGGGGGCCATGTTCTCCCATTAATGTCATTGGGGCAAGGGGGAAATCACCATGCAGTTAGGGCTGACTGAACCTAACTGTTTTTCCAGGCGCCGGACTCTAGCTATGGCTCTGCCTAAGGCTCTAGTTTGTAGCCGACTCTGTGCACCGTCTTGATTATTGATTCAGTGCCGGGCGTATCAATTTTGGCCCGCAGCTTGGTAATGTGAACGCGAACAGTGTCCGGGGACGCATCACTTTCTTTTGACCAGACCTGATCCAGTAGTTCGTTCTGGCTAAATGTGCGCCGTGGATTGCGCATGAGAAAGTCGAGCAACGCATACTCTTTTGGCATAAGTTGGAGGGGGACGCCGCCTTTACTGACAGTGTGATTAGCAGCGTCAAGACTGAGGTCGGCAATTTCTAGCCGAGCGGCAACGTTGGTTCTTGACCGCCTGGCGATGGCTCGCAAGCGAGCGCCCAGTTCACGCATATGAAAAGGTTTGGTCAAGTAATCATCTGCTCCCAGATCAAGGCCGTGTTCTTTATCGGCTAGAGTATCTTGGCCGGTAAGAAAGATTATTGGGGCGCTGCCCCCGTGTTGGCGATAAGCTTGGCAGACGTCAAAACCAGACATTCCTGGCAATCCAACATCGAGAATTAGGCCATCATATTGATCTTCTTCAAGTCGCTTCAATGCAACGGGACCGCTCGTGACATGATCTAATTGGTAGCCTTCTTCAGTAAGGAAGTCAACGACAAGAGCTGCAAGTTTTTGGTCGTCTTCTGCAAATAGAATTTTGATCATTGTTTGCCCGTGCTAACTGGTTTTGACTGATGTTGAATGGCAATATTCTATCTTCCCTGCTTCGCCGGGGCTAGAGGTAAGATAGACAAGGTTTCGATATTTGGTATCTTTTGTATGCTTGAAAATTTTGGAATCGCAAAAGGGTGCTTGTTACTATTGGCGGATTTGCATTGAAGCTATCAGTCGCTCAAAAAGGCCTCATAATGGCAGCCGTTCCGCTTTTGCTGGGGCTTATCTATTTGGCTGTCCTCGGTACCCTTTTAGAAAACGCGCAGGTCGTGGCCGAGCGAGAATATCGCTCAAGAACAATTGTGTCAGAGGCTAATCAAGCCCAGCGAGATTTATTTGATGCTGGCAGTGCCATTATCGCTTGGAATTACATGCGAAACGATGCCTTGCGAAAACGGCTTGATGACGCGATTGCTGTTATTCCAGAGCGTGCGGCCAAGTTGAAAGCTTTGCTTAAAGACGATCCATCCCGTACTGAACGATTAAAGGCCGTCGAAGCACAGGCACAGAGCGTGGTGACAGTTCTCAATTGGCATAAGCGGCAAATAGAAGAGTCGCCACAAGATGTCTATCACTTTCAATTTGGCAAATTTAGAAGCCAGATTGAAGGTTCATTCAAGACTTATGTCGATGAACTCCATCGATTGACCAGCGAGGAGAGACAAATTCAAGAGCATTTGCCTCTGAATGCGGAGGGGCGAAAGCAAGAATTGCGACTGTATATACTTGCTGGTGCACTGTTGAATTTATTGCTCTCACTAGGTGTAGTTGTTTATTTTAGTCGCGATATTGCTGCTCGACTTAAGATTTTGAGTCGAAACGCCGAGCTTTTTGTCGAGCATAAGCCGCTGTTGGCGCCAATTGAAGGCAGTGATGAAGTAGCAGAGCTTGACGTGGCATTTAGAAAGATGGCAAATGATGTCGCTAGAGCAGAAGAGATGAAGCAAGCCTTCGTTGCAATGGTTAGTCACGACTTGCGGAGTCCGCTAGCTGCCATACATGGCGCCTTAGAACTTGTGGAACGCGGCCTGTATGGCGAAATCTCAGAGAAGGGGAAAAAACGATTAAGTACTGCTCAAGCTGAGTGTGATCGCCTGCTTTCGCTGGTCAGTGAATTGCTTGATATTGAGAAAATGGAAGCCGGAATGATGGAAATGAAGCTGGTGCCCACAGATTTGGCAGAGTTGGCCGTGCAGTCTAGCAATAGTGTAAAAACCCTGGCAGAGGCAAACGCAGTTAAGATTGAAGTATTTGGAGATCATGCCATTGTCTCTGTTGATAAAGAGAGAATCATGCAGGTTTTTATCAACTTGCTTTCAAATGCAATTAAATATTCGCCACAGGGTGCCACGATTACAGTAAATATTGCGATGAAGCAAGACAGCGCTCACATCAAGATTGAAGATCAAGGAAAAGGCATACCGCGGCACATGTTAGAGTCGGTTTTCGATCGCTTTCAACAGGCTCACGGGGGCGGCGCTGGCACAAGTGGGCTCGGTCTTGCCATCTGCAAAGCCATTGTTGAAGCTCATGGTGGAAAAATTGGTGTGGTAAGCGAAGTGGGCAGTGGGAGCATTTTTTGGCTCCACCTGCCCACCTCTAACCCTGCGAATTAAAGTCGTATGCTGTGCTTTTAGTCTTAGCTTTTAGGCTTCTACCAACCAGCTTGCTTGTGGATTTTTGCCACCGACATCAGCCACGGTATCAACCCAGTGAACTCCTGTGCCATCATGGACGTCCATCAGTATCTTTTCTCCAATGACATTGTGTACCTTGATGCCTTTAGCTTCGATTGCTGGCACCTGCTTCTTCAGGAACTGCTCTACTCGAGCTTTTTGACCGTCTCTGTCAGGATTGAGTCGATCTTGCTGTAGCATATCTGCCACGAGATGACCGACGAAATATTTGGGAGTATCGTGGCCGTTGTCCCATTTTACAGGGTCGAATCCTGGGGGAGTGGGTGCAAATTCGGGAGCTCGAGTCTGGGAGGCATCACCTTTGCCAAGCACGGTCCACTGTACTTCAGGATTGCTGCCGCCGATGTTTTTTACGACGTCTATCCAGAGCGGGCCGGAGCCGTCGCCAGCGTCGAGCAATACTTTTTCATCTTTAATGGCGAGAACTTTTCCGCCGCGTGCTTCCATGTTTGGCACTTGAGTCTTGAGGAAATTTTCGGCAAATTTTTTCTGTCCAGCTTCATCAGGAATGGCTAGAAGCTGATCGAATGAACGAGCTAGTTCTCGTCCAACTGCATATTTGATTGTGTCATGTCCATTTTCCCATTTCGTTTGATCGAAGCCAGGTGGGCACGGTGGTAGCGGTCTAGTATCTGTTACTGGTGACGGCGAGTCATAGCGATCGCGGGGCAGGATGTCTTGGCCTGGTGGTAGTGAGTTGTAGCGGTCGTATGGCATAGTGCGATTTAGGTCTTCGGGTCTTCTTTGATTGAGCAGGCTGATTAGCTGCACTTCCGAATGACCTCGACGGTCTCTAACTGTATCAATTACTAAGGCACTACCCCCGATACCGAGATCGATGGTGATGCGTTCGCCGTTCATGGAGTTGCGGTGACCGTCGCGCGAGTGGTGGTGTGTTCTTTCGTAAGGGCTATAGCGATCATCCTGTAAATCGCGTAGATTGCGGTGCGAGTTGTGATCGGATGTATGGCTCACGCTAACAAAGAGGGGTGTTATTTCCAGGCTGTCCATCATGTTCTGAGCCATTCTGTCGGGTGTACGCCCTCTGCTCTGGCCGCGAAAGAAGTCTGTGGCATCGTTACTTGCTTGCTGCGTCCAGCTATTGAATCTATCTTGGCCCGGGTTATCTTGGAGGTCTCGGGGATCTTGGTAGTCTCTTATATTCATGTTCATCTTGAGGGTGTCTCCTGAGTGCAGGGTTGGTAACTCAGTGGTAAAACAGCAGCGGCCTTGGTCTGGGGTGGAGAATTGCAGCCGCTGCTCTGTGATTTCAATATAGGGCCGGCTATGTTCTAAGTTGTTACCAAGTTGCTAACACGGGCAAAATATCGCTCTTGGTCTGGCTATCTTTCGCTCTGTCCGGATTCGTTGCTTTCTTGTTCTTCTTTACGGTCTTGTCTCTGCTCTTTGATCAACTGCACAATTGGTGCTGTTTGCTTTTTTGTCACTGCCAGCGAAGCAACTATTAGCGCTGGTATCCACAATATTGGCAGAATAATCGAGAAGAGAGTCAGGCCGACAATTAGTCCTGATGAGGGTAGCTTTTCGCGCCAGGCCATTAGTGCTGGCGATAGAGCCAGCGCGAAACTTAGTACGACTGTTACTAGTGCCAGCCCACAGCTAAGGGCAATTCCCAGGAAGAGCAGCATTTCAAGATTGGTGCTTCTTGCCATTTGCTCCATTGTGTTGACCATCATCGGAGTACCAAGGGCTACAACAATATTGCCAATGCAGGCCATATAGATTTTGCTTGTGTAGCCTTTCGCGCCGCAAGCCATCGGTACCCAGCCTAAGAAAAGATTGGGAATGCCCGTAGCCATACCTAGAATTTCTACACTGTTAGAAATTATGTTGGAAAGTGCAGAGAGATTCGCGTAGTTTTGTGCATCCATTGTGGTTTAAACTTTTCGTGAGGGAATAAAGATAAGTGATCTTAGCTTATTATTTCATGTTGGGCGGTGATTCCAATCGAATGCGGTAAATCAGAAATCTGCGCTGCATCTAAGCCAGACCTGCGAGACAATTGGCGGATGGCGAAGAAGCGCGCTGCAGCTCTTGTTATTGATGGTGCCATTAGTAGCGGTATCGTGAGCATACCTATTCTCTTTAATCTCAGCACGCTACCAGCTTTTTCTGCTAGCTTCGGATTTATTCAGCGTCTTGGTCATGCACTGGCAAAAGACCATGTAGTGCTTGTTTCACTAGTTCTTTTGCTCACGCCAATTCCAATCATATATCTGCGACTCTGTTTTAGAGTTTTTATGAATTCGCAGACCCCTGGTGATATGCTGATGGGCTTTGTTACAGAGTTTAAGCGCAAGCGAATTAGACGTTGGATGAACGAAATAGATTATGGTTGTGTGCAGTATTTCTATGTTTTGTGCTCTAGTGTGCTCGGTACGATTGCTTTTTTTGTGGTTTCTATGGTTCTATTCGGCTTTTTTGGAATGCTAATTTACCCTTTGGGAAGACAGTTTGCAGCCGTTTTATGCTATTTGCTTTGGTGTGTGTGTATTCTCCATTCATTGCTGCTTTGCCATTTTACTAGCTCACAACGAACATTTGCTGCCAATGCCGACCACTTACTAGGGTTAGAAGTAGACTTTGTGCGACCTCTGAATCAAGATAGATGAGGCAATTTGATGCTGTTGGAACGCGCTGGAACCATCTAGCATTAGGCCGATTAGTTTACTGAGCATCGTCTAGAAGCGCTCTCTCCCCGCCGTTTCTCTCAGGTTCTGCGTTATCTCTTTGTTGTCTTATTAGCTGCACAACTGCTGCTGCCCGCTTTGCTCGCACTGACTGAGCTGCAACGACCAATGCTGGTATCCACAGAATTGGCAAAACAATCGAACCCAGGTTCAACCCAATGATTCGCGCGGACGACGGCAGTCTCTCGCGCCGGGCAATGATCGCTGGAGTAAAAGCCAATGCGATGCTAAGCATTGAGCTGATGAATCTAAGAGCCGCATTTAGCCCTGTGCCCAACGTCTGGATTATTCCAATATTGGTGGTTAGTGCCAGTTCTGCTAAGCTGCCTACCAACATTGTTGTAGAAATCACGAGAACGATATTGGTTATGCCCGCAAAGTAGATTTTGCTGGAATAGCCTCTTGCTCCGCAGGCCATTGGTATCCAACCTAAAAGTAGAGCGCTGATGCCGGTGGTTAGACCTAGTTGCGCTAGCAAAATCGGAATGATGTGGGATAAAAGTAATAGGGTGGTTTCAATTGGCTGATCCATAGTCTATTGATCCCTTCAAGTGTCGATAGTGTCAAGGGATTTTCGCTTATTTCGATATCCGAGGGGTATATTGCAAGAGTTCCTTTGCCGTGCTGTTCATCCGCAAAGGTTTCTACTGATTTTTATTCATTGCTTATTTCAAGTTTGGTTATTTAGGTTGTAGTTTTGTCGCATCACAAAGACATACAGACTTCTTCTGAAGATGTGATTGGTGGAGATTCAACAACTCCTGTTTCGCTGCGTCCTACCTCTGAAGAGGGCCTGCTATTCTTTCAGCAGCAGGCTGCAGCAGCAAAAGGAATGCCAGCAGCGGACCGGAGTGATGCTGCCGTCTCTGATTTGCCGAAGTTGATAATTCCAAACGATAGTGCTCGTGGTTCTGAGGGTGAAGATACAAAACTGACAGCCCGTGAGCTTGGCCGATTAATGCAGCCGCGAGATGCGAATTCTCCTTTTAAAGGCTTTCAAGACCTAAGCGCCATAACAGCAGGCGGAGACACCGTTCCAATCGGCCGTCGCGCCAGTGGGCTCTATACAAACAATGAAGACGCATGGTTGGGCGAAGTTGATAGGCGCATCAGAAATGGCGACATAGATCAAAATACTTTAGTGGTTGGAATGACCGGCCATGGGCCCACAATTGCGCATGAGATGGCAGAGCATTTTCACTCGGATATTTATCAACATTATCCTGATGGTGCCAGCGAGCCCAAGTTTGCTGAGATGAAACGAGATCAGTTTCAGACTTTTGCCAGGGCTACTAGCGATTATTTGAAGCAGCCTCGTATCGGTTCAAGCACGTTTGTTGATGTTGATATTCACCAAGAAGCTCCGCTAACGAAGGAAGTTGTCGGTTCATTACCTGACGCGGATCAATTGATTCGAATGGGAATCAAGAAAGTTTTCGTAGCTGAGGAAAAACCGCCGAGCCCCGATGGAGTCAAGCCTTATGAATTGCAGAATGCTGATGCCGATCCTGGCAATGAGCTGTTCTACCGCCAAGATAAACGCATTTATGATTGGCTCAACGCCTTGAAGAAAGATGGTCGAATCGAAATTGTTACCGATGGTCTTGATGCCCGCGATAAGTCCAAAATGGCACACCGCCAGTGATGGTGGCTGGCTCTTGCAGCTGTGACGGCCTCACCCAACCAATCTCCTGCTAAGAATCACGCTGCGATAGCAGGCCTTGTCCCACTGGTGGTATTCAATAAGCCTGTAGCCTCGGCGTGTATAGTATTCGATTAAGTCAGTAGCACCTTCAGCGGTGTCACAGGCCATTTCCTCTTTGCCTTCTGCTCGCGCGAGGGACTCTACAAATTCAACCAGTCTGCTGCCTATGCCGAGTTTCTGCATTCCATGATGTACAGCGAATTGGCCAAAGTGTCCGACTGCACTTTTCTTGTAATACTCGGGTTCGTCAGGTGCAACTCTTGCTGTGGTGTAATAAGTAACCGTGCCTATTATCTTCGCTTCTCCCGTCAGGCGGGCGATGTATCCCTTTCCCGCAGTCAGCCGACTTTTGGTGACTTCAGTCGTTTGTGTGGCGGCAACATAGTTGAAGCCGCGCGCTGCCAGGCTGGCATAGGCTTGATGAAGTAAGTCAGTAATTTCTTCCAGTGAGTCGGTGGTTGGATCGTACAGCGCGATTCTTGTATTCAATGCTTTGGCTTCTGTGGCTTTTGTTTCGTCTGCTGTTTCTGCTTCTGTCATTGATTCTTCTCGGCTGGAATTAGAGCTTGAACAGTATTGCATACTTGGTTCTTCCCTTTTCGTGCGGGGTCTGAAAATGTCCGATTTTCAGCCAAAAATCGGACAGTTTTAGAACAGTGATAATGCCACTGCTCAGCACACATTTTTTTGATTTCCAAAACTGTCAGAAATTTTGCAGAAAAAATGACAGTTGCGGAAGTGAACTAAACAAGCCAGAAACTTCAGAGAAACGCTAAACTTTCAAGAATTCTCTAATACTTAAGTATGTCAACAGCTGATTCGTTGCCGTCTAGCAAGACTTCATCGATTGTCGCTTTCTTCAGGCCTGCTGGCAAGATCATTAGTCTATCTACGTTCTTGCGTGATATTGAAAGTGTGTCAAGCACTAGATGTGAGCCACCATCAGGATCTTTGTAATCCATTTCTAGCGGAATGGTTGCGAGTTTTGGTAAGCCATATAGCTTCGTCATCAGGGCTCCGGCTGCGGAGAAGGGGCTGTCTGTCAGCGCTGATAGTCGCAACTTCTCTGTAATTAGGCTTGGCTCGAATGATGACTCTTTCGCTTGCGCAAGGTATTTTTTATAGCGTTGATTGTCGATTTCGTATCGATCAGCTTTTATGTTCTTTTGGATGAATTGTCCAGTCTTTAGTATCGGAACATCTGACATTAATTTGCCTTTCCCGAACGCCAGGTGGCGCACCATCTGACCTTCAAAGTTATCTAGGGGAAGTTGGCAAATTCGTTTGCTGGCAATGTTTATGATTGAGACCGTTTTCCCCGGGGGGAGGCACAAGACAATGATGCTTTGATTTGGCATTTCAACATGCACGCCAGAGCGCGCCATACTAACTTTGTATAGCCCTAGGTGTTTGCGGTTTTGGGTAAGGGACCAGCCCAATTCGTTTTTAACAGCTGCTATGGCTTCACTGTTGTAGTCAATAAAAAACGCTGATAAAAGCACTGATAAAGATGCTGAGAATAGTAAGAAGAGTGGCACAGGGAAAGCAATTGTGCGTATTAGCGAACAGCGCTCTAAGAGCCAGTTTTGGAATAGCACAAAATATTGCATGTATTTATTTGGCATTTCTCAATCTGCAATCTTCTAAATGTATTTGCCTTTAGTGTATGCCTTATCCTAGCGCATCTGTTCATGGTTGCTTAACAATTAGTCGAATAGTCTTGCAATCAAAATTTTATACCCGCATAATGCTCGGCATGTTAAATCGTTCCACCAGCAACATGCAGATGTCCATGCCCCTCGCGGGCAGGGATTTGTTGCGTTACGATTTTGATCGAGCATATCGAGACTAAAGATCAGTAATTAAGTTAGCAACTCCCTTTCCCGCAGCCGCGAGAAAGGGAGTTTTTCTTTGGAGAAAAATAAATGACTACTAGTAAGCAAGATTCAACACAACCGTCTTCCCAGGGGCAGTCTAGACCCAGCGCCGACGCCCCCCGGCGTACCTTTGGCTTCAACACTTTAGCGATTCACAGCGGCCAAGAGGCCGACCCAACCACCGGGGCTTTAATTACCCCCATATATCAGACTTCTACTTTTGTACTCGATGAATTGGGTAAGAATAAGGGCTATCAATACGCTCGCACTCATAACCCAACCCGCACGGCGCTTGAGGTTTGCCTTGCTTCTTTAGAAGGAGCCAAGTATGGAATAGCCTGTGCTTCCGGTTTGGCGGCCGTATCAATTGTGCTTGATATTTTGTCTGCTGGCGATCATGTCATTGTTGGAGAAGATGTCTATGGAGGCGTATACAGGCTGTTTGAGAAGGTCAAAAGAAAATTCAATATCGAATTTTCATATGTCAACGCTGCCAAACCTGAAGAAATTGAAGCGGCAATTAAGCCAAATACTAAATTGGTTTGGCTGGAAACACCGACTAATCCACTCTTGAAATTGGCTGATTTAGCGGCTGTTGGCAAAATTACAAAGAAACACAAATTGCTTTTCGCTGTCGACAATACTTTCGCTACTCCATATTTTCAGAAGCCTTTGCAGTTCGGTGCAGATATTATTGTGCACAGCACAACCAAGTATCTATGCGGACATAGCGATGTAATTGGCGGCGCTATCATCACTGATAATGATGAGCTTTATGATCAACTGAAGTTCTATCAGAATGCTGGCGGCGCAGTGCCCGGGCCTTTTGATTCATTTTTGATTTTGCGTGGTTTGAAAACCCTTGCTCTGCGTTTGAAAGAGCATGAGCGCAATGCCTTTGCCGTGGCTAGATATTTGTCAGAGCACGATTTGGTTGAAAGTGTCTATTATCCTGGTTTGCCATCGCATCCTCAGTTTGATTTGGCTAAGACGCAAATGACTGGTTTTGGTGGCATTGTTGGCTTTGTTGTTAAGGGCGGTCTGGAAGCGGCTAAGAGTGTGGTCAATTCTACTGAATTGTTCCAGCTTGGTGAAAGTCTTGGCGGCGTGAAGTCGTTGATTTGCCACCCAGCTACAATGACTCATGCTCCTATCCCCAAAGAAGTACGTGAACCTCTCGGTATTGTCGATGGTCTGATTCGTTTGTCTGTGGGCATCGAGGACGCTCCTGATCTTTTGCAAGACTTAGAGATTGCCCTGCAAGAAGCTGCTCGTGTTGTTCTCGTTTCTTCCGCCTCGAATAAAGGAGCTAAACATGAGTAATTCAACTAAGAAAATCAAAGTATTGAAGTTCGGTGGCACCTCGGTAAAGAATCCTCAGCGTATAGCCCACGTGGCTCAAATAGTGGCTTCTGTCAGTGCCGACTACAAGACCATTGTGGTAGTTTCTGCCATGGGTGACACTACTGATAGTTTGGTGCGCCTGGCTGGTCGCTGTTCGGACAAGCCTAATCCCCGTGAGCTTGATGTCCTTCTGGCCTCGGGTGAACAGCAGTCAATTGCTTTGCTCAGTATCGTTTTGAGTGACCTGGCAATTAAGGCTAAGTCTTTTACTGGTGGACAATTGGGCATCATCACCGAATCAAACTACGGCAATGCTGAAATTCTCAGTATTGATGCGGGCAAGATTGATGAGGCCTTTGTCGACAATGATGTCATCGTTGTTGCTGGCTTCCAGGGTGTTACCGCTGCTGGCGATATAACAACTTTGGGGCGCGGTGGTTCTGACACTTCGGCTGTGGCAATTGCTGCGGCTGTGGGGGCGGAGTTATGCGATATTTACACCGATGTCGATGGCATTTTTACTGCCGATCCAAACATTATTGAAGGCGCAATTCAGCATAAGCGCATCAGCTACAGCGATTGCTTGGAGATGGCTGCCCGAGGAGCCCAGGTGATTCACCCGCGGGCGGTAGAGTGCGCGCGGGAAAATGCAGTGGCTCTGCGGGTGCGCAGTGTCTTTAATCCCGACAATTGTGGTACTGAGATTGGCTCTGAAGGCGAGGCGGCAGCTTCGGGTAAAGACATTGTTGGTGTTACTGCTGTTGATGGCTTCAGTGTATTGAAGATCGAGTTTGATTCTTCGCTGATACATTCGCAGCTCATTCACGACACAGTGCAGAGCGAAGTCGGCCATGTTAACTTACTTGAGACTTATGTGCAGGCAAAAGGCGCGACGGTTAAGTCGTTGTCTCAGTCGCTACTAGAGTCGATTGTGTCTTCTGAAGCTGCCAATTGTTCTATTGCCTCTTATGTTGTTTCGGGCTTAAACCGTTCATCGGGCCAGCGGTTGGTGGAAGAATTGGCCGATATACCGGGCGTGCTCAATGCCAGCATAAAATTCGAGATTACTTGTGTCTCTGTTGTTGGTCGAGGTGCGGCGGGTGAACTCGCTCGATGTGAGGTCGCTGTAGCCGGAGTCGCCGAAGCTGGGGTAGCCGGGACTTCATGCTCTTGTTTGCTTGAAGACTGGCAGCAAAAGGGCCTGCTTGAAGGCTTGCCGCCGTCTCTGGGTGAGCTATCTGTGGCACTTTATGTTGCCTACGAGCACTCCCGTCAAGCCTGGAAATCGCTCCATGAAGCGCTACTGCCCAGTTTTCAGCGTGAGCAAGCTCTTTGCCAGCTAGCTGCTGTTTAAGTGGCGAAAGCTCAGCTGTGCGAAAGGTTAGAGCCAGTTAGGGGGGCAATGGGATTTTCACCATTGCCCTCTGGGTAAATTGTTGGATACTTGATTGTGGCAAGTTATTACCTGGAAAATTTCCAAAGGTCATCCCCCGATGGCAGCTTCTCTCGAAAACGACGGCAAGTCAGCAGGCAAGGATAAAGACGCAGTTAAACCTGGGTCAGATACTTCTGCGGGCCAAGAGGCGAAGCCTGAAGCTAAGCCTGAAGTTAAGGCCGTTCAGGAGCTGACGCCGGCTGACTGGCAAGCTGCTAACAGGCAAGTTGCGGATAAACAGGTTGTTGGCAATCCGGGCTCTGGTAATGCGGTTGCCGATGCGACTGCATCAGATCAGCCCGCCAGTTTGCCCAAGGTCTCGCTTGATGCCCCAGCTCCGCTGGCGCCCAAAGAAGTTCTCATTAATCCGGCCGCATCTGCAGAAGATAAGTTGAAAGCTGTCGAAGCTCTCGGTCGCGCTGGGCAAACAAGTGTGGAAGTAGTTGATAGGGACGGTACCAAACGCAACCTTACGATTGAGCTTGAAAAGGCTGGTAAGCGCACTCTTGTGCATCTTTATGCCAATGATGATCAGGGCAAAGAGCATGTAGTCTTGCGCGGCGTCAAGAATGCTGATGGCAGTTGGCAGCAGCAGCAGACTGAAAAAGGAGACGCTGTTGGCTCTTACGGCACCTGGTGGGCGAAGAATATGGGCGACCGTACTTTCTTCTCCGATGCCGTCAAGCCCGAAACTAAAGTTGCCGATCAAAAAGCGGCGCCTGAAGATTTGTTCTCTGCAAAGCGTAACGAAATTCCCGCCACCCAAGCGACAGATGGGTCGCGAGATATTCCCCGCAACAATGCCACTGGCAGAGTCGCTGACTCCACGGTTACACCTGATCTTTTCCCCGATAAGCGCAATTTGTTGCCTGATGTTCCCGTTCAAGCCTTTGTTGCTCCTGATGTTAAGCCTGCTGCCCAGGTTTATGATCAGCCCAAGCTAGAGCCCTACGTTCAGCCTTACGTGGCGCCGCCTCAATTGGATGCCCAGGCTATTCCGCGGGTAATTCCAACCCAACGAGATATTTCAGTTCAAGATTTGCCAGTGCCACAGCGCGAAGTGGTTGTGCCTTGGAACAAGCCAGAGCAGCGCGTGGTTACAGATGAAGAGCGTTTGAATCAGCTCTTTGATGGCGTAGCAAAAAGTGCCGGATACGCTCGCCGGCTCACCCGCGTCGACGGTGGTTCTGTCTACTTCCGCGCTGGTATGGCCATTGATGCTGATGGTTCGCCAAGAGCCAGGCAGATTGACCCTGACGGCCAAAGCAATACCTCCTTGCGTCATCGTAGTGGCGCGCCAGTGAACGCCGAAACCACTAAATACTTCGTCTTGCCTCTAGAGAAATATCAGCAATACGGTGTACGTCTCGGTGACATTGCCGCTGTACGTTACGGCGACAATGTGCGTTTTGCTGTTTTTGCCGATGTTGGGCCGCACCAGAAACTGGGTGAGGGCTCTATGGCTCTGGCTGCGTCACTAGGTATTAACTCCAACCCTCGGCGCGGTGGCACGCAACGGCCCGAAGTGGAATATATCGTTTTCCCTGGTTCAGGTAACGGCAGACCATTGCATAGCAATGCTCACGAAGATTTAGGCCGTCACTATCTGGGCAAAGCCTATCGCAATACTAAGCGAACTTAAACGATGTAGCGCACAGGCGGTTAGTGAAAGAGAATGAGTGATATCGATAAGTCAGAAGTCGTTAGTGAGCCTCCAGCGACATATAAAGTTGTGCCTGGAGATAATCTCTGGAATATTTCGCGAACATTGCTCGCCGCGAAAAATGGCAAAGAACCATCTAATCAAGAGATTATGGCCATGGTCAACCAATTTGTAAGTCTCAATGCCATCGTAAATCGTGACCTGATTTACCCTGATCAAGTCTTAAAAATCCCGCAAGTTTAAGCAAATTAGGGCATATTAGGGAAGAGACTTGGCATTTTGCCGTCCCGTGTGCCAACAGAAAAAGTATTCCTGCCCATGACCGATGTTCTAGCCCAAGAGGATAACCCCGCGACTGCTCTAATTGCAGCGCCGGTGCTCATTAGAATCTTGGCTATGCTGCTTGATAGTCTTATCTTGGTGACATTGCTTGGTGGCGGAGTTTACCTGGCTTTTCTCGGAAGTAACTTTATTATTTTTCCGCGTTCTTCACTTTCTGGAGTAGGCGCGGCCCTTTTAGTGGCCTTACCGGCACTGGCTTTGATCGTGCTTCTAGCCGTTCCGATTTATTTTGCTATTTTTGAATCATCGGGCTGGGCCGCCACGCCAGGAAAGCGCCTGACTGGCTTGGTCGTACGCAATAGCGAAGGACAGCGCCTTGGCTTCTTCGCTGCCTTGTTTGCTCGGTTTGTTTATTGGATGCCGTGTTTGATCTTCCCATTAGGGGCATTCTATATGCCAATTTACGCCATGGCGCAGATGGCAATGGCTGGAGTTTTGGCTGGTTTGTTCTGCGATAAGAAACGACGCACAGCCGCAGATCTGGCCTGTAAGCGCTTTGTCTGTTCCCTTAAAGATGCGCCTCTGGCGCCAGTCACAAACTTCTGGCAGAGGTTTCCTATGCCACTGGTGCTGGTGCTGACTATGTCGGCATATTTGTTTCTAGCTCCGATAATTATGTTTTCTTTTGGTCAGATGGGTAATCTTGTCTATCGTAATAAGCTCTCTGCCTGGCGAGCTAAAGGCTTGCATACAAAGGGAAGAGTGGTGTTTGTTGAGCGCCGCATTATGGCCCCGAGTGTTCTGAGCGAAAGTGATCTGGCTGAATTTGAAGTCGATCCCGAGAGCCTTCCGCCTGATGCCATTGTCGCCAGGTCGGCTGTTCTCGGCAAGAAGATCGTGGGTATTGTCAATGAAGGGGCAGTGCTCACCATTGAGAATTTTGATAAGGCCGATGCTAAGCAAATTGAGTCTGCCGAAGCTTCTTGTCCTGCTGCTGTGCAGGTGGACCCCCGTCAGGGTATTTTGGTATATCGCTGGCGCGATCGAGTCAAACGCGGACAAGTAATTGGTCTGAAAGATATCGAGCCTGTTTATATTGTTGAAGAGCAATTTATTGATTCTATCTGTTGCACTCCCTGGCAAATTGTAGGGCGCACGGTAAGTGAAAATTGTCAGGCTCTCAAGGGCGATATTATTCATTGTCAATACGTCGATGCGCCGGTCTCTACATTGGTCGCTAAGCGGGCCCTGAAGCAGGGCGAGGTGCTTAAGACCGAAGATGTAGCAAGCACTAATTTGTCTGCTAAGCAGCGCTATTACACAGCGATTTCGGCACCGCAATTGGTGCTTGGCGCTAAGCTCAAGCACGATGTCTCTGCTGGCCACGCTCTGCGTTATTGCGATTTCGAGAAGTTGATGCAGTAAGGTCGCGCCACTTTATCTTGAGGCCTACCTGCTAATTTATCGGGTGAAACGCCTTAGGGGTTCCCGAGAGCTTAACTAACCCCCACCCGACTCTCTTTTAATTTCTGAAAAGCAGCCAGCGCCAGATTACGCGCTTCCCCATGCTCGACAATCGGCAAAGGATAGTTCTCTCCCAGAGTCACTCCGGCGGCAATTAGCTCTAGTGGCGGAGCTTCCCACGGTTTGTGAATATATTTGCTCTTCATTTTCGCCAGTTCAGGCACCCACTTGCGCACGTAGGCCCCATCGGTGTCGAATTTCTCGCCTTGCAAGATTGGATTGAAAACGCGGAAATACGGCGTTGCATCAGGACCTGATCCCGCAGACCACTGCCATCCCATTGCATTGCTTGCAGGATCCCAGTCGGTCAAACATTCCTCAAACCACTTTTGTCCAACACGCCAATCTGTCATCAAATGTTTGGTCAGATAACTGGCAACGATCATACGGCCACGATTGTG
>CAJXZK010000073.1 GCA_913063055.1 uncultured bacterium
CCGCCGCTTGATGCCAGAGCTCCGGTTGATAGCGATCATCCCAAGCATCAAAAACGGCACCTGATTTCCAGGCCCGATAAATTAGCTCACCAACCATACGATTGCCCCGCGAAATAGCAGCTTCAAGCAAACTAATAGCAGGGTCAGTAACATTCAAGGTCACTTTGCGCAAACCAGATTCGCGCAACTTAGCTCTCAGCACACCGTGGCGTCTAGCAGTCTCCCTTGGGTCGACCTGACCAAACCACTGGAATGGCGTAAATGGCTTGGGAACGAAATTAGAGATTGTGCAAGTAATCTCAATGCCCTTTTTGTACTTAGCAGGATCGGTATTGCGAATAACATTGCAATGCACTTCCGCTTCTTTCAAAATATCGATAATGCCTTGCAAATCACTATCATCTTCAAAGGGCAGACCGCACATGAAGTAGAGCTTGACTGAAGCCCAACCAGACTGATAAGCCGATTCAATAGCACTAATAATTTGCTGATGTGACAGGCCTTTATTGATAACGGCCCTTAGTTTCTCAGTACCTGCTTCTGGCGCCAAAGTAATGCCACTCTTCCGAACAGCTTTCAATTCTTCGGCAATCTCAAGGTTCATACGGTCAGCACGCTGACTGGGGAAAGAAAGAGAAGCGCGGGTAACACTATGCTCACGATTGAGGGCCCGAACAGAATCATGCAGTGATGTGTAATCACTAACACACAATGACAAAAGCGAATACTCTTCGTGGCCAGAATTGGCCAGGGCTTTCTTCGAGAGCTCAACTAAATCTTCAGCCGAACGCTCGCGTACTGGTAAGAACGTATAACCAGGCTGGCAGAAGCGACAACCACGATCGCATCCTCTTCTCACTTCAAAAGTTTCACGATCGTGCACCAGGGCTAAATATGGCACAAGATTGGTAGTCGGTTGATTGCTATCAGTAAGAGGGGCAATCTGCCGCAAAACCCGCTTTGGAATAACAGCACTACGCAACTGTTCAATAGCTTCAGCATGCTCGGGCAGAGCCGCTAACAACTGTTCAACAACTTGTTCGATTGCTATAGGTGTAACAACCACATCACCAGCTTTGAGATCATAAAGTGCAGGCACGTATACACCAGCAACTTCAGTAGCTAGCTTAGTAAGTAGCCACTGCCGGTAGTGCGGCGCCAATTGCGGTTTATTATTTACTGTTTCTAGATGCTCAGCCTTGAACTGACGCACAACATTCATCACAGCAGGAATGGCCAGTTCGCCATCGCCGATAATGAAGAAGTCCATGAACGGTGCCATAGGCTCAGGATTAACTGAGGATGGCCCACCACCAAACACCAGAGGAAACAACTCTGTACGCTCGCTGGCCTTGACTGGCAACTGGGCCAGGTCAAGCATATTCAGGACATTGGTATAGGTAAGCTCGTACTGCAAAGAGAAGCCAAGCAACTCGAAGTTGTAGAGCGGCTGCCGCGACTCAAAGCCAAATAGCGGAATTGCTGGTTTAGCATCACGCATCAAAGCCTCAAGGTCTGAAGCCGGCGCATAAGAGCGATCAACCAACAGCCCTTCGAAGTCATTAACCAACTGGTAGAGAATTTTCAGACCAAAATTAGACATGCCAAGTTCGTACATGTCTGGGAAACAAAGAGCCAAGCGCACGTCACAGCTATCGAAGGGTTTGCGCCGAGCGCCCCATTCGTTGCCCAGATACTGACCCGGTTTGAAAACCTGGGGCAGAAGACGCTCGACAAGCAGATCTGAGATCATTTTGCTTGAGAGTTTATCTCTGACAGGGCTGACGATAGAATTTAAAATGACCTATCTCCACAGACAAAACGGTCTTCGACCGTGAACTGCCCAGAGATGCCAACTGTATAAAATGACGTTCGGAAGCGCCGTAGCGGCTTCGGAGAGTTTATTGGATGGCATCAAAAGGGTTCTTGAGCTAAGTGCGTCCTCAAGTGCAAGAATTATAACCTTTTTTGCCAATCAATATAGAAGGCATAAAGTTTAATTTCCTAAATCTTGCCCCTTTTCGCCCCCAAGAGAAGCAAGACTGGTCCCTTCCCCCACTTTACTTCCCCGTGCTATAGTCGCTAAGAAGCCCATAACCCGTAAATAGACAATGATCCTAGAGGCCTTTGCCGAGTTTTTGCATAGTGTCCCTGAGTTGCCAGCCAACCAGGCGCTTTCGCTCTGGCTCTGGGAAAGGCTGAAGAACCCGCCCAGTTCAGCCGTTGATCAAGTTATTCACTGTGAGGTTGATATTTCCTCCGGTTCCGGCAGGCAGTCGCAGCGGCTCAACCTCGGTCGCAAAATTCGCCTTCCTCAAGAAGCAGAATCGCTGATAAAGTCCCAAAAATCAGGGGCAACTATCGAAACGGGCTCCGAAGTCTATTATTTTTTCGAAGGAGCATCGGGCTCTGGAATCAGACTTCTCAATAGCCTCTACGAATACTCAATGAGTTATGAGCAGCAAAAATGGTCGCGCTTTGTCCATGGCGTCAAAGCCAGCGATTTTAAAATCAAAGACTAGCCCTTTTCAGCGCAGCCCAAAAGCCAAATAGTAGCGCTTTGGGAACATAGCTAGCCTTTCCTTTGTCTATAATTACCATTGCTGGTCTTAGAAATAGAATTCAGCAGCTAATCCGAAATTACAGAAACGACAGATAGTCAGGAGCGACAAAGTGAAATTGAAGATGGGCACCGCCCTTTTTGCCTTAATGACAATAGCGGCTGCTTTCAATATCGGCACTCAGGCTCAAGCGGCAGACGAATTGAAGCTGAAAAAAGGCATCTCATTTGTCCAAGACACTGACTCTGGTTTTCCCATCGAAGCTGATAAGTTTGATGATTGCCAGCTAGAGCAAGGCAAAGCAACTGTGGTTTTCTTCGGCGCATCGGGCGACCTCAACACTAATCGTCAGGCCAAAAGAGTGGTGGATCTTTATCGCCAATCAAGCAACAAACCAGTGAAGTTTATTTTGATTGACGTCGACCACGCCCAAAATGATCAAGCTCGCAGCTTGATCAAAAATCACTACAAGGGTTACATTCCTTTCGAAGTTATCTTGAACAAAAGCGGCACAGTAGGCTGGAGTTCAATTGGTGAAGTGGAGACTTCAACTCTCAATCAGCAACTCGAAAAAGCTCTGGCGAATTAGTTCGTAAAAATGATCGAACTTAGTTTCACGATGAGTGACGCGGATATTGAGTATACAGAAGCGTTCCTTCAAAGAATGAATCTACGAAAGGAATATGCCACTATAGATCTGCACATTCCCCTTGCTTCAATAAGATTCTTCGTGGACGGTCAAAACCTGACCTGGTGCCCAGCAGCCAGAACCTCAGAAGAAATCTTGCTTTTTGCATGTGACCTAAACGTAATTGTACACACTATCCAGGTGGGTCAAGAGATTGAGATGCCGCGAATCATGGAGGGTGGTACGAGATATTTTAAGCGAATTGATGAACACACCGTGATGATAAAAAACGATTGTCCAGAAGAAGCGACAGTCTACTGTCAACTTTCGGAATTGAAAGCACGTAGTGAATTGTTCTGTTCTCAGCTCTACGAGCAAATACTGAGTCTCTTTCCTAGTTACTTTGAGCTGATGGACAGGCTAACAGGTCACAAAGTTTTTGAAAGCGGAGAAACTATTTCAGAAATTACAATCAGACAACTATTGTTGCGCGACCCCCAAAGTTTAAGCAGTGCCCCCTAACAACGACAGATAAGGATCATTTGCCGCTATTATGCCGTTCAAAGTCATCAATGAATTAGCTATCGAGTACCTTACAGAGCTAGCTCTGAACGATGGTTTCGAACGCACTGAGTTTGGACTGTCGCGCAATCTGGTGTCTGAAAAGATAACTGCCCGCTATCATATTGTTCTGCCATCACCTAAAGCTGAAGGCTTTCAGTTGATATCCCCCAAAGGCGACGTTTCCTTTATGCTAGTGGTTAGGTGGGAAGAAATCGAGGCCATTGTTGAGCAACTAGTTCCCAGTGGCTACGAAATTGGTCCATTTACTTTCGCTACGGCGACAAATATGTTGACCAAGCTACCACGCGCTCAACGAAAGGTAAAAGCGGCCACTGCAGAGCAGAGCTACAAAGAAGTCGTTCTGGCTATCTATCAAGAGCTACGAAAGAGTGGCGAAAACTCGCTTAAAAACTTGTGTAGCCAAAAACAGCTTCTCTATCAATTTAAGAAACCTGTTCGTATATTCAGCACTCCGGTTCAGAACCTGCGTGAAATAGCAGTCTCGCTATATGCCGGAGACTTAGAGGAAGCCCGCTCGTCCGTGGGATTCTTCAGCTATACTAACCCACAGTTCGCTGCTCTAAACTTAGAAGCAAAACTAAGTGACATAATGGAAACTATCGGACCCGCAAAAAGCTAATCTCGTAAATGAGCGCGGCGCAGATCTTTAAGCAGCTCAGGCGGAACTGAGATTGTGCCCATCATAGACTCGTATTCTTGGTAAGGGCCGTGGCAGTCAGAGCCACCAGTGACGAGCATTTTGTGCTTATTGGCAAAACGTAGATATTGCCGCAAAAGCGGCAGCGAATGAACGCGGTGATAAGCTTCAACACCACCGAGGCCGACTTCTTTCAAAGCCTCTATCAGTGGTATCACATGCTTTTCTTTGCCTGGATGAGCAATTGAGGCAATGCCGCCAGCTGCCTTAATTGCAGCTACTGCTTCAAAGGGGCTAATACTCTTTCTATCAGCATAAAACTGCGAACCCCTAACCATAAACTTCTCGTAAGCCGCAGTTAAGTCAGGAGCGCCACCAGCTCGAACAATTGCTTCGGTAAGATGGGCCTTACCTATAGCACCCATCCCGGCGCATTCTTGCACGTCTTCAAGGGTAATAGGCACACCAGAAGCAGTAACCAGCTTAATACAATCGAGCACATGTTCAGCTCTAGCAGCCTTCTGCTTAGCTATTGCAGCAGCTAATTCTTGATTATCTTTGTCGATGAAATAGCCAAGAATATGCACGTCATGGCGGGCACCAGCTTGATCTTGAAAAATAGTATTGAGTTCAATAGCTGGAATAATTTCTAAGCGCCCACGGGCAGCTTCAAGGCCTTCGTCAATACCATTGACGGTATCATGATCAGAAATGGCAATATGCTTCATGCCAATCTTAACAGCATGCTCTACCAGTTCAGCTGGCGACCAGGTGCCATCAGAATGGTGAGTATGCAAATGCAGATCAATCACTTTTCTTATCGCCGTCGTCGTGGAATCTCACACGCTTAACTGCTAGGGCTTTGCCACTTTTAGGATCAACTGTAATCAATACGCCGCAGCAGACAGTTGGCCCCGAAGCAATTTCAAAGCGTGATGGCAATTGCTTGACCATGCGACGGAAGACACCTTCAACTGCCATGCCAATGACGCCATCAGTAGGCCCGCAGCAACCGGCATCGGTAATAAAGGCAGTACCTTTGTGCAAAAGCCTTTCATCGGCTGTCTGTACATGGGTGTGGGTGCCGACAACAGCAGAAACCTTGCCATCGAGGTACCAGCCCATGGCGATCTTCTCAGCAGTGGCTTCGGCATGAACATCTACCAGAATTATATTGGTCTCTTCTTTGACCTTGGCCACGAGTTGTTCAGCCACGAGAAACGGTGATTGCAGTGGCTCCATGAAGACTCGGCCCATAACATTTATGACCGCAAGCTTATGCCCACCTTTCTCTAAAACGCAGTAGCCTTGCCCAGCAGTGCCTTCAGGATAATTGGCTGGTCTCAAAAGTGTCGGTTCTTGATCGATAAAGTCGAAAATTTCCTTGCGATCAAAGGTGTGGTTGCCACCAGAGAACACATCAACACCAGCTTCTTTCAAATCAGCTATATTGTCTTTTGTAACGCCAAAACCATGTGCGGCGTTTTCTACGTTGACCACGACAAAATCGGGAAACCCTTCACTATGGCCATTGTTCACGGCCGACTCAGGCTTTAGACTCTGTAAGTATTTTTTCACCACGAGTCTACCTGGCTTGCCTATTACGTCGCCAAGGAAGAGGATTGTAATTGCCTGATCAGACTTATGATTTGTGGTCATGCTTAGAGCTTACACCATAGAATCTTTTGGAAACCACGATGCTGCCTGTACGTAAACGTAAAAATATGTCTGCAAGAAGAATGCCAAGAAACTCTGAGTTGTGCCTATTGGCGCTATCCCTGAGCAGCTTAGTTCAGGTCTCTCTTTGCACGCTTTGCACACTCAGTACAACTTGCACGATGGCAAGTGCCGCTGGCCCAGCCCTAAGACCAATCCCTGAAAGCTCGCAAAAACCGGCAAGTGACAAGGTTGAAGCAAGCAAGCCCACACTAAAACCTATGACAGCGGTCGCTCAACCTTTGACTACGACAAAATCTGCTCCGGTGAAGACGGCATCTCCAGCTAAGCCTGCAGCCGGTGACTCAGCCAAGAGCGGAGCCAAGGCAGCTACGAGTGCAGTAGCAAGCCCAGCAGCTAGCCCAGTGGCGAAGACCAAGCCACGAGTGTCTAGACCATCCATGGTGCCACCACCGCCACCCAACACTCCTTCAATGCTCTCAGACCCTTCATTGATGGGCTTGGGCTATAGCGCCTACGGCATGCAAGTGGAATACATGAGCCGCGAGGCCCTGAAAGACAGAGTCAAAGAAATCACCATTCAGTTCAAAGATGCCTCTTCTGAACTAGAAAATAGAAAGCGCCTGAAAACCGAAAGAGAAGCCCGCGCCAAGAGCTTCGAGCAACTTTTTACCGAAGGTGTGGTCAGCCGTCGCGAACTAGAGACAAGTCAACGAGAGGCCACCGATTCAAGCGATGAAGTGCAGCGCCTGGAAAATAAATACAACGAGCTCAGTAGTCTCTTAGAACGGGTCAATAAGCGCCTGGCTGCTTTCCCCCAACCACCGGGCCGCAAGAGCAATCAGAAAGCTCAACAGAAACTGAAAAAATCACAGGCAAAAGTAATTGCCCCTGCCAAGCAGCAAATAAAAGCGACCGATTCGAAATTAATAAATTAAGCGCTCGCTGAGCCAAGCTTGAGGAAGCCTAAGGTCGCATAGTAAGCGGCCTTTATTGCCTCACCCAAATATACAAATGCTACTGTCCATGAGATTTTTCTCTACTTCAAGAAAGATGCCAAGTCCGAAGACCTTGAATATGAACTGGTTCTCAGGTTCACAAGTGCAATGGCAAACGAATTGAGAAAATCCGCATATTAAGCCGGTTTCGCGCTAACATATGCAGCACGGAACAGCAACACCACTTCCAAAGACGGCCACAGAACTTACTCTGCGGCACCTTAGCTCACGGCTAATTTTAGGCTTGTTTATCACAAGCCGGTCTTTTAGCGGGTTCAAGTTCAAAATTACGACACTCTCGAGGAAAAACGATGTTTTACAATCGCAATTACAAGGGTTATCAGTCCGAAACTCACAGAGAATTCAACATGCCAGTTAGAAATCGTCTACACAACGATCACTATCGCTTCGAAATGCATCAATATGATGTTCCAAGCACCGACATCTTGGAACTAGACGATCAATTCGTACTTGAATTGGCTCTCCCAGGCGTTGTACTCGACGATGTCGAACTCAAAATCGAAGGCAATTTCCTCACAGTTATCGCCAAGCGCACACCAACAATGTTCGAAGAAAAAGCAAGCTACTTGCGCAGAGAACTTCCTGCCACATTGATGGTACGTGAGTTCGAATTCGAAACAGAAATTCTTTGGGAAAATGTAGAAGCTCGCCTAGACAGAGGCTTGCTCTTCATCAGCTTGCCTAAAGTGGAAGCTGCTATCCGCATTCCAGTGTCACATGGTTCAATCGAAGGTCATGTATCTTCCACCAAAACCCGCACACTAAAAACCGAAGTTCGCTCCGGTAAAGAAATCACCATCAAGTAAGCAATTACCCACTGGTAAAGACGAGATTCAAGAAGAGAGGGCCGAGAGGCTCTCTCTTTTTTTGTTTTCTATCGAATCAGTTCAAATCAACTTGCGGAATTATTTCAGCATGCATTTTGTAGTCTAATCGCTTAAGCGAATCAGGCAATGCTGGATAGTCACCGAGTTGGTCGCGGTTCATCTGCTCTGGCCCCATTTGGAGGAAGATTCCGGCAGGCGTCGACTCTTTGACAAACGGACAATCATTCAAATGTGGTGCCACTAGTTCAGCGTAGCCGGGACCAAACCAGGTCAACCAAGTAGGGATAGTCGAAAGGCCAACCCACCATGGTCCTCTGGAAATAGAATAACTCTCAGTTTTGCCTGTAAGATACACCACATTGCTTTGTTCCAGGCCAGCATCACGAATAACATAGCAAGCAGCATAGAAGGCATTCAGTCTTTTAGCCAGAGTATCAAATAGCTCAACTACAGTGCTAGTCCATTGCGAGTCGGGTAAAAGCGCACGCCCGTCAAATGATAACTTTAGGCAATGTCGGCGAATATAGCTGCTTGGTGCGTTAGGTTGATCGTCTCTACGATCTGAAAAAAATACACTGCCTCCCAAACAGGGGCCAGCAGCTTTCCAATAGAAATTTCCACCATGCGCAGTAGACAACTCCTTTGCCCAAACCTTAGTAAACGGTTTGTCATTGCCGGGCTCTAACTTATATTGAAAAGGTTCGAAGAGGCCAAAACGAGTTGGTACAGCAGCTGGACAATACTCTCTCAATAGATCCAAAAGCTCTTGGGCTGTCTCTGCCTTAACGCGCGAGAATGGCAAAAAGAATTCAAGTTCAATCAAATCTATAGTTACTGTTGGCACATCCACGACTTTTCGCTTAGCTGGCCTAAACAGTGAGAACCAACTTGGGCGCGGGAAAAAGACCTTGCCTTCTTGTAGATCATAGGCCGCACCTTTGCCCTTCCTTGCTAAGAAGCAGCAAAGGTCTTTGGCAATATCAATAGAATTGTCTGGTGAACCCGCAGAAACGTTAATCTGCCAGACCCATTTTGGTGCAGATACAACTTCTAGAACGCTATCCTCCACATCTTCTGGCTCTACCGAATATGCCCCCCAAACTGAAACTGCGGGGGAAGGGCCATCCTTGCTTGCCATCATCAGCCAAGCATTGCCTTCATCAGGTGTAATTTCCACAGTAATACCAGTCTTGCTGGAAGCGAAGTCATTCAAGACCGACTTATCAAGAAACTCACTATTCGTGGTCCAGAAATCAAGACTCATACAGACCAATCACTCCATCACACCGGTCCTAAGCATAGCTACTTCGCCTTACGAAAACCATTAGCTGCAATCAAGGCAAAATTAGGCAATGAGCATTCAGAAGTCAAAATCTAGAAATCAGGAATCGGAACCATGAAAATGCATACTAAGTATTTCTAGACGCAGCTCTCCCTTGCGTCCATTCTTATAATAATCATCAAGCAGCTGCTTCTCTATTTTATAAGCTTGCCAGAACTTCTCCCATACCTTGCGCTTTTTCGGCGACGGTACGTGAATCTTCCAGTGAACGTACTCACAGGGATTTCGGCATATTGCACAACGAACCGATTCAATCGACTGATGGCGGCGGTATGTTTTACCGCACTCAATACAAGCCCATGTGCGGTTACTCATACCTTCGTTTTTCCGCCATCATCAACTTCAGTCCTCGAGCTCCGCTATGCGCACGTCCTCTGGCAGTAAAGCCAAGGCGTTGATGAATTCCATCGCGATGATTTTGCCGTCCAAATTAAGATCGAATATTACAAGCAATTTCTTCATAGCTACTTCGCCTTGCGATAACCGTAAGCGAAATACAAAGCAAAGCCCACACCCATCCAGACGACAAAGCGAATCCAAGTAGCGACTGGCAAGCTCAACATCAAAATAAAGCACGAGATAATTCCGGCCCAAGGAACAAAAGGTACCCAAGGGCAGCTGAATGGTCGCTTGGTATCAGGCGAACTCTTACGCAAGAAGAGCACGCCAGCGCAGACGATAATAAAGGCAGCCAGAGTGCCTATATTTGTCAGTTCCGCCGCTTGTCCAATATCAACAATAAGAGCAGACAAGCCAACAAAGAGCCCGGTCAAAATAGTAGGAATAAACGGTGTTCTATATTTTGGATGCAACTTAGCAAAGAATGCTGGTAGCAATTTGTCCCGGGCCATGGCCATAAAAATGCGCGGCTGGCCCATCTGAAAGACAAGAAGCACAGAGGTCATTCCAGCCAAAGCACCAACCGACACCAACAAGTGCGCCCATGGTGCCCCACCAACCGCTATGGCTGTGGCCACCGGAGCGGCGTCATTGGCATAGTTTTGATAGGGCATGATGCCGGTCAGAACAAGCGAAACCAGTGCATAAAGAATAGTGCAGATAACCAGCGAGCCAATCATGCCAATGGGCATATCGCGCTGGGGGTTCTTAGTTTCTTCAGCAGTAGAAGATACAGCGTCAAAGCCAATAAAGCTAAAGAAGACAATGGCCGCACCACCCATAATGCCGACAAAACCAGAGGGGGCAAAAGGCACCCAGTTAGCGGGCTTGACTAATCCACCGCCATAAATGATGAAGAAGATGACCACCACCACTTTAATAGCAACGGCAATGGTATTAGCTACAGCACTCTCTTTGATGCCGACAATTAAAATCCAAGTAACCAGGGCGACAATAACAAAGGCTGGCAAATTTATACAAAACTGCTGACCCAAAATCACCGGAATATCAGTGGTGGAATAAAGGTGCGATTGCATGCTGCCCTGGGTAATAGACTTCTGCAAAGCCAGCGCGGTATGCAGGTCTGAGGTGAGCCAGAGCGGCAGCCCTTGACCAGTCAGCCCATAAAAGACATGGAGCATATGCTCAGACCAACTGACAGCCACAGCAATGTTGCCCACGGCGTATTCAAGAATTAAATCCCAGCCAATAATCCAGGCGATTACCTCACCCAATGAAGCATAAGCAAAAGTATAGGCCGAGCCCGAAACTGGAATCATGGCCGCTAATTCGGCGTAGCAAAGAGCGGCAAAGCCACAAGCAATTGCAGCAATGAGAAAGGAAATTACTAGAGCCGGGCCAGCCCCCTCACGCCCAAGAGCGGAGCCCATTATGAAGTTTAGAAGCGGGGTAGAGAACCAATCTTTAGCGGCTTCAAGTTGACCAGCAGCAGCAGTGCCCGTCAAGGCAAAAATACCTGAGCCAATTGTGGCGCCGACACCAAAGGCTAGTAAGTCGAAGGCCGTGAGGTGCTTGTGCATCAAGCGGGCTTCATCGTAGGCCTCGTCCACAAGGTCTTCTGGCGACTTCTTGCGCAATAACTTGGTAATCATATTTCTTAGGGTAAATTCTCTGTTGTCTTAGTGGAGTTACCGGCTCTATCGAACACTTGAATTGTAATTTTCTTGGCACCTTTCCCTGGCGTAACGTTATCAGCGGCCAGACCGACACTCAAGGCATCGGACAATGTCGCAGTGGAAGTGCCAAGGGCAAATCCATCTGCCCCATCAATTTTGTAGGTTGAATCAGAAATACAAGAGAGATTGTCACTAGCGGTTAATCTAATTGAGATACCAGTGCCTTTTTTTGTAATTTTCAGATCACTAATTTTGGGAGGAGTATTGTCGATTGCTATAGAACGAAGCACCACAGCAGCCTTCTCCTGGCCAGGATTAGAAGGCTTATCACTCAACGATATGCGCATCAAATACTTACCATCTTTGATTTTCTTGGTCTCAAAATTGTAAGTGAATTTCTCTGCGGCTGAATATTGTTCCGTTGACTTGGCACTTTCAGCTTCTTTCTCTTTTTCTTTGTCCTTATCTTTTTCTTTCTCTTTACTAGAGTTAGCAACCTTGGCAGTCGCAGGAGAAGCAGGGGCCGCAGAAGAGCTTGAATCATCAGCGTTAGCAGGTGAGTCAGAATCAGAAGAAGAGGGAGAATTTGGCCGCTCTTCTAACTTGCGCGCGGATTTCTTATCATCGCCACCGCTCTTAGACTTGCCCGATTCTTCTTTTTTAGGCTCATCCTTTTTAGGTTCTTCTCTTTTAGGTTCTTCTTTCTTCGGCTCTAGCTTCTTCGGATCTATATTTTTAGGCTCTACCTTCTTGGATTCTGGCTTCTTCTCAGAAGCCCCTGGGTCTTTGGCAGTATCTTTATTAGGGTCTTTTGTAGACTTCTTCTCCGCTTCTTTTGCTGATTCTTTAGCGACTTCTTTGGCAGCCTCTTTAGCCTTTTCTTTCTTCTTTGCCTTTTCCGACTCAGATTCACGGCTTCTTAAATCGCTCACAATTGGCTTCCAACTCTTGCCACCATCATCAGACAGCTCGAGGCTCATGAGCATATTGTCCTGGTCTAAATCAGAACCAGAGACAACCAGCGGAACTGTGCCGGAGAAGGCATCATCAGCTTTCACTGAAACAGAGGAGATTGTTGGAGCAATGTTGGTAGGCTGATAAGTGACATCCACTCGCGAGATGATCAAATCGTCCACGCCTTTCTTGTCACCACCTAATTTCCAGGTGAGCTTATACTGCAAGAAACGCGATGGACCGCTCTTTATCAAATAGCCTTCGGTGCCAGGGTCTGACACCGCATCGACCCAAGCCGACCACGAGCCATCAGGCTGCGAAGTCTCACCGCCTCTGGTGGCTACTTTCACTATTTTCTGCAGAGCAGCAGTGCTCTCACCCTTAACATTGGCAAGTCTTAGCCTCGACCAATTGGCTGGGCGCTGAGCATCTTGCACGATAGAAGAGTAAGTCGGATCACCCGATGGCTGTATTTCAAATGTTCTTACTTGAGCCACATTGCTGCTGCCGCAAAACAATTTGCCGCCGTCAGAACTAAGCGCCATTACTGCTTCTTGCTCAGTATGACAAACAGGAATGAACTGAGCTTGATCGGTAACTGGGTCTATTTCTACACGAGTAATATCACCTTCAGCGTCACCAGAATAAACTCTATCGTCATGGCTATCATAATAAAGAGTGTAGAAGGCATCGCTGATTGCCACTGGCTCGGCCTGACCATTGGCCAGCACCCTAAATAGTTTTCCCGCTCCAGCAGTGGTGACAAATAGGTTGCCAGCCTTATCTTTAGCAATACCGGTGACAATATGCTCGCCGGTTTCAAACTCGGCTTTAACCTGCAAATTAGCATCTAAACTATAGACACAGCCCTTCTCGGCGGTGCCGACATAGAGCTTGTTTTCTCGCTCTGAATAATTTAGAGCAGTGATGTGAGCTTGATTGCTATCAAATACAAGAGTGGCAGTGCCGTTATCTACCCGATAAACTTTGCCCGAGCCGCTTGTACCTAGATAGAGGCGGCCACTTGCATCGCAGGCCATAGCACTAACTATAGACTCAGAGACTTTGACATAGGGCTTGGCGCTACCGGCAGCATCAACAGCGAAGACTTCGCCCCCCGGAGCACTGGCGGCGTAGAGGTTACCTTTGTTATCGGCAGCCAGGCTTGAAATTATCATTCCTGGCAAAGTAGCAACTACAGTCGGCGCATCACCATTTGTGCTCATCAGTTGATTGCCAGCAGCAAAATAGAATTTGCCACGAGACAGCACAGAAGACCAAATGCGTTGCTCTTGATCTAAGGTAAAGCGCGATAGTTCACGATAACCAGGAGTCAAGCGACCGCCGCTATCAATTGCTATGCCATCTGCTTTACCGTTGTGAAAATCAGTTTCGCTATCTTGGCGCCAGAGGCTAATGGCCCGCATGTGGGGGAAGGCATGAGCCTGCGACCAGGCTGGCACTGTTGTTTCTTTAGAAGCAGCAGCTGTGGTACTTGCAGTCGACGCGCCAGCAGTGGCAGAGCTTGGGGTGCCAGTAGAATCTGATTTACGACCAGCATCAATAGCTTTTTTGGCCTGTTCTGTAATCACTATGCCGTCGGTAGGATGAGCCACCTGACTGGGGCTGACTATGTAAGGCAATGATTTAGCGAATATTTTGTCGGGGCGTTTGACAGTTACGGCGATGATATGACTACCATCTACCAAGTCGCTAAGAAGCACACGGGCGCGCTCCTCACCTTTTACTAGTGATGGCACTTTGGTGCTGCGATCTGAGAAAAAGAGCTTAACCCAATGAGCTGGAGGATTTCTTAAGACATCACCAGCAAAGGAAATAGATTGAGTCGGTAAGGCCATTACACCGCAAAGAGTGTCGCCTCTCTCTTTTCTCACGATACGACTGATAGCCTGTTTGAGAGTTTCAGACTGGGGGTCAACTATGCCCAGGCGTTTTCTCAGAGCATCAAACTCATCACCACCACTGATACCAATAGCAATATCACCATCAGGTAGATCTCGTGGTATGGCAAACGACAATTTCTCTACATATACAGGCTTGGCAAAGGGCTTCATCACCACGTTGACATTGACAGTATCACCAGGAGCTACCACCGGCTTATCAACCGAAATACGGTCAATTTTAGCCACCTGCCGACCATTTTCAACCACGACATCAACGGCCATACTGGTAATATCAGCTGGCTCAAAGTCGTTGCCCATGAGTCTATCGACAAGAGTACCGACATAGCCGCTGACTGGGTCAGAAACCGAGCCCCGCAGGCGAGACAAGGCGTCGCCAGTCATGTGAGCGGGGAAATTAGCGGCAAAGCGATCGGTCCGAGCTAGTTTGCCGTGACCTTTAATTTCTATAGAAGAAGCCAGTTTTACTACGTTGGGAACTTCCGATTGATAAGTCGAATCGAGTGCCGACATCAGTGTGGCTGTAACCAAGCTTGGTGTTATCTCTGGATGATCCACAAGCTGGCAGTGATAGATTTTCTTTACGTGTCTATTTTGATCGGTGACACTGATTGTCAGCGGAATTAGCTCGCTATAGCGGCCAATTTCACCACCAATTGACCAGGGGCGATCAGCAAAAATAGTGCCAATTACTTGCAGCGGAGAAGAGAGCTTGAACGACACCGATAAACTCGGCAAGATATCGTGAACATAGGCCGTAGCCATAGGAAATGCCACTTGTCCGGCATCCATAAAAGCATGACCAAAGGCAATCACTTTATTGCCAAAGATGCAGGTGGCCGTGCCCGTTGCCGAGCTTGAAAAATCGCCGGTAGAAAGCATCACCGAAACTGCACCACCAGGAACAAGCTTTACAGTACCGGCTTCAGCGGCTGCTACACTGGCAGCAACATTGGCGGTAGCATTATTTTCGGATTTGGCCACGGCATTGCTGAGATTGCTATCGAGGGCACCGGATGTGCCGGAAGATACTGAAAGACCGACGTCTTTAAACTTGTCTTTGAGAAATTCTTGAGCACGCGGCGAGAAGCCAGCTAAAGATACTGGAGCCATCAGTGGAATCAAATGGCTGGTTGAATTGATGCCGAAATTAGCCCCTGGACTAAATCCTCCACCCGATGAAGTGGGTAGGGCGACATCTCCCGATGACTGGGAACTGTCATAATTTTTATAGGTTTTGTGATCTGTAGCACCGGGGCGATCATCAAAAGAAAGCACTTCAAGCATGTCGGCCACTGGGGTAATACCAACAATTGGTTCTTTTGAGAAATCGAAACCATACGAAAGGGCCCCAGCCAGTCGACCATCCAAATATATTGGCGACCCTGACATTCCTCTCACTACATTATTTTTGCCCATGGCCGCGCCAGAGCAGCGCACTAAAATGGCGTCTCTGCCATTCAAAACTTTCTTGATTACACCAATGACTTTGACCTGAAACTTTTCTACCTTAGTGCCTTGAAAAACGCTCAGGCCATAGCCTTCCATACCCGGCTTGATTTCAGCCAGCGAAATATACTCGTTTTTCTTCAGATACTTACTGATGAAGGAATTATCGTGGGGGCTAAAGTGCGCCTGCTCCACGGCCAAGGCAGGCAAAATATTGAAATTGAGAAGCAGTAAAAATGCCGAACCAAAAGCTACGAGCCGTCTGGGCAGGCAATGCGCGGCAATATAATTAGAAAACACTGGCACCACAAGAAGTTGAACTACAATTTCAGCAATATACAAATGTCCATAGTAACAGTTTGCTAGAATCCGCATTCTAAAAGCTACACTCAAGAAAAGCGAGAAGTCATGAGCCTTTATCGACCAGCCACAATGACAACCAGTCTTTACGGTTTGATTACCCCGGCCATTGTCTCTGCAATTTTTGCAGCTACTTTATCGCTTCCAGCTTACTCGCAATCGCCAATACCAGGCGGAGCGCCAAGGCCCGGCCATCACAGCAATGAGGAATTGGCTGCACCGGGTCAAGAGTCAGCTAGTTTCAGCAGCCCTCAATCTACTTATAGCTCAGAAAATCAGACACCTGTCAGCCACCCACAGGGGAAAGCTTCTCGCTACCACCAGCTGCCCCTGACAGCAAATGATGCCAAGCAAAAACTAGACGAATTGCGAGCTGCCCTTGGGGTTTCAAGAGCGCAAGACGTTCAAGACGGCATATATGAAATGGTGGAATGGCTTCAAGACGCAGCTGATGCTCATTACCGCATGGCCACGGCCTTCGCAAAGGCTGATGCCAAACGAGAGGCCGCCTCGGAGCGACAATTGACAAGCCGCTTTGGTCAGCTAAAAAGAGAAGCCCTTTTGCTCAAGGCAGACCTGCTAATTAAACAAAAGCGTGCCCCCGAAGCCCTAACGCCCCTGGTTGACATCGTTATTGCTGACCCAAAAGGCGCCACTGGTGTGGCCGCCTACCACCGCTTGCAAGATCTTGGCTTCTCCCAAGAATTACCCAGCGACATTGCCAATAATCCGACAATTCAAGCTGCGGCAGCCTCTACAGCAAAATCAGCCGGCAAATAGCTGAGCCAAATCTTGGCTAAGTTGGCTAACAACTAGCAGGGACGCTCTGGTCGATATAGAATGACGTTAATTCGCAAGGGATGCATTCAATGAATAAGAAACTGACTCAGTACATTGCCCTGGCTCTTTTGTCGGCTCCACTAGCCATATATTCGCCGCAACCAGCCTCTGCTGACCCCTTCCAGCTCGGTGTAGAGCAGCGCGGCCAGGGTCAAAACTATGCTCCTGTCTCGTCTGGTGCTTACTACACACCGCAGGCTATCCAGCCAGTAGCGCAACCGATGCAACAGCGGCCACCCATTCAAGGCAATGCCAATGGCGGCAGAATTCAGGGCGGCGCCCAGCAAAATCGCCCACCAGCCCAGCGCCCTCCGCTGCAAATGGGCGTACAAAGTGTTGCCCTGCCACCGGCCTTCATGGGTTCCTGGTTGGTAATAGGTCAAAGAAGTGCCGTAGAAGCAAAAACCCCTGAGTTTCAACAACAAGCAGCAGGTGCTTTCCAAACCAACACTCGCAATATTTGGAATATCAGCGGCAATCCCCAACAGGGTTATGCCATGAGCAACGACATGGGTGTACAGACCAGTCTGAAAATTATGAAAGTAGCTGGCCAACAAGCCGTTATCTTCTATCAGCATCCCATGGGCAAATCGGGCACAGTCATGGCCCAAGAACAAATCATTATGGAATTACAAAATGGTGGAGCAAACTTCTCTGGTTTTGAAAAAATATCAATCAACAAGCAAGGCGAAGGCGTAAGAGCCACAGTCAAGTATTCGCTTTCTGGTCAACGCCAATAGTCACCCTAAAAGGGACTGGGCAAAATTTAGAGGAATCACAGTGAAAAAGAAAACCGATGACAAAAGAGCCCTTGCTCTTCTGGCTGTTGCCGCTCTGTTGTCATTAGCCCCGCTCGCGGCCTATGCTGAAGAGCTTACGCCCTTGCCCTTAAAAACAGACCCCCTGCCCGTGAAGGATATTGGTGATACCGTAGCCGCACCAATGGTGGAGCTACCAATCACTCCAGACCAGGCCGAAGCCGATAAGAAAGTAGTCTTAAGTGGTACTGCGGCTTCAGGCAATTTCAATCTCTTAGGTGCAGCAGCAGTGACAGCAGACCCGCCACTGACTCGCTACGAAGGTCCGAGACTGAAGTTTGTCGAAGTAACTATCCGCAATAACGGTACCTATCCAGTCGTAATAATTGGCGAAGGCTCAAGAGGCATCGGGCCTGGCCTCAACCTTTCACCGCTGCCAATGGATACCTTGCTCAAACTCGACAACCATATCTTGAGCAAAGCCGACAAAATTGCCGTAGGAGCCATAAGCGTCGGCTCTGTAGGCCTGGCCGGACCACTCGCTTACGAAATGCTGACAGCTCAAGATCACAGCAAACGCAACCTTGGCACAGCAGTTGGCCGCGATGCCGGCCGCCACGAGATTGAAGCAAGCCGATTGAACCGCCGCGTTATTTTGCCCCAAGACGAAACCAAAGGCTGGCTGGCTTTCTACGATGACGCTACCAAGGGCATGAATAGCTTACTGGTGCCTTTAACCTATCCCTATAACAACAGCAGTGGCTCAGTCACTATTCCAATATCTAATCCAGCGGCAACAACAAGTGCCAAAGCCAAACCGGTCTACAACAAAGCCGAGACGGCTGGGGCTCTTGGCGGTCCGCAACCAGTTAGAGCAACCCTTCCAAACATTTAAAACAGTAAGAAAATCCTGAGGAGGAATAAATGTCTAAGCTCAAGAGAGCCATATCAGCACTGTCGGCAGTATCACTACTGGCGCCTCTAATGATTGGCATCGCTGCTAGTCCAGCCATGGCCGCCCCTTCTGCGAAGGGAGCAGCGATAAAGAAAAACGTGGGTGATGCCTTAGTTATGATGGAAACCACCAAAGGTCCAATCAAATTAGTGGTTTACAAGACTGAAGTGCCACAAACTTCCTATAATTTCTTAGACTTAGTGGGCAAGGGCTTCTACAACGGCTTGACCTTCCACCGCTACGAACCAGGATTCTGTATTCAAGGTGGCGACCCTGATGGCAACGGTACGGGCAACTATGTTGACCCTAAAACTAATAAAGTGCGTCGCATCAATCTAGAAATCAAACCCAATCTCAAGCACGATTCTGCTGGCGTATTGGCCATGGCGCGCTCAAGTGATAGAAACTCAGCCAGCTGCCAATTCTATATTACCCTTGGCCAGGCCTCTTTCCTTGACAGCGACTATGCTGTTTTCGGCAGAGTAGTCGAAGGTTTAGACAATGTCATGGCATTGCGGAAAGGCGACAAGATGACTAAGGTCACCGTGGTCGACCCAGGCAAATAACCATATTTATATACAGATGCTAAAATTACCCAGTTATTAGTTAAACGGAGGAAGCCCTCAGTAGAGCCTAGACTTACTGCAGAGGGCAAAAACGAATGACAGATCCAATTGTAGCGATCGAAACCGACAAAGGCACGATCAAGATTCAAGTACATCAGACAGAAGCCCCAATCACAGCCAACAACTTCCTCGATCTAGTGGAAAAAGGCTTCTACAATGGTCTCAATTTCCACCGTTACGAGCCAGGCTTCTGCATCCAGGGTGGTTGCCCAACTGGTTCTGGTACAGGCGGATACACAGATCCAGCCACTGGCAAGAAACGCAATATCAAGCTAGAAGTAAAACCACACCTCAAGCATGATTCTGCCGGTGTGGTAGCAATGGCTCGCTCAAATGATCCTGACTCAGCTAGCAGTCAGTTCTACATTACTCTTGGACCAGCTAATTTCCTCGATATGAATTATGCAGTCTTCGGTAAGGTAATTGAAGGCGACGGCGTCTTCATGCAGTTGCGCAAAGGCGACAAAATGAACAAAGTTTCTGTTGTTCAAGCTGCTGTCAAATAGCCCTTAAAACAAATACGAAAGAAAGAGAAGAGGGATGTTCCTTCTTCTCTTTTTTTGTCTAGTGCTTCAAACTACTTTTTCAGTCTCTGAATTAGCATGCTTGTAATAAAAATAGATCGGCAGGCCGGCGAGCAGAACAGCTAGTCCAGCGGCCTGATGAACCCAATTGACACAGAAAAAAGCAGCATAGCCCCAAACAGCAACAGTCAAACTGGCAACCAGCCAAACCAGCAAATTTCCCTGTCGTCCGATGCGAAAAGGGCGCTCCATAGCCGGATCGCTGTAGCGCAGTGAAACCACACAAATGCCGTACAACATGGCAACAAAGGCATACATAAAGCCAAAAACTTCGGCTAAGAATGTGTAGGCATCGGGAAATAACGATGTATGACTGAGCAAGGATGCAGCTAGGGCAATAATAGTCATGCACCAAAACTGAAACCAGAGCGCATACTTGGGCACTCCGGTACTGGGACATAATTGCGCAAACTGCCGGGGAAAGAGTTTAGTCTTGGCCATCGAATAACTGACACGAGAAATCCCCAACAACGCTGTAAATCCACAGCCAACAATCGATGCCACCACTGCCGCTGTGAATAAATTGCCACCAATCGGCCCAGCAATTGCTCCGGCCAAGGCCGGGCAATTCGCCTGAACTGTGCTGCCGACCATAACCAATGTAGTTTTGTCGGCACTGAGAGTAAGTGGCGCCACCGAAGCAATAGAAATACAAATAACCAAATAAATCGCTGTCACCGTCAGTAGTGTCAAAAATACGGCACGAGGAACACTCTTGCGAGCATCTCTAGTCTCAGCGGACATACAGCCGGTCATTTCCATAAAAGAAAAGCCCGCCATGGCAAGCATAAAAATCGAAGCCACTTTACCCCAGAACTGACCAGGTAATGGGTCAACAGGGCAGTTAACGAGATTGGCCAAGGAAGCACCAGGATGCAACAAAACAAGCAGACAAAAGACAACAGCCATAGCCACTTTCATTAGAGTAAAAACGATGTTGATTGAGGCAGCGGTTCGCACAGTTTGCAAATTGAGAACCGTTGTGACAACGCTAAGAGTAATAATTACCAGGGGTGCAAACCAGATGGGTGTCTGTCCCTTAATAAAGAGAGCGGCCGCCAGCAAGTTGGCTAAGCCATTGGCCATACACGCAAGACCGACAATAATAGCAATCCAAAACAACCAACCAGTTAAGAAACCAAGCATCTCGCCACTGCCCGGGATGAGGCGCTTGAGAGCATAAAACTTATAGACATAGGGGCCACCAGCCTGGGGAAACATTGAAGACAGTTCCATCAAAATTAAAGCCAATGGCAGAGACATTATTCCAGCGATAAGCCAGGCGACAATCGCTGCCAATGCACCAGCACGTGCCAACATCGGCCCATGAATGAGCCAGGCCATAGAACCGATTATCGAACCCACTCCAAGCATCCAGGCAGCAAATGAAGTAATACCGACTCTCAGGCCTTCATCAGAGTTTAGTGTTGACATCCATCTTTATCTCGCCAGTAAACCCTACACTATCTAATACCCGCTCTAGTGCAACGCTGCTAACATAATCACCATGACTGAGAATTTAGCGGCACTTGAGCCCTTACCGGCGACAGACAAGAACACTGGCCTATCGCAAGAGCAAGCTGAAGAGAGACTGCGGGCCGATGGCCCTAACGAGCTGCGCAAAGGGGCAGAGATAAATCCCTGGAGCCTTCTTTTTGACCAGTTTAAGTCGAGCGTGGTCATTCTCCTTTTAGTGGCAACCATAATCTCTTTAGCGATGAAAGAATATTTGCAGATGGCAGGTATTCTTGTCGCCCTGGTAATTAATGCCGTGATTGGCTTTTTGACTGAATATCGGGCCAAAGTCTCGCTCAATAGTCTGGCTAAATTAGCCGGTGCAACGGCCAGGGTCAGACGTGGCGGCGGCGAAAAAGAACTGCCTGTGACTGAGCTGGTTTACGGCGATATTGTGCTTTTAGAGGCCGGTAACCGCGCCCCAGCTGATTTAAGCATTTTAGAAAGTGCTGCTTTTTCCCTTGACCAATCACCTCTAACTGGCGAAAGCGTGCCGGTATGGAAGTCAGCTGAAGCAGAAGAACTTGATGCCCGCCTGGTCTATCAAGGCACTAGTGTATTGAGCGGCAGAGCCATCTGCGTGGTTGTCGCCACCGGCGTCAAGACAAAAATGGGTAAGCTCGGTCTGATTTTGCAAGAAGTGATTTCAGGCGATACTCCCCTGACAAAGTCTCTAGATACCCTCGGCCATCAATTGAGCATTCTCGTCATTGTGCTCTGTGTTGTTTTTGCTCTCATTGGTATTTTGAAAAATACCAGCCTTGAGCGCATGCTCGAAACCAGCATTGCCCTTGCCGTTGCAGCTATACCCGAAGGCCTCCCGGTGATTGCCACTCTGGCTCTAGCAGCTGGTATCAGACGAATGGTGCGGGCAAAGGCGCTAGTGCGGCGTTTAGCGGCCGTTGAAACCCTGGGCTGCACAACAGTTATTTGCACAGATAAGACCGGCACTCTCACCGAAAACAAAATGATGGTGACCGACATTGTCTTAGACGGCCTAGAGCTTAAATTATCAGGCCATGGCTATGAGCCAGTAGGAGAGCTTACAAGCAACGGCCAGGTCTGCAAGATTGACGACCTCACCAACCGAGTCAATGAATTTTTGATTGCCATAGCCGCCTGCAATGATGCCAAACTTGAGCATCAAACAATTGCAGACGCAGAAGATAACTGGCTTATCCACGGCGACCCCACCGAAGGCGCCCTAATCACCGCAGCAGAGAAACTTGGTCTCAATCACGAGCAAATACTAGGCCAGTTTCCCCGGGTAGCAGAGATTCCCTTTGACTTAGAGCGCAAGCGCATGTCGACGGTGCACGAACATCCAGAAAGAGATGACCATGTTTTATTCCTGAAGGGCTCCCCCGGAGTCGTGCTTGACTTATGCACTATTTTGCGCACCGCCAACGGTGACATTCCCCTCACTGACGAGATGCGCACTTGGTTTAGAAGCAAAAATCAAGATTTAGCAAAACGTGGGCTGCGCGTACTGGCCGTGGCGAGCCGCTTTGTCGAGAACCTTCCACAGAAAGATCAGCTTGACACTTTAGAAGAAAAACTGGTTTTGCTTGGCTTGGTGGCCATGTCTGACAGGCCTAAAGAAAACGTGCAAGAAGCCATCGCCACC
>CAJXZK010000074.1 GCA_913063055.1 uncultured bacterium
AGAGACGAATTGGCCGGTGCCATTCGCACCTGGCAGACAATTAAAAAATCGGCTCTCAAAGATAGAAACCCTGCTGGTCTGAGCAAAATTCTCTCAGGCGCTTTGCTGCAACGACAAACCGATTCAATCAAAGCATTGACAGAGAGTAAGCACTATTACGAACTTACACCAAAAGGTGTAGTGGTTGAAAAATATACTGAACTATCTAGCTCTCCGCAAAAATATTCGGTTTACGCCAAAGTCATGGAACTGACAAAAATCATGAAAGACGGCGCTACCAAGCCAGAGAAAGAGACCGATGACACCTATAGCGTTAACTACACAGTAGAGCGCTCTGGCGACCACTGGACCATTTCCAATTCGCTCTTACTGGTCAAGAAGAAATAAAATTTCGGTGAATTAATGGGCAGCAAAAATCTAACAGCCCGCAAACCAAGGCATCACATCTGGTGCACTTTGTCATTGCTGCTCGCCACCAGCTGCACCGTTGCCTGCAGCGGCAAGGCACAAATAAAGAGCGCAGCTAGTTTGAATTCAGCAAAGATTCAAACAGCAATATCGACAACGACAAGTGTCAATTCTAGTTCGAATGCAGCAGCTACGGCCGCAGCCGAGGCACTAAGCGCCAAATTCAAAGCCCTAAAAGCAGAGCCCAATAAAGTCGGCCTTCTTACTGAAGATTGCCAACCCTTTGCCCCAATGAACTGCGTTCAAACAGCTTTCGACAATCTAGTTTTTCTTGGTGGTGACTGCCTCTACATCGCCAAAAACCCTTTGCCAGACCCTAGCACTGGTGGCTTCATCACCGCTCAAAAAGTAAACGCCCCAGCTTGGGGTAAACCGCCCGGCCTGCCTATTCCGGTGCACGAATTTGCCAATCTAATTTATTCGCCGACTAGAAATTCTATTGTCGTGCTGGATAAATCTGGTGACCTTTTTGAATTTGATTTGACCAAGAAAACCTGGTCAGTTTTACGCACCAACGTTCCTATCTCAGGGTCTCCAGATCCAGAATTCATTGACCTTTGCCTGAGCGAACAAAACAATATCCTCAATTTGCTTGATCCCGAGCGCAACCAGATATGGAGATTACGTCTACCGCCTCTGACAAAAGCAAAGAGCAAAGGCACGGTTAATCCGGCATTTGAAAGAACTTTCCCCGAAGTAATGCCCTGGCGCCTTAAGCCCGGCGATGCCTCGGTGGCAGAATGCATTTCTATTACATTTGACAAGCGCTTCAGCTTGCTAAAGCAGTTCGGTCAAATCATCACCATCGAGCCCCTAGCACCAACAGGGGCATTGAAAGTACATCAAGCGAAACTGCCAATCAAATCATCGGCTGGCGCACTGGGCACTATTCGTGCCTCTCGCATGATCAGCGCCGAAAACAAAGCTATTCCACTTTATGTTGTTGAGAGGCAAAACAATAGAGTCTTAGCCGTAGACAAAGAAACCGGCAATACCAAAGCCTTTAACTTTCCGGCAAACTCGAGCTTGAGAGGCCTGCTGCCTCTGCCTAAGGGCTTCTGGATAATAGATAACAACAATCTGGTTTATCGCGACCTGGCCAATCCCAACCCAGGTGGCGAGAAAAAAGAAGCGCGAGAAAACGACTCAAGATTAGCTCTACTCTCAGCCCCAATCAAAGGCATGAAATTGCCCAAACACTCTGGGGTCTACCCGGGCGCCCGCAGGCTATATCGCTACGGCGTGCATGAAGGTCTCGACCTCTTTAACGACCGTACTCATATCGCCATCAATACCCCTGTCATAGCCGCTGGGGCCGGTAAAATTGTTAGAGCCGACGCTAACTTCGTTGATATGAATAAAGGCACCTTCAACCGCGTCATGAGCGATTGCGTCAACGAGCACCGCACTTCTGAGAAGAACGAAGACCTCTTCCGCGGTTGCCAAGTATGGATTGATCATGGCAACAATATGATCACCCGTTATGCCCACTTGAATAAAATCAATCCGAAAGTTCGCGTTGGACAGACCGTAAAGCCCGGCGACCTGATAGGCTTTGTTGGTGTATCCGGAACAGGACAAAATCTCCCCGGACGAGCGAAGTATCCCCACTTGCACTTTGAAATCTGGCTCGATGGAAAATATTTAGGCTACGGCCTAACACCAGCTGAGACAGTAGGAATCTTTGAAGACGTCTTTGAAAGCCCAGCAAAAAAATAGATTGAATTGAGAGAGGAAAGGAAGTAAATGAGTTTGGAGAATTCTCCTGTCAGCCGCTTAAAACAGAATGCCGTTATCAAGCTTCATTGCTTACTCACCGCAGTTAGTTTTAGTTTCGCCTTTCTGCCCTCTTCCCTCGTGCCCTTCTCTAGCCCCGCCTACGCTCAGCCAATTACCATTGCGGCCAAGACGGTCAATAGTGATGCCGCTGGTATCTTGATAGCCGCCAAAAGCGATGCTGAAGTAAAGGCGCCAAACTCAACTGAAGTTGCAGCAGACTCGGAAACTAGCGAGAGCAGCGACAAAGAGAAAAAGTCTGACGACAAAAAGTCTAGTGACAAGAAGAGCGAAGACAAGAAGTCAAAAGCCAAGGAAGCGAAGGCCAGCGCTAAAGACGACAAAGCCAAAGACGACAAATCTAAGGCTAAAGACGACAAAACCAAGGCTGACAAATCGAAAGACGATAAAGCCAAAGATAAAAAAGCCGAAGCGAAAGAAGATAGCAAAGACGACAAAAAGAAAAATGCTGCCAAACGCGGTTTCTTCGGTCGCGCCAAAGAAGACACAGCCAAAGCTCCAGCAGCTGCTATTCCAGCCACAACACCATCAGTGGTAGCCCCACCGGTTGCCGCCACCACAGCAAAACCTGCCGAGAAGAAAGAAGAGAAAGAAGAAAAGTCTCTAGTATTCGAACCAGACACAGCCTTAATTAGCGTACTCAAAGACCTCAATCGCTCACTGAAAGATTCTGATGAAATCAGCAAAATCGAAGATGCCAATCAACGCATGATTGTCACCCTGGCAGCCGCTGTCATCGACAAAGCACTGAGCGATCCAAAACTAGCCTTCAATAGAATTTTAGCCAAAGAACAAGAAGGCAAAGCACGCACACGACTAACCGCTGAGTCTTGGTCTTCTGGCGACGTAGAAGTCAACGACAAATTTAGAGGTTCGCTGTCTACGGTATGGGCAAAGCGCATCGACGGCCTAGTGACAGTTACAGTGGCCGGAGATTGTCACGATCACAAAGCTGCCGACGGCAAAGATGTTGGCGAATTTATTGTAGTCATCAATGCTCGCTCGCCAGTTGAAACTGGCTTTGATATTCAAAGCCAGGCCAATGTCAATTTTTGGATTGGCAAACTCGGTACCATATTGGTAGAAGCTGACTGCATTCCCAAACCAGCAGCAGAAGGCGAACAGCCAGCCGAGCGCAAGGGCGACAGCGAAACTCAAAGCAGCGCTGATCAAAAAAAAAAATCAATAGTAGCTCTGCCACCGCTGCTAACCCATAGATATCGCCACTACTATGAACTAGTGGTTTTACAAGATGACCGTCGCCGCTTAATTGCCCAGCAGCTTGCAGCGATGGACCCTAGCGTGCAGATGCTAGAGTCTGAAAAAGAGAAGTCCGAAAAAGACAAAAAAGAAGTAAGTGAAAAAGAAGAAAAACCAAAAGTAGCTGAAGAGACTAAGTCTAAAGCCGACGCCGACAGTGATGAGGCCAAAGCTGATAGTAAAGCTGACAACAAAGTCGCAAACCAGAAAGAAAAGGCACAAGAAGAAACCACTGAACAAGCAGAAGAGAAATCAACTGCCAGCGATAAAGTAGCAAAAGCTACTGCAGCATCAAAGAAAGAGCCTGAAGTTAAAGTAGTTGAAAAATTTGTCGACAAAGCTCCAGAGAAAAGCACTGAAAAATCGAACAAAGTAGAAAGAACAGAACAAGTGGGAAAAGTAGAAACCGTCTACAACAACGGCAGTTCTGGTTCTTATCCAGTTACGATCACAACTAGCAATAGCAACCTCAAAATTGCAGCGGGCAAAAGTACCCGCCCTGTGTCGAAACAAGATACGTCGAAGCAAGACAACAATTCAGCCGCCACTAACACAGGTAGACAGGGTAATGAAATGGCCTACGCTGGTGCGGCTCAGTCGATGGAGCGCATCACCGGTCTCGAGCTACCAGCTCTGAAACAGCCGAAGAATTTCACCATGCTCATGCCCGACCGAGCCTTAGCCGGTCAACCAGTAACCGTTGCCTTTGTCGATGAGCAGCGCAATCCTGAAAGCAACGTAGAACTAAGTTTCAACGGCGTCACCTTGGCCACTGACCAGAATGGTCAAGCTCAATACATGATTCCAGAAGACGAAACTCCCGGCCGCTCACTCAATATTGCCTTACTCTCAAGGCCTTACGAAATGCCTGCAGTAATAGAAGTATTGCAGCCCCTAGCAACTCCAAGCAGCCCACAAGCCCCCAAAGTCGACAAGGCCAGCCATCTAGTCAGCCGTCGCTCTAATCTCGTTATTGATGGTCACAACTTTGATGGAGTGGCACAAAACAATCGCGTCATTATAGATGGCATGACCGAATGTACTATTGCCGCGGCTTCGCCAGTGCAACTAAAAGTGACCTTGCCAAAAGAACTGCGCCCAGGCCCACACTCACTGTGTGTCAGCACTGAAGGCATGCGCAGCAATCCAATTGGCTTTGAACTGGCACAATTAGAGGTAGTCTGCGAAGGCAAAGACAACCCTAAAGATACCTCAGGCAAAGTCACTGTCAAAGTCGTAGGCACCACCACTAAAGTAAATGTCAAACTAGTAAATCTCAGCCCTGATCTAATCAAATTGAACAAAGGCGATGACGTCAAACTGTTGAGTAGCGGCGGCGCAGACAACACAGCTAGCGTCTCTGTTCAACGGCTGAAAAAAGGACCGATGAAAGTCGAAGCCTGGCTAGAACTATAAAGCAAACAATAAAACCGCATCGAGGAGTCAAGAATGGCAGCTAACGCACAGCTCAACTTGAGTGTGGATAAAGCCAAACGCTACGCCCAATCAATTGCCTATGGCAAGAAAATTGAAACAGTCATTCCCGGTGGTGTAGACAGCCCCTTTAGAGCTTTTCACGAAGTCGGTGGCGATACTGTATTTTTTGATCGGGCCAAAGGCTCACGCTTGTACGATCTGGATGGCAATAGCTATATTGATTATCTCGGCGCCTGGGGCCCAGCCATTCTCGGACACTGCCCCGATGAGGTGGTACGCAAGTGCCAAGAAACTCTAGCCAAAGGGCCAGTATTCGGTGCGCCCCACGTCTACGAAATGGAAATGGCCGAGCTTGTTATTGCGGCCGTGCCATCAATAGAAAAAATTCGCTTCGTCAACTCTGGCACTGAAGCGGTAATGAGTGCAATTAGGTTGGCCCGCGGCTTTACCGGCCAAGAAACAATCATCATGTTTGAAGGTTGCTATCACGGCCATTGCGATGCCACTCTGGCCAGCAACGGTCACCAGTCATCTAGTGGTATTCCTGATGGTGCGAAGGCAGCAACTGTTTTAGCTAAGTTCAACGATCTGCAATCAGTCGAAGCTCTACTCAACCAATACAAGGGCAAAGTAGCTGGCATAATCGTAGAGCCTGTAGCTGGCTCTATGGGCGTTATTACACCAGTACCCGGCTTCTTAGAAGGCCTGCGAGCCTTAGCCGATCGTTTTGGTGTATTGCTGATTATCGATGAAGTGCTAACCGGATTTAGAGTCGCTTTTGGCGGCGCACAGAATTACTATAACGTCAAAGCTGACATCACCTGTTTTGGCAAAGCTCTCGGCGGCGGCATGCCCATCGGTGCGTACGGCGGCAGCAAAGAAATAATGAGCAGACTGCAACCAGACGGCGATGTCTATCAAGCAGGAACTTTCTCGGGCAACCCCGTCACCATGGCCGGTGGCATTGCCACTCTCACCTTACTGAAAGACCCAGCCGTCTATCAAGCCCTGGAAGACCGCACAGCCCAGCTCTTTGCCGGACTAGGCAAGGTCATCGCCAAAAACAATTGGCCAATTCAGCTTCCTCGTCTGGGTTCAATGTTCTCGATAGTATTTGCTGAAAAGCCAGTGTTGAACTTCCAAGATTCACTGGCAATTGATTGCAAGGCTTTCTCTAAGTTCTTCCACTTCCTGCTCGACAATGGCATTTACCTGCCACCTTCAGCAGTTGACGCCGCCTGCCTTTCATCAGTGCACACAGTTGAAGAAATCGAAGAGACAATTGAGATCATGAGCGAAGGCTTTAGGGTTGCGTTCACCAATCAACCATGATTGCACTCAGCTACGAATCTTTGGTCATTTTGAGAAACCGGATCTTTTTCCAGCTAAGACAGATGCTCAGCTTGAGACTGTATCGGAACGAAATATTCGACAGCTTTTATTGCGTAACTCGACGATCTGAAAGACCTGGCACATCGCCACTGAGATGTTGTACAGTTAAACTACACGGGGGCTCGCTATGCATATAACTAAACTTCGTAAAGCGGGAAATTCTGTAGTGATAGCCATTCCAGAGAAGCTTCTCCATATGCTTGGACTAAAGGTCAACGCCACAGTTGGCATTAGCGTAGTCAGCAACCGGCTGATTATTGAATCGCAACCACGCCTTAGATACACACTTGCCGAGCTTCTGGCCGCTTCAGACTATTCCATACCTCAACCGCCAGAAGAAAGAGAATGGGTGGATACTGTAGCATTCGGTCGCGAAATAGTTTGAAAGGCTGCCGTCATAGCCAAGGTAGCAAGGCTCTGCATGAAGCAGACAATCCCTTCAAACTTCGCCTCATCAGTAACTTCGCGTGGTGCAATGTCAAACTCAATTTGATCTAGACAAAAGGCAACTAAAGCATGCGGGTCCAGTCAGCAGCCGACTACCCGCCACCAATATCGAGCAGCTCGGGATCTTTGGCGCTAAGCCATTTCTTTCTGATAGCCAAAGCTTCTGCCCGCATGGCAGTAGCCTTGCTGCGCTCCTCAGCGGTTTTCTCAGGGCTTTGCTTCAGTACATCCGCCACAGCCAAAATTACACGGGCACGGGCCAACTGATCTTCAGCGTGATCGCTCACAATCAAATTAGCCATTGCTTTATCTGCAGCACACTGGGCTTCTTTAAATTCACCCGACATCAAATAAGAGCGCGACAGCTCAGCCAAAATATTAGCCTTGTAGCGATCAGCAGATTTACTCTTAGTCGCAGGCTTAGCTTTAGCAGCTTCAGAATCGCCCGACTGACCATCTCCTTCAGTAGCTGTGTCTTCCGTATCTTCCTCGGCACCACCACGCAAATCTAGCGCTTGGTGCAAAAGAGTAATGGCATCATCTGGCTGACCAGTAAAGTTAAGAGTGCGCGATAGCTCGAGGTAACAATCAGCAAGAATAAAAGGGCTATTTGTAGTGGCAGCATCTTTTTGCATTTGCTCGGCCATCTCGCATGCTTTCTTGCCGGCTTTCAGAGCTTCTGAATAACGGCCAAGGTCTCGCAAGATGGTACCCAAAAGCTCATGGGTTAGAGCCTTCTGCTCAGCCTTCTCAGCGCTTGCTTGAGCTAACTCGGCATCACACTGCTGATACATCTCAATTGCTTCGCGAGCAGTCGCTTCGGCTTCAGCAAAGCGGCCCTGACACCTCAGCACTTCGGCTAAAAGAGCAAGCGACCAGGCCGCATCAAGGGTATCGTCAGCTCGGCTTTGTGCCACAAGCAAGCAAAACTTAGCCACTCTTTCAGCGGCATTGAGTTTGCGACCTAAAGTAAAAAGCGATACCAAAGGCTGAAGAACAGGCAAAAGCAGCATGCCCGAAGGCGCAACCATAACCTTAAAAACAGAAGGTTTGCTCACGCTAGTTTTTGTTTTCATTACTGCCCTAGAAAGTAGAGCGCATCTTTACGAGATCAGAGAAGGTATCCCAAATCACTGAGAACTTTCCACCAGAGGCACCCTGAGTAGTGCGGGGCAAGTGCTCAATTGGAATTTCAATTACCTTGAAGCCAGCGCGCTCGGCACGAATGCAAAGTTCAGCGTCAACGAAAGGTGACTGAGATTGCAGTTTGACTTTATCCAAGATAGCCCGTCTGAACAGTTTGATTGAATTTACATCTTTGTGCTTGTGACCATAGAAGGTACGAAGCATCAAGTTGTAAACCTTAGACTGCATTTTGCGACGTGGTGGATCATTGCGATTAATGCGAAGACCAATAACGAAATCATGATCTTTCAAACCTTTTGCCATTTGCAAAAGTTCTTTAGGAGCGTATTGATAATCACCTGGAAGGGAGAAAACCAAATCTTTACTGCCACATTCGTAAAGCTCACGAATGGTGAAACCAAAGCCCTTATTGATCGGATGATTGATCAAACGCACATGAGGATTAGTCTGGCAGCGTCCTTCGATGACAGAAAGAGTGCGGTCTTTACTGCCGTCGTTGACTACGACGATTTCATAGTCGCTGCAGACACTCGATAAAAGAGTATCGGAATCGTCAATTAGACGACCAACAGTCTCTTCGTCGTTGTAGGCAGGAATAATCAGCGTAACTGAAGTCAAAAGATCTTTTGGCTCTGAGGAATTTGAACGCATTCTTGATTGGGTGTTATTCATAATTATCCGAAACGCTATTAGTCCGAAACGCTACTTAGGGTTTATTTGCTCTTAGGCTTTAGGCTGGTTGACCTTCGGCACAGGTTGTAGCTAGGGCCACATCTGAACTGAGTGAACGCTCTTTGTAGAACGACTTGATACCATCGATTACTTGTTCAACTTGATCGTCTGTCATTTCAGGGAACATCGGCAAGCTCAAGATGCGATTGACGATGTGCTCTGTTGTAGGCAGGCTACCTGGTTTGTAGCCTAAGAATTGATAGGCTTGTTGCAAGTGAGCAGGAATTGGATAGTGAATTAGACACTGTACGCCGCGCTCTAAGAGGTAGGCTTGAAGTTCATCACGGTAAGCAGTTTGAATCACATACAAGTGATAGACATGCTTGAAACCGGCTACTTCCACTGGTGTTACCACCAAGTCTTTGAGGCCTTCAGTGTATTTAGCGGCAATCTGACTACGTTTTTCGTTCCACTCATGCACATAAGGCAATTGAGCAGAAAGAATGGCGCATTGAATTTCGTCTAGACGGCTGTTGATACCAACAGTGTCGTGATAGTAGCGCTTGGATTGACCGTAGTTGCGAAGCATTTTGAGCTTCTTGTACTTCTCTTCTGAATTAGTAGAGACAGCACCACCGTCACCGAATGCGCCCAAGTTCTTGCTGGGGTAGAAACTGAAAGCACCGTAGTCACCAATACTTCCGGCAATAGCACCTTTGTATGTAGCGCCAGTTGCTTGAGCAACGTCTTCCATAACTTTGATTTTGTGCTTAGAAGCAATTTTCATGATTGCTTCCATCTCTGCCATATGGCCATAGAGGTGCACAGGCACAATCATCTTAGTGCGGGGAGTGATTTTGGCTTCAAGCTCACTTTCACGCATTACATAAGTAGAAGCTTTGATGTCGACGAATACAGGAGTGGCACCAGTCATTGAGATGGCTGAAATCGTCGGCACAGCAGTGTGGGCCACTACGAGAACTTCATCACCGGGGCCAATGTCTTCTGCGGCCAGGGCTAGGTATATAGCTTCAGTACCAGATGCACAGCCAACTACATATTTAACACCTAAGAACTGAGCAAATTCTGCCTCGAATTTCTCAAGCTCTGGCCCAAGTATGTAATAGCCGCTGGCAAGAACGCGGGCCACAGCCGCATCGATCTGCTCTTTGTAGGCCTGATAGTGAACTTGCATATTGCCGAATGGAACGTTCAACGCTTTCCCTCGATATAACCGTAAAACCTGACCTGCCAATTCTAGTAGAAAAGAGCCAATTTGGAATTAAGCCTTGTTTAATTGACAACTAATAAAACGGCCATCTTCTCTGGCACAAGCCTGACACAAGCCCAAGCCTGATTCAACAATTCTAAAGAGAGAGGGTCTGAGAGCGTGTTCTAGCGTGACACCGTGTTAGAATCCAGAGCAAGTGAGACCAGTTCAAATTATTGATGAGTTTTCTCACAGGTTACCTGCTCAGTTTACATGAGCATTGTGAGCGGAAGTTAAGATTATGAGCCAGACAGTGGAAACCGCCTTCAAGGGCAAAACAGCATTGATCACCGGTGGCATGGGCTTCATCGGCTCCAATCTGGCGATTCGTCTCGCCAACCTGGGCGCCAAAGTGACCGTTCTTGATTCAATGATTCCAGATTACGGCGGCAACGAGTTTAACCTCGCTCCAGTCAAAGATAGAGTACGCATCAACTATTGCGACATTCGCGATGAGTCGGCTCTCGATTATTTAGTGCGCGGTCAAGATTATGTATTCCATCTAGCTGGCCAAGTTTGCCATCTGATGAGCTTGTCTAATCCTTTTCCAGATATTCAAATTAACATCACCGGCACAGCCGTATTAATGGAAGCGTTGCGCAAGCACAATCCCAATGCCATCTGTGTATACACCGGAACCCGCGGCCAGTACGGCTCTTCAGTATCGCTGCCAGTGAACGAAGAAGCACCGACAAACCCTAAAGGCATCTATGAGATTTCCAATCTCACCGCTGAAAAAATCATCAAGGTATATAACGATGTGCACGGCATCCGCTCTGTATTGCTCAGATTGAGTAATATCTACGGTCCGCGCTCGCAGATGATGCACTCGCGCTTTGGTGTCTGCAACTGGTTTGTGCGTTTGGCTTTAGACAACGACACTATCCAGGTTTATGGCGACGGCAGTATTTTGAGAGACTTCTGCTATGTCGATGACACCGTAGAAGCAATCATCAAATCAGCCATCACACCAAAAGCTTACGGCGAAATATTCAACGTTGGCTCTGACATACCAGTGAGCTTCCTTGAATTAGTGAAGACCATCGTTGATGTGGCCAAAGCTGGTAAGTGGCAGTATGCCGAGTTCTCCGCTGAGAGAAAAGCGCAAGAGCCAGGCGATTTCTACTCTGATATCACCAAGATGAAAGAGATTGTGGGCTGGAAACCAACCACCACTCTAGAGCAAGGCCTCGCCAAAACTTGCGACTACTACCGCAAGAATCGCGAGTTTTACTGGTCAAAAAACCCAGCTGGCTTGCCTGCCAACAGTGAATCAGCCAAAGAAGCTGCTACCACTAAAGCCTAAATCTCAATTAGCGACGACAAATCAACTACACTGTCGGTAACTCTTTAAAAGGACCAAACAGTGAACGAAGGCACACGGGTAAATATCGCCAGCGGCACACCATGGGAATCAGTGGTGGGCTACTCTCGCGCGGTCAAGGTGGGCAATTTCATTGCTGTCTCTGGTACAACGGCCACAGGCGAAGACGGCAAAATAGTGGGGGTCGGCGATGCCTATGCCCAGACTATTCAGGCCATCAAAAACATCGAGGCAGCCCTTAAACAAACCAGAGCTAGTCTTCAGCACGTTGTGCGCACACGCATTTTCGTGACCGACATTAGCAACTGGGAGCAAGTAGGCAAAGCCCACGGAGAATACTTCTCTGAGATTCGGCCAGCAACGAGCATGGTTGAAGTTACGCGCCTGATCTCCCCCGACATGCTTGTTGAAATTGAAGCTGACGCAGTAATTTAGCACTATCTACAATAGAAACTAGTGGCGGTAAGCATCAACCCAGGCCATGTCGATGGTTGCAGTCGGCGAGATAAGCGGTATGCGCAGCAAGAACTTACGCTTCTTTGCCCGGGAGTTTGGCAGGCTATAGATTTCGCCAGCGCCACTGCCCACGGTGAAGCCTTCAAGCATGGCGAAATTGCGAAAGCTAACTTTCATAGGTAGAGAGCCAGCAGTAGCTTGTCCACGACCTTTTAATTTGAGGTCTCTTAACGACAGCCGAGTCCGGCCAATTCCTTTGTGGTGGAGAATTTCAACAGATAGTACTTGACCGTGAAAAACGGCCTTAACCTCGTCGCTGTCGGCGCTCTGGCCTGAAGTCCTCAGAGTCTCAACCGAAACACTGGGCGGGGTTGCGGCCCAGGCCGGTGACAGGACGAAAAAAGAGATAAGCAAGATTCGAAGGATCAAACTGATCATGTTGGAAGTGATTTGTTTTTCTGAGATACTAATGATTAGAAATACCGTGAGATAAGAAGAGATGAACAATAAGTTATTCGTAGGAAATCTTTCCTTTAAAGTAGAAGAAGCTGAGCTACAAGAGGTATTTTCGCAAACAGGTACGGTAGTTTCAGTGGCCATACCAACCGACAAATATACAGGCAAGAAACGCGGTTTTGGCTTTGTCGAAATGGCTTCGGCAGAAGACGCAGAGCAGGCCATCAAGGCTCTGCACGGACGCGCCCTGGCCGGACGTGAAATGTCAGTCAACCTGGCTAGACCAAAAACCCGCCAAGACTAGCGCCGACTAAAAAAATTGGCGCCGACAAGAAATAATCAAAAGTATTAGTCTTTAATAACGATACGGTCTTAGCGAATGAGCCTCAGTGGTCTTTCAGTAAGCGAGCATGTTGCTATAATTTTCGCTTGTCAAGCAACCCAGAATAAACTGGTGAAACTGGAAGTATATGCCTAGCTCCCCGCCCCCCACACTGCCTACAAAAGTCGACAGTGAGAATAAGAAGAGAGCCCTGGGCGCAGGCCCTTCTGCCTTCGACCCGACTGGCAAAGACTCAATTGGCACAGACGGAATCGCACAGCCAGCCTCGGGCATCAAGGTTGTTTTCAAAAGCAAAGTATTTCAAGCAGCTGCCCTAGTTGTTCTCGCTAATTTGCTGCTGGTTGTCACCAATCCATTTAAGGGCGTTGACCCTGATAGCTTACCGACCCTAAAGTCGTGGGTCTTCTGGACCACTCAGGACTACCGTCAGGAAGTAAATCCCAAGGTGGTAATGCTAGGTTCATCGCTGTTGATGAACTCAGTGTGGATGCAAGAAGCCGAACACCTGCAAAAGAATGTCGATATCGTGGTTAACCGCAGAACCAGATATTTAGAGTCTGTCATTAGCAAATACATCAATGGCTACGAAGGCACCTGTTTCAACTTCGGATTACCTGGCAGTATGGTCTCTGACGACTATATGATTGCTCGCACTCAGTTCGATAAAGGCCACACACCAAAAGTAATGGTGCTCTGCCTCGGCCCTAGAGACTTGATGGATACTAGCTTCAGCTGTGCTGGTGCCACCACAGCCTTTAAATATCTAGAGCGTTTTACTGATACCAAAGATTTACTCGACATTGCTTACACAAGCGCTTGGCCAAAAATCAACTTCATGCTGCGCGAATATATTTATTTCGTAGACAAAAAGTATCACTCGCAGAGTGTTCTTGGTGAGCAAGCCAAAGGCGCTCTCAATCCAGTCTTCGCTAAAGTGGCAGCCCCAAGTGCTTTTAACGTCAAAACCGATTTTGATAAACAGTTCGCCTTTTACCGATCAGAGGTAGAAAAAGGTGTCTTCATTGCCAAGCCCAATGCGCAAACAGACTCATTCTACGACAATGGCAAAGACTGGAAGAAACGCTTCAAAAACTCCAACGATGAAATGTTCGACAATCAAAAAATTTGGTTGAACAAATGTCTCAGCGAAGCAAAGGCCAAAGGAATTATTCCAGTTTTAGTGAACATGCCGGTTTCGGAACTTGGTATCAAGTACATTCCGCCACAGGTCTATAAAAGACACGTCGATACTTTAGTTGAGATGTCAGCGAAGTATGACTGTCCTTATGTCGACACTATGAAGGAAGGAAAGTTCGACATGAAAGACTTTTCTGACTATGGCCACATGGATGCTAGTGGTGGCAAAAAGATTGTTGATATTGTTGGCCGCACATTAGCCGCCGATCCACGCACTAGAGCGGCCCTGACGGCACCAACTGTGGCAAACGAGGGTAGCAACTAATGTTATTCAATAGCGCAGCCTATCTAGTTTTTCTGCCGGTAGTGGTAGCCATTTACTGGTTCATGCCATTTCGCTATCGCACAGCCTTTTTGCTGCTTGCCAGTTATGTTTTCTACATGACCTGGAAACCGATATACCTGGTACTGATTGTTGCTCTAACAGCATTCAATTATTTCGCCGGTATCGCGATCGAGAAACAAAAGAAGCAGCGCAAACTAGTATTGATTGCATCGCTGGCCGCCAATATTCTTACTCTCGCCTACTTTAAATATGCCTACTTCGCTATCGATGCCACCAATAGTGTGTTGGCCATTGCTGGAAGAAAAATCTCTTACCCACTGCATGAAATTATTTTGCCACTCGGCATTTCCTTTTTCGTCTTTGAATTTATCCATTATTTAGTAGACGTCTACAAGGGCAGTCCCGCTGTCAAAGCGCCACTAGAATTCGCACTTTTCCCGAGCTTCTTCCCCACTCAAATCGCGGGACCAATTAAACGCTTTCAAGACTTCGTGCCGCAACTACATAAGCCAGCCAAGATCACTTTGAAAGATTTTGATGAAGGCGTTGAGCTGATTTTATGGGGTCTCTTTAAAAAAGTAATTGTGGCCGACAGTATCGCTGTGGTGATTGATAAATGTATGCCACACCCTGAAATGTTGAGCACTTTCGACTGCTGGTCATTGCTCTGGGCCTTTGCCATTCAGGTCTATTTTGATTTCTCTGGCTACACCGATATCGCCCGCGGCTCTGCGGCACTACTTGGTTTCAAGGTGCCATTGAACTTTAATTTGCCTTTCTTGGCAGGCTCAATTACAGAATACTGGCGACGTTGGCATATTTCGCTATCACTCTGGCTGCGTGACTATTTGTTCTTCCCACTCGGTGGAAGCAAACATGGCACCATAGCCACCCTGCGCAATGTCATGATTACTTTTACCCTGGCTGGTCTCTGGCACGGAGCGGGGCTGAATTACATCATTTTCGGAGCTATGCACGGGCTCTGGTTGAACCTCAATAGACTGTGGCGAATCCAAGTCGAGAAGAGCACCACTTTGCTCAAATTGACTGAAACAAAGGCTTTCCATTGTTTTGGTGTGCTGCTAACCTTCAATTGTCTGGCTGTGACATTGGTTACCTTCCGGTTACCAAGCATGGAGCTGTCAGGCCGATACTTCCAGAAACTTCTTATGCTTTCGCCTCAGACAGCCAATAGTGTCAATCCATGGGTCATGACTATTCCTTCAATTGAAGGACCAGCAAACTTTGCTCTATTTCCTGTAATTTTGATCAGTATTGTCATTGGCCACCTGATCTCTAACCAAATACAAGGCAAGAGCCAACCTGGCGTATTACCGCTGCCCAAGTCGCTGCAGGCCCTAAGACCAGCTTACCTGGCTGCCATAGCAATACTGCTACTGCTGTTTGCTCCCGATGGAACACCTAGCTTCGTCTATTTTCAATTCTAATTTTGCCACGGCCTGCAAGTTTTACCAATTGGTTTTACTTGGCACCCAGGGCGGCTAGACACATTTTGAGAGTAATTTCGCAGTGCTCTTCTAGCATATCGGGAGAGAGCAAATTGGTGCCTTCTGGCCAGAGATTCTTCAAATTGTCTCGGGCGACTGTGTAGTAGATGCACATGCCAATAAGATTAGCGGCCGTATGCAGCGGGTCAGCAGTGGCGAAGTCTCCAGCTTCCATACCCCGTTTTAGACTATCGAGCAGTGGCCCATAAAGTGTGCCAAGCGAGGTCTCGCAGTAATACTTGCCCTGATTCTGCAAACCTTCTAAAACAATCAGACTGGCCACATTAGGATGCTCAGCGGCGTACATCAAGACATTGCGTACAATCGTCGAGACCGCTTCACAAGGAGAAAGCTCGGCGACATGAAGAGATTCCATTTCAGCACCGCGGCGCATAATTAGACGCTCCATTACCGCCCGGTAAAGGTTCTCTTTATTCTCAAAATAATAGTGAATCATGGCTTTGGTGACGCCAGTGCGTGCGGCAATTGATTCGGTTCGCGCGCCCCAAAGGCCAACTTTGGCAAACTCTTGTTCTGCAGCATCAAGAATGCTATTGCGAGTAGCCTCAGCATCACGAGTTGGAGCCTTCACGGCAATTTTTGCGATTTTTTCCATTCTCTAACCATCTAAGCTTGGTGACACCCAACTGGACAGAAGGGTCCAGTATAAACCGTTAAATCTACTGCAATTCCATTCTTGACATTCCCAAATTTTGTCAGAAATCAACTAATTCATTGCATTCTCCTTGCAAAAGAACGCTTTATCTAAAAGAAAAGAGACAGCCACTTGGTGCTGCCTCTTTTCATATTTTCTCACTTCAAGGTCAATTTCAGGGTCTAACCACAACAAGAGCCTTTTTTCTCTTCTTTCGCCTTTGCCGCTGCCTCGGTTGAGCAAGTATTTGCTTTTGCTTCGGCAGCTTTCTCTTCAGCCGTCTTGCTTGAGCATGTGGTGCCCTCAACTTTTACCTTGAGTTCGTCTTTCTTTTCTGTTTCTGTTGCTGACATGATTTTCTCCATTTTTCTATTGGCGCTCAAAGGCGCAAGTAACAAGTAAAACTCTTAAGCTCAAGCGGTAATGAAGGCGAAAGTCAACTCCATAAAGTTGTCTATCGGCTTAGTGCTGCGCGTAGATTTTGCCCGAAGCACAGCACCCTCCCAGCCACTGAGAAAGAAATCAGCCAGAGGCAAGGCATCAAAATCGCGACGAATTTCTCCAGACTTCTGCCCGGCTTCAATGCAAGCGGCAAAAACATCAGTCCATCGTTGAAACACTTTCTCTAACTCTTCGCGCAATACTTCGCTCTGACTAGCCATCTCCTGACTGAGATTGCCGATCAGACAACCTCGAGTACATTTGCGCTCTTCAATATTCTGTTTGTTCTTCTGACAATATAATTTGAGTCGCCCCAAAGGTGACAACGACTCATCTCTAAGACAAGATAGAATGCGATCGGTATAGCCTTGATCAAAATGACGAATGATCTGCAAAGCAAATTCTTCTTTGCTATCAAAGTAATAATAGAAGCTCCCCTTCGGTACACCAACCGACTCTAAAACTTCTTGCAAACCGCAGTTGCTGTAGCCTTTCTCCAGCATCAACTTGGTACCAGCCTCAAGCAATTCCTGCTTGGTTCCTTCTTTTTGTACTACTTTAGCCATGATCATTTATTCCATTTCGATAATTAGGTTATTTCAAATCATCTTTCGTCTTCACAGTCGTACTCAACTGACGAAGCCAAACCCGATCTAGTTCCACAAGTGTGGCATTCTCAATTTCGCTAGTTTCAGAAGAATCAGCGCTTTCTTTCTTGCCCAAAAAGACATTAGTTAGATGCTGTCTCGTTTGCGCCAGTGCTGCTGCATGATGCACATTCGATAAATAATAGTGATTGATAAAATTGCTATACATCACTTTGCTCCTATTTTGCGGCAAGCTGCCGCCTATGACACCGTTGGTAGTGTCACATACATTTCCTACTCAATATTCATTTTTTAGCCGTTCATTTTTTCGCTTCAGTCTTCCTGTTTGTTTTGAAAAGCCAGCCACTTAAACCGTTGTTCTTAAGGCTACTTTTTTATTGGAAGACCATACGACAATAATAGACCAGTCGTCTAGTATCGTCAAGTCACCCCAAAAATGAGACAATATTGGCTGCAAACGAAAGGCTAGCGCCGACTTACCCCAGGCGGAGGATACTTTGACTCATTTCCAATCGACATTGGCCAGCGGCCTGTCTGCACTTATTTTGCTCTGCGCTCAACCTTTGGCGGCAAAAGAAGCCAGTGAGGCCAGAGAACAGGCCCAGACCCCAGAGATGACGGCGCTAACCAAGCTCAACGAGAAGTTTCGCCTACTTTATGGTGAGGCCAAAGCAAAAGTACTGAACACCCAGAGCACTCCCGTAATAATCTGCTATGGCGACCATATGCAGCTAATCTTCGGCGATAAGCGAGACCAGATTTCCTTCATCCCCGCCTCATACACTGCCTTAAAAGTGATCGACCACATCCCCCTGGCCATCTTTAGCTTGCTGCAAGACAATACTGATAAGCCCTTGAGCGCCAAAGTCATAGGCGACCTGACCGAACTTAAAGAACTAACTGGAAGAGCCCGGCCGGAACTGCCCAGTCAGCACTATCCAGCAGCCACCATGGCGCGCCAGAACGTCATCATTGATAAGAGTATGAACTTCGTTGACTCAATTTTGGCAGCCGGCCAGGTTTCAAGCAAAAGTCTAAATAACTTTGTAGAAGCCCTGCGTCCCGAAATTCTCGAAAACGCCTATGAAGCAATCAGTGCCCAGCTAGAAAAACAAGACGAAAAAGTGGCACAGTGGAAAGTCGACTTAGGCCCAGCCTGGAACAATCTCAAAGTAGTAATTGTCAGCGGTCATATGCCCAGAGAGCAGAACGCTTCCTTTCAATATTTCTGCAAAGTCTTAGGGGTAAAACGTGAGGGCGACAAAATCGTCTACAGCGAGGGTCCAGCCGAGGAAAAGGACGCCCTAAATTTGCTGCACACCCACATGCTCGATAAGAAAATAGCCCAATCGTTCTTTGACGACAGCTGGCGCATGCATCGCGATTTACTCTCAGATGGAGCAGCGCGCTACCTTCGTAGCCACAAGCTAGCAGCCAAATAGAATGAAATAAGGTCTTTAGTTAGCGCCTATTGCGGCGAGCATGACTATCGTGCTCATTAACTTTGATTGGAATCACCACTGGACGAGCTTCAGGCCCAAGCAGCCACGAGCTTACGGTGTCCCACAGTTCTTGCCAGAATGACCGTTGCAAGATTGACGGTTTCATCAATGCCCCCTCTCAGTCAACTAGTGACTGATTTGTTCGCTTCTGCCCCTGCAGCTCTTAAGTTGAGAGATTAAAACGAACCCTCTGCAGTCTATCTTTATTCACCATAGCAGATTAACTCAAAGCTTGAGACTTGAAACTGTGGTTTTTCCCACGCTAAGCCAAATATTTTGAGCAACAGCCCATTTCCCCTCATTTCCCATTGGCAGAAACGATGCAACAGCTAGGGTTTCCGGCTAAGCCTAAATACTGGCAAAATTCTTGGCTCAATTCCATCAAAGCGCAGTCATCTGTGTGGGAAACAACATACAGACAGATCACTTGATCAAAGAAGTAAAAGATGGACATTAAGGCCTACAAGGAGCAACCTTAAGTGAACGCTGAAGATTTAATCATTACTGCCGCAGCGCTAGTGGCAGGAAACAAGGGTCTCTTAGCCATGGACGAGAGCAATGTCACCTGCAACAAACGCTTCGATAATTCGGGCATCAAACCCACTGAAGAAAATCGCCGTGCCTATCGAGAATTGCTTATTACGACTCCAGGGCTCTCAAAATATATTAGCGGCGCTATTCTCTATGACGAGACAATTCGCCAAAGAAAAGAAGACGGAACCGCTTTCATCAAGGTACTGATAGACGAAGGAATAATTCCTGGCATCAAGGTCGACACTGGCACAAAAAACATGCCCGGTCACTCAGGAGAAAAAATTACTGAGGGTCTCGATGGCTTGCCCGAACGTCTGGCCGAATATCGCACTCTCGGAGCGCGCTTCGCTAAGTGGCGCACAGTAATATCACTTGGAGGCGGCCTACCCAGCAGAGCCTGTATTGAAGCCAATGCCCACAGCCTGGCACTGTACGCAGCATACTGCCAAGAAGCCTCGATGGTGCCTATCGTCGAGCCAGAAGTGCTAATGGAAGGCGAACACACTATGGAGCAGTGCCACCAAGTAACAGAAGAATTACTTCGTGCCGTTTTCAATCAGCTCTACACTCAGGGTGTAATGCTCGAGGGACTAATTCTCAAACCAAATATGGTGCTGCCGGGGTTGAACTGTAGCAAACAAAATACTGTCCACGATGTGGCAGAGGCCACACTCAATTGCTTACTACGAGCTGTTCCTGGAGCGGTCGCCGGAATTGCCTTCCTTTCTGGAGGACAATCGGCGGAGCTAGCTTCAGCCCGCTTAAATGCTATCAATAGCAAACTCAATTTAAAACGGCCCTGGCCACTTGCCTTTTCTTTTGCCAGAGCTATTCAGCAACCGGCCCTCGAAATTTGGCACGGAGAAAGCAAAAATATTGAAGCAGCGCAAAGAGCCTTGCTTCACCGCGCCCAATGCAATCAGTTTGCCCGCGCGGGTGAATACAATGCCAACACTGAACTGCAAAATCAGCAATCATTGCAAGACGCCCTCGTATCAAACAGACTTCAAACGAATGAGTGCAAAGATTAGAGAAACAAGGATTGGAAGCGCTGCGCTCTAGAGCCTTTGCAAAGGCAGAAAAAATATTCATCGAAGAACTAGCGATGTTGAGAGACTTTCGCCATACCGATGAGCTTAGTTTAGCAATGGCACTGAACAACCTGTCATTGGCACTAGCACTGCAAGGCAAAAACTATCGGGCCGAGAACTTACGTCGTACGAGTCTGCATATTGCCTCTGAATCGGCCGGTGACCGCCCGACAAAATATCTTTCGCCAGTACGAAATTCAGCAGTCTAATTCTTTAATTTGCCGATCAATTCAAGTGTCCTGAACATCTTCAATCGCGAAGATTTTCTGGGCACTTTTGAAGTTGAGCTAAGTCAAAGACAAGAAGCTCCGTATCAAAAGGGATTTTATGTCTATTCTCATTGGCAAGCACGAATTTGATGGACCATTTAACGATGTCGACTCTTTAGAAGAAAGAGAAGGGCTATACGTTGTTCTCAATTATAAAGACGAACAGTACGAACTAATTCACGTGGCTCAAGCAGACAACATCAGAGAGCGCATTCAACTTTTACCTTCGGCAAAGCCAGACGGAAGAGTTCTCTTTGCGGCCCTGTACACACCAAGGTTTGGGACAAGAGAACGAAACATTCTTGTTGAAGACATTGAGAGCGATATTGACAATAATGAGCCAGCTCAAGAAATCGCCTAAGCTCGTCAGGGCCTTCCCACGGGGGCCATTATTTACTTATATCTCATCAATAACAAAGCGCTATTGATTGAAATCGAGAACGACGGCTCAAGGGTAAGCCCGCGGCCAATCTTCCTTAGGGCTCGATTTTCAGCAAGGGCAAGAGTAGAGCGGCAAAATCCCTTCACAGTCGGCTTCTGCACAACAAAGCGCTGTTATACTCAGACAGAAGTGTAGCGACGCGCATACTCTGCACCCAATTTTCCACCTAAAAGCGAGATCAAGCCATGTCAGAAACAACTGAGTTAGCAACAGTAACAACCAGTACTAGCGAAACTAAGTTTAAGCTGAACGGCAAACCACTCAAAGTTGGAATTGTTGGCGCCACGGGTATGGTTGGTCAGCAATTGATTCGCATGCTCAAAGATCACCCCTGGTTTGCAGTAACAAAGTTGGCCGCCTCAGCTGGTTCTGCTGGCAAGACTTATGAGCAGTCGGTGGCTGGCCGCTGGTTCATGGATTTTCCTATTCCGCCAGCTATAGGCAAACTTGCTGTAGTTGACGCCGATGACCTTGACCAGGTTGTTGATGGCGTCGACATTGTCTTCTGTGCCGTGAGCATCGATAAAGCAGCCGTATTGAAGCTTGAAGATGACCTGGCCAAGCGCGGCGTCTTTGTCACGTCTTGCAACTCAGCTTATAGAATGGACAAGTTGGTACCAATGATGATACCAGCAGCAAACGCAGACCATCTTGATGTCTTAAAGGCACAGCGTCAACAACGGGGCTATACAACTGGCGCCATAATGGTCAAAAGTAATTGCTCGATTCAAAGCTATGTGATTGCTCTCACTCCGCTAAAAGAGTTTGGCATCAAGCAAATCTTTGTTCACAGCGAACAAGCCCTTTCTGGAGCCGGCAAAACCTTCCAGACCTGGCCTGAAATGGTTGAGAATGTTATTCCGTACATTGGTGGGGAAGAACAGAAGTCAGAGCAAGAGCCGCTCAAGGTCTGGGGCAAACTGACCGATTCTGGTATCGAACATGTGAGCACTCCTAAGATTCAGGCTAAGTGCGTACGTGTTGCTGTCAGCGATGGACACACAGCCTACGTCAATGTGCAGTTCGAAAAGGCTATAGACAAAGATACTATTTTGGCAAAGTGGAACCAGTTCGAGGGCGTACGAGGCTTGCCATCGGCACCACAAAATCAAATTCATTATATCGATGCAGCAGATAGACCGCAGCCTAAGCTTGACGTCATGACTGAAAACGGCATGGCCGTTAGCATCGGCCAATTGGCTGTCGGAGAAGACAACTGGGTAAGATTCACGGCCCTGGCCCACAACGCCATTCTCGGTGCGGCTGGTGGAGCGGTTCTGGCCACCGAACTAGCGGTTAAAAACGGCTGTGTTTACCGTCGCGTCACCGAATCAGCAGAAAAAGTTGCGGCCGGTACAAGCAAATAACAGGCAGCGCCAATTCATTCTTTTAGGAAACTATCATGCAGACTCCAAACGGTACGATTATTCGCAAGTCCATACGCGGTCCGCTCAAAGTTCAGGACGAAAACTTCGAAGAAAAAATCAGAAAGAGCTTTGAGCACCAGGGAGTAATGCATGCTCTTGGTGGCACAATCGAAGAAATTAGCCTTGGCTATGTCGAAGTACATTTGCCCTTTTCAAAAGCAACCCAACAGCAACACGGCTTCTTTCATGGTGGCATAGTAGCCATGCTAGCGGATACAGCCTCAGGCTTCACTACCTATAC